>QHBM01000035.1:0-225 GCA_003244145.1 Chthoniobacterales bacterium
TTTCCGCCCACCGTCATCACCGGTTTACCGGTCGCCTGTCGGGTCAACCGCGAAGAAATCTTCGGCCCCGTCGTTACGATCACGCCGTTTGATAGCGAAGAAGAAGTAATCGGCTACGCCAACGACAACGAATACGGCCTGGCCTCCAGTGTCTGGACCCAAAACCTGAGCCGCGCGCATCGCGTTGCGGAACAAATTCATACCGGCACCGTCTGGGTGAATTGC
>QHBM01000035.1:278-14297 GCA_003244145.1 Chthoniobacterales bacterium
CAAAGCGGCGTCGGCCGCGAAGGCGGCGAGGAAGCGCTCCGCTTCTTTACCGAACCGAAGAACGTCTGCATCGCAAAGTGAACCAATTTCATTAGGCAGATCCGTATGAGCTTAGTCGTAAGCGACATTTCCACGCATGGAATCGTGATGGTCGGAGATTCGGCGATTACACGCCGGAAAGGAGCAAAGTTAGTCGACGTCGTAAGCGACGGCAGTAAAATTCATTATAGCGAAGTTGGCAACATAGGCTTCGCCATTTGGGGCAGATGCAACCTACCAAATCACCGCCTCGACACCTGGCTTCGCGGTTTCGCCGACTCTAAAGTGCAGCGGGGTGATTCAGTCGAGAAGGTTGGCCAGCTTCTTGCCAGAACCTTGAACGAACAGATCGCAGCTATGAAGGAGCCTTGGGAGAACCAAGTGCGCGGAATACATGTGGCTGGATTCAGAGACGGTCTGCCGGTCCTATTTCATGTTCATTGTGGACATCCGGAGGAGCCACCTCATGAACTACGACTTTACCATGACTATCCCGACGATCAGCGCTGGTCGATTCAGCAATTTGAAAGTCTTCTGGCTCGCGGTGTAATCCACCTACGCAATGGGTTCTACAGACATTTTGCGGCGTTATTTGATTCAATGCAGATATATATGGCATCACTGGATCGCCTTCTTGGTGTAAAACTGCCGCAACCTAGTCTTCGTGGGCGGTTCGATTTTTACAAATTGTTGGTCCGTTTTGTTGCCAACACTTTAACCGTTACGGGACAAACGCAGTCCGTTAACGATAGGCTTTCAGCGATTGCATTCGACGGAAACGGTCTTCAAATCGATGAACGTTTAGCTTGTATGCCGGAGAAAGGCGAAGGCGCAACTGATCTAGCCTCGTATTTTTAGCAACAACGTCGGCATCGCAAAGTAAACAGTGCTGCGAAAACAACCTTAGGAGTCTCATGAAGTACGTTGATGGATATGTATTGCCGGTGCCGAAGAAGAATATGTCGACTTACCGCCGCATGGCCCAGAAAGCGGGCAAGATTTGGCGCGAGTACGGTGCTTTGGAATTCCGAGAATGCGTGGGCGACGATCTCAAAACCAAGATGGCGGCGTCGTTCCCGCGCACGATCAAACTGAAGCCTGGTGAGACGGTGGTTTTCTCGTGGATCACATTCAAAACGCGCGCGCATCGAGACAGCGTCAACGACAAGGTGATGAAGGACCCGCGGCTGGCGAAGATGATGGATATGAAATCGATTCCGTTCGATTCGAAGCGCATGGTTTACGGCGGCTTCAAGGTCGTGGTCGACGAATAGCGCGATGATGATTCGGTGGAGCTTAATCTCAAGCACTAGGCAGGCGACAACGAAACGCTGGCTGTGAAGATTGCCCTTTGCATCGTTCTCTGTGGGATTGCGGTCATCCCCCTCGTTGGCGTTTCCGCGCAAGCGGTAAAAGAGTCTGGTTCACCCGCGGCCAGGCAACAGACATTTACGCTTCAACGCGAAATGCCTCACAAGATCCAGATGCAATACCTCTTGTTTCTGCCTCGCAGTTACGAAAAGAGCACGGAGCGCTGGCCGCTTATCCTTTATCTCCATGGAGGCTCCGCGCGTGGCGACGACATCGACCAGATGAAAAAGCTCGGGCTCACCGAGAAGGTGGAAGCCGATCCGAATTTTCCGTTCATCGTGATTTCGCCTCAGTGTCACAAGGGCGAAATCTGGACGGAGGTCGATGCCTTGGGCGCGATCCTCGACGAAGTAATGCGGACCCACCGCGTTGACCCCGATCGGATCTACGTGACGGGACACAGCATGGGTGGACGCGGAGCGCTTTATGCCGCCTACAAAATGCCGGACCGTTTTGCCGCAGTGGTATCGCTCAGTCCGGTTGGGCCGATCACAGCGTGGGCGGATAAGCTGGCCACTCTTCCAGTTTGGTTATTTCACGGAACGAACGATCAGTTCACGCCGCTGAAGGAAGTCGAAGAATTGGTGCACGCGATGGAAGCGGCCGGCGGTCATCCACAATTGACCGTGCTTCCGGACCGCGATCATTACATTCTCGATGTTTACGACCGGCCTGAGCTATACAAATGGCTTGCCCAGCAGAAGAGGAAACCTATGGCTTCGCCGCATTGACTATCGGAGATCTCTTGCTCGTCAATTAGATGAAGAATTTAGCCACGGATGAACACGGATTTACACCGATTCCTGAACCCTGAACTGTTCTTCATCCGTGTTTCATCCGTGTTAATCTGTGGCTAAGAAATTACCTACCTCAAAATGAGTAAGTCTTTCGAAAGTTCCCGCGCGCCCGAACCGGTGGGTGCATTTCCGCACGCGAAGCGAGTAGGGGACTTCCTGTTTCTCTCCGGCATCGGACCGCGTGTGCGCGGGAGTAAGGAAATTCCCGGGGTAACCCTCGATGCCGCTGGCAACATCGCCAGTTACGACATCGAAACGCAATGCCGTGCGGTCTTCGAAAATGTTCGGCTCGTTCTAGAGGACGCAGGCGCGAGTTGGAATGACATCGTCGATGTGACGGTTTTCCTTACGCGCATGAAGAACGATTTTCCGATCTATAACAAACTCTACGCCGAACATTTCGCCGGGCCCGGCAAACCTAATCCAACTCGCACCACGATCGAGATCACCGCGCTGCCCACGCCAATCGCGATTGAGCTCAAGGTGATCGCAGCGGTTGGAAATAGATGAGCGCTCCATTTCGTATCATCGCCGCCGACCACACGGGCATTACCGTTTCGAATCTCGAGCGGTCGTTAGCGTTCTGGCGCGACGTCCTCGGCTTCGAGCTTTCGCACCGCCCCCACCAAACGGGCGAACTCGCGGCTGAGATCACTGGCGTTCCGGGTGCTGAAATTCTGATCGCAGTGTTAAAAGCGCCCGGCCATAAGATTGAGTTGCTCGAATACCGCGGGCCGCCCGATCGGAAACACCTCATCCCTCGACCCTGCGACGTCGGGTCGGTTCACGTCGCGCTGACGGTGGATAATCTCGATGCCGTCATCGAGAGGATTACTGCATCCGGTTGGAAGGCGGCCGGCAAACCACAAACGCTGATGGCAGGTCCGAACACCGGCAAGCGCGTGGTCTATGTGCGCGATCCGGATGGAACAACGATCGAGCTCATGCAGCCGGCGCCGGAGAAATAGACAGGATTCACAGGATTATTAGGATTAGGGTCTCGTGAAAACCGGGCTAATCCCGTCCAAACCGTTTCGATGAATTTTTTACCTGACGAAAAGTTTGCTCTTCAACTCGATGTTGAGGATCCGCTGCGTGATTTCCGGGAAAAATTTCATCTCCCGCTCGGCAAAGATGGCCAGCCGCTCATCTACCTCGCTGGAAATTCGCTTGGGTTAATGCCCAAAGCGGCGCGGCAGATCGTCGAACAGGAGCTGGACGATTGGGCGAAGCTCGCCGTCGATGCGCATCTCGGCGCGAAGACGCCGTGGTATTCTTATCACGAGACATTGCGCGAGCCGGCGGCCCGGCTCGTCGGCGCCCGGCCTAACGAGGTCATCTGCATGAACAGCCTTACGGTGAATCTTCACCTGATGATGGCGACGTTCTATCGGCCGACCAAAGAGCGCTTCAAGATTTTCATGGAAGAGCCGGCTTTCCCTTCCGATACCTATGCGGTCAAATCTCAGATCGCTCATCACGGGTTCAATCCGCGGGAGGCGCTTGTTCTCGCTAGGCCGCGCGAAGGAGAGCTTACCGTTCGCCCCGAGACGATCGAGGCGACGCTGGACAAACATGGCGACGAGATCGCGCTCGTGCTTTTCGCGGGCGTGAACTTCTTCACCGGTCAGCTCTTCGATATCGAGAAAATCACGGCCTCGGCGCAAAAGCACGGCTGCATGGTCGGGATCGACCTCGCGCACGCGGTCGGCAACGTGCCGCTGGCGTTGCATGATTGGAACGTCGATTTCGCCGCCTGGTGTTCCTACAAGTATCTCAACGCCGGCCCCGGCGCGGCAGCGGGCGTGTTCGTGCACGAACGGCACGCGACTAACCGCGAGTTACCGCGCCTGGCTGGCTGGTTCGGTAACGATCCAGCTACTCGTTTCCGGTTGCATCTCGAGCCCGAGTTTGTGCCGGTTCGTTCAGCGGACGCCTGGCAGATCAGCAACCCGCCGATCTTGTCGATGGCGCCGCTCCGCGCGTCGCTGGCGATCTTCGATGAAGCCGGCGGCATGGAAGCGCTCCGGAAAAAATCGATCAAGCTAACCGGGTACCTCCAATTTCTTATCGAAGCCGCGGGGCATTCGAAACTCAGCGTCATCACGCCGCGTGAGACAGATGCTCGCGGCTGCCAGCTCTCGATCGAGGTGCACGAACATCCGAAAGAACTATTCGCGAAACTGGAAGCCACGGGAGTGAAATGCGATTTCCGCGAGCCGAACGTCATCCGCGCCGCGCCGACGCCGCTTTACAATACCTTCCACGAAGTCTGGCGCTTCGCGAAGATTCTGGGCGAGCATCGGTAACAGAGTTCTTCCTCTTTCGCATCAACTGAGGTAAGGCAGAAGCAAGTATGAAATACGTTATCATCATCGTCCGGGTCCTGCTTGGGCTTCAGTTCGTGGTCTTCGGCTCCAACGGCTTCTTCCACTTCATGGGACCGGTGCCGGAGATTCCAGGCCAAGCCGGTGCCTTTCTCGGAGCGCTCATTAGCAGCGGTTATATCTATGTTATTGCGGCGCTCGAGGTCGTGGGCGGCCTCCTGCTTCTTCTCGGAGCCCGCTTCGTTCCCGGGGGACTTACGTTACTAGGTCCGGTCATTGTGAACATCGTGCTCTTCCACATCTTTCTTCTTCCGGCCGGTCTCGGGATTGCTGGGATTGACGCGGTCATGGCTCTTTTCCTTCTCTGGATCTATCGCTTTAAATTCCCGGCCATTTTTCAAAGGCCGTAAACTGTAGTCACGGCGCTCTGTCGCCGTGTTCCCGAGGCGCCTCGACAGAGCGAGGCGGCTACAGCGCGCTGCTGTCGACTATTTGAAGATGAGGTGGGCGACTGTGGTTTCGATATTCCAGTAGATCATCGCGAGCGCGAGCAGGTCAAACGCAGCATGAGCGACCATGAGGGTAAAGATCCGGCCTGTGACGGCGAAGATCGTTCCGAACACGAGGCCGGTCATCATAGCTTGTTCGCTGCCGGCCAAACCTTGGACAGAGTAATGGGCCAAGGCAAACACTGCAGACGTAAGCACCACGATTAGCGTGCTGGCCCACACGGCGTGGCCGAGAAGTTTGCCGAGCCGCTCAAACATGTATCCGCGGTAGAGGGTTTCCTCTCCAAAGCCCGCGATAACAATCAGCGTGAACACCATTCCGGGAAGCGCGGCCTGGTTTCCAGCCAGGTAATGGTAGGCCGCGTTGATTGGCGGAGCGCCCAGTAACGGCATCACGATCGCTTTCATCAGGAACTTGAACGCGCACCCGAAAGCGATGCCCACAACTATGCTTCCGATCCAGCTCTTCGGCCGCACGTAACCAATCTCGCGCCATGGTGTGCGGGACAGTTGCACCCAGATCAACACCAGCACGGCGCTGAGCGGCGGAAAAAGAAAATTGCCCGCGAGGATGATGAGAATCGCAAGAATCCCCAGCGGCCCGAACCCGCGCAGGCGCGCTGCGACGGGATCATGATGGGGTAACTCAGATGAATCTGTTGTCATATTGAGGCACCAAACAACCACGTAGGGGCCAAGGATGAGATCGTCTTCAATTACCGGAAGCACTTAACCGGAGTGCTTTTCAAGCTGGTGTCGAAAGTAACCTTTCCAACTTTCCGGCAAAGCGTCCACTGCAATAGCTAGCCGCAGCGCTTTCAAATCAGTTTTATCGAAAGCGTAAAGCCGGGTGATGTCGGCGATAGTAATCTCTTGCTGGTCTCGCCCAACCAGTTTCATCCTTTCGCCAGCAGCAACCATCCCTTCGCGGACGACCGACAAGTAGAAGCCGGTGCGTCGGCTGGCCAGAAAGCGTTTGATGATGTCCGGCCGCCCAAACCTAATGCCTAGTTTGTAACAAGGCATCCGAGGTTCGGTCACCATCAGCTCAGCCTCGCCGATCTCAAACCTGTCGCCGATGTAAGCTGCTGCCTCGGGCAGTCCCTCGGTGGTGAGATTTTCGCCGAACATTCCCCATGGCAGATCTATTCCTGGCAACTCTGCTCGCCAATAATCGTAATGCTCCGAGGGGTAGGCATAAACGGCCTTGCTCACGCCACCATGGACGGTGAGGTCGGCCTGCTTATCGCCATCGAGATTCAAGGTGCGCAACATGGCCAGCCCTATGACCGGTTCCTTGAAGATTCCCGTGCTCACGACCTTGCCTTGCCAGTTGACCTGACGCGGCAATCCGACATTCAGGGACACAATTTTCACGACGTGATTGAGGCAAAATCCCGAAGCATGACAGCGCGTCTCATCTTGAAATATTGTTCAGCAACGTTGTGTCCTTAGTCGACTTTGTGCGAGCTTTCTTCGATTGAATTCCAAATTCACTCTCATTGGCAGCGGTCTCGCGGGTGGATTGCTGGCGGCCTATTTCGGACGGCGCGGGTACGAGGTCGAGCTTTTTGAGCGACGGGCCGATCCGCGCGCGGGCAACTTCGTCGGCGGGCGATCAATCAACCTGGCGCTCTCGACCCGCGGGATTCACGCGCTCGAGCAGCTCGGCATCGCGGACGAAGTCCTCAAGCAAGCGATCCCGATGCCCGGTCGCATGATTCACGACAAATCAGGCGAGCTGCACTTCTCGCCCTACGATCGCGACCCGAACAAGTGCATTAATTCGATCGGCCGCGGCGCGCTCAATAGCACCGTCATCGAAGCAGCTCTGCGCTATCCAAACGTGCGCGTCCGATTTAATCATCGCTGCACCGATGTTGATCTTGATTCCGCTACCGCGCAGCTTCTAAACACCGAAACCAACCAACCGATCGCCGCCTCCGCAGACGCGGTGATCGGCGTCGATGGCGCCTTTTCCGCGGTGCGGGAGGCGATGCGGAAAGAGGCCCCGGGTTTTGAGTATGACGAGAGCTATCTCGCGCACGGCTACAAGGAACTCACCATTCCGCCCGGGCCGGATGGTAAGTGGCAGATGGAAAAAGAAGCGCTCCACATCTGGCCGCGCAAAAGTTTCATGATGATCGCGCTGCCGAATCCCGATGGCTCCTTTACCTGCACTCTCTTCTGGGAATTCAAAGGCCCGCGTAGTTTTGAATCCACTAGGACCGACGATGCGATACGCCGCTTCTTCGATGAAGAATTTCCCGATGCCGTCCCGCTCATGCCGGCGCTCCTGGAGGAGTATCGCGAAAATCCGACCGGTTCGCTCGTAACCATTCGCTGCGCGCCCTGGTCTTACAAAGACAAGGTCGCGCTCGTCGGCGACGCCGCCCATGCGGTCGTGCCCTTTTACGGCCAGGGGATGAACGCGGCCTTCGAAGATTGCGTCGTCCTCGACGAATGCCTGGCCGAATTCTCCGGCGACCGGGCGCGCGCGTTCGCCGAATATTTTTCGCGGCGGAAAGAAAACGCCGACGCGCTCGCCCGCCTCGCCGTCGATAACTTTATCGAGATGCGCGACAAGACCGCGTCGAAAACATTTCGCGCGAAGAAGAAGCTCGACCACGCGCTCGAGGGCTTGCTGCCCGGGATCTACCTGCCGCTCTACACCATGGTTACTTTCACGCGCATACCGTATGCCGAAGCCGCCCGCCGCGCGCGGCGGCAGGATCGCATCGTCTATGCGAGCCTCATTACCGCGGCGATCGTCATCGCGCTCGTGGCGGCGCGTTTTATCGCGCGCTGAATAATTTGCGTCGCAGTCGACGCTCCCATCGTAATCGGCTTTTCATGTGAATGAACTCGACGACGGACGCGCGATTCGATAAGGACCGAGTATGAAGAAGGCGTTCCTCCTGATAGCTCTCACAACATGCACCGTGCTGCGAATCAACGGCGAGACTTCGCTCACGATTTACAACAAGGACTTCGCGATCATCCGCGACAGTTTGAAACTCGATCTAAAGGCCGGGGTTAACGACATTCGTTACTCCGACGTAGCGCTCTTCGCCGAGCCAAGCTCGGTCATTCTGCGTGATCCGAGTGGAAAAACGGAGTTGCAGATTCAGGAGCAAGCTTTTCGCGGAAGCGCGGTGACGCAAGAGACGATGCTCGCCTGGTTCGAGGGGCAGACGATCGATTTTCTCCGCTACGACGAAGGCAAGAGCCATGTTATCCCGGGCAAAATCATTCGCAGCGGACGGATCAAGATTCGTGACGACAGCAATAACCAAAAGGAGCCGCCGCTCATGCCTATCATCGAAGTGGAGGGCAAGACGCAGTTCGAGCTTCCAGGCACGCCCCGCTTTCCGCCTCTTTCGGCCGATCGAACGATCAAACCGGAGTTTCTCTGGAAGATTGCGACCCCAGCGCCCGTGCAGCTCAACGCGGAGATCGCTTATACCGCCTACGGCATTCATTGGTTCGCCGATTACAACGTGATCACGGCGGAAGACTCCGACGCGGTGCAGCTATTGGGCTGGATGACGATCAATAACGAGACCGGCAAGAGCTTCGAGAACACGCGAGTGAAATTCGTCGCTGGGATGATTTCCAAAATGGAGCCGCGGGCCAAACCCTCGGTGCCCGAAGAGGCCGCGACGGAAAGGACGATTGTGACCGGTTCCTACATCAACAATCAGGCCAAAGAGCTCGACGAGTATTACGTCTATACTCACCCCGCGCCCATCTCGCTCAAGGACCGCGAACAGAAGCAGGTGCAATTTCTCCACGCGGAAGGAGTGCAATCGAAAAAGATTTTCGCCTATTACGGTGCGGCGAACGATATCCGGGCAAGCGGCAACGGCGCGAATTTGAACCCAGATGACGGCGTTGAGTCGACCACGCGAGTGCACGTCATGCGTGAGTTTAAGAATACCGCGGCGAATGATCTTGGCGTGCCGTTACCGCTAGGTCGGATGCGATACTTCCGCCGTTCAGCGGATCAGGAGTTGGAGTTTATCGGCGAGTCCGACGTGCCGGCGACCTCAGCAAACGAGATGGTGCAGGCGGATACGGGATTCGCGTTCGATCTCGTGGGTGAACGAACGCGAACGAATTTCGAGGTCGACCCGGCGAAACATACCGCCGCGGAATCGTTCGAGATCAAGCTCCGGAACCACAAGAAGGTGCCGGTCGAGATTCGTGTGATCGAGAACCTCGGTCGCTGGCATACCTGGGAGATCAACGCCAAGTCCGATCCCTTCACCAAGAAGGACGCGCACATGATCGAGTTCAACGTCCCGGTGAAACCGGGCGAGGAGCGCAAGCTCTCCTTCACCGTGCTCTACACCAAGCTTCCTACGCTGAAGGACGCCCAGTAGTTCCCGCCAGGCGTTCGTAAAAAAACTCCCCTTGACAGTCTAGACAAAGATTGAACAATCGGCTTACCGAGACTGTCTAGGAGAGCAAAAGCATGGACTCATTGAAGCGTTTGTCGGATCCCGTCTATTGCATCACGCGTCTAATTGTCGGGCTCCTGTTTGCTTGTCACGGCGGACAGAAAATTCTTCATTTCCCGCCTGGCGGGTATCCCGCGACGGAAGCCTGGGGCTGGTGGGGCGGCGGGATTGAATTGGCCTGCGGCTTCCTCGTCGCCTTTGGCTTGCTCACGCGTCTTGCTGCCTTTTTCGCCAGCGGCGAAATGGCCGTCGTTTTCTTTCTGTTTGGCTTTTCCGGCAAAGAACTGAGTCATGCGCCGAGCGCGCTCGAGCGACTCCTACCAATGCTCAACGGCACCGAGTCAGCGGTCTTGTATTGCTGGTTCTTCTTCCTCTTTGTTTTTTATGGCCCAGGCCGATGGAGCATCGATGCGCTGATCAAAAGTAGATCGACAAGCTCAGCTTCCTCAACTGGCTAGTAAGATAACAAACAGAACCATGGCTAAAGAAAAACCAGACCTCGTTTACGGTACGCTCGACATGCTGATCCTGAAAGCACTTCAGCACGAGCCGCGGCACGGCCTCGAAATTGCCGACCGCATCCGGCAGATGTCGAAGGAGATTCTAAACGTCGAGCAAGGCTCGCTCTATCCCGCGCTTTATCGCCTCGAAGCTCGCGGCTGGATCAAAGCGGAGTGGGACGTTTCGGACAACAATCGCAAAGCGCGCTACTACAAGCTCACAGCCGCCGGCCGAAAACAACTCGTCGCGGAAACCGACCATTGGTCTCGCATCACTAAGGGGATCGATCTCGTCCTTTCCGCCAGTTAGCTCTTATGCGTGACCTCCTTCACTCCTGGTTTTCTCGGTTGTTCGGGTTGTTTCGCAAGAATCGCCGTGACGCCGAGATGGCGGAGGAAATGCAGCAACATGTCGATCTTTTGACCGAAAGAAATATCGCCGCTGGTATGATGCCTCACCAAGCGCGCAACGCCGCCCTCCGGGAATTCGGCGGCGTCGAGCAAATCAAGGAAGCGGCGCGCGAACAACGCGTCTGGCTTTCCGCCGAACAGTTCTGGCAGGACCTGCGCTTCGGCGCGCGCATGCTTTTTCGTAACCCTGGCTTCTCGATTCTTGCGATCTCATGCCTGACCCTCGGTATAGGAACAAACGCCGCGGTCTTGAGTTGGATCGAGGGTATTCTGATTCGCCCTTATCCTTTGGTCGCGCACCAGGACCGCATGTTCGCGTTGAACGCCACCACCCGCGGCGCCACTGGATATACCGGACTCTCCTATCCCGAATTTCTCGATTACGAAAAGAATTCCACGCTCTTCGAGTCGTTGATCGTCGACCGGATCATGGGCACAACCCTCAGTGTGGGCGATCGGGCCGAACGCGCGACCGGCGGCATTGTCTCGGCAAATTATTTCGACGCGCTCGGAGTGCAGCCAATTCTCGGTCGCGGGTTCAGGCCGGAAGAAGGCACGGGGCGCAACGCGCATCCAGTGACGGTGATCAGTTACCGGACGTGGCAGGATCGATACAACGGCGATCCGGCAATCATCGGCAGGACGCAGTATCTTAACGGCGTTCAACACACGATCGTCGGCGTCGCGCCGGAAAAATTTCACGGCACCTTCATAGGTTACTCCTCCAGTTTCTGGGTGCCGACGTCGATGCAGGAGACGTTCGACACGACCGGCTACAAACTGGAGGACCGCAGTGCGCATTGGATCGAAGGCTACGCCTTTCTCAAACCCGGAGCGACGCGTCAGCAGGCGGACGCTGAGCTGCACGCCATTGCACAACGGCTGGAGAAGGATTACCCCGAAACAAATCGCGGTCACGACCTCGCGCTTTCGCCTTTGTGGAAAACGCCCTTCAACCAGGCGAGTAACATGTCCGCGACGCTCGGCATCACGATGGCAGTGGTGTTTTTCGTTCTGCTGATCGCCTGCGCGAACGTCAGCAATCTTTTGCTCGCGCGCTCGCTGCTGCGCCGGCACGAGATGACGATGCGCCTGGCGCTCGGCGCGGGGCGACGCCGTTTGATCCAACAACTTTTCACTGAAGGATTGCTTCTTGGCTTGATCGCCGCCGCGGGCGGAATCGCGGTGGCGTATTGGTGCCGCAATGCCCTCGTGCTTTCGTTCCCCACGCCCGCGGCGGGAATCGTCATTGATTTTCCCGGACAAATTGACTGGCGCGTCCTCGCGGTAAGTGTCGCTATCTGCCTTGGCGCTACGATGCTCTTTGCGCTCGTGCCGGCGATCCATGCCAGCCATGTCGATCTTTCCGGCGCGCTGAAAACCGAAGGCAGCGGTGTCGTAGGTGGCAGTGGCCGATCGCGCTTGCGCTCAGGTCTGGTTCTGGTTCAGGTATCACTTAGCTTCGTGTTACTCGCGGGCACCGGCTTGCTCTTGCAGAGCTTGCAGCGGATGCAAAATGCCAGCCCGGGCTTCTCTACGGATGTGATTGTCTCCAGCGCCGACGTGTTCTCCGCTGGCTACAACGCGGAACGTGCCAGGGTTTTCTACACTCAGTTACTTGATCGGGTGCGCGAAAATCCCGATGTGGAATCGGCCACTCTGGCGCGGTTAGTTCCGTTTAGTTACGGAGTTTTCTCTTCGGCGCCGCTTGAGATTGATGGCTATCAACCCGCACCCGACGAGCAACTCAACGTGTCCTACATTGAAGTAGCTGATGAATACTTTAAGACGCTAGGTATTCCAATCGTCGCCGGACGCGAGTTCCAACGCACGGACGACGAAAAGGCGCTGCCAATAGCTATTATCAACGAAACCATGGCGGCGAAGTATTGGCCGGGAAAGGATCCGATGGGACAGCGGTTTAGGGTTAAGGAGCGTTGGCTGCAAATTGTCGGCGTTGCCAGAAATGCAAACTACGAGAGTAAGAACGAGCTACCCAAGTCGTTCTTCTATGTGCCGGTGCGGCAGAATTTCTCTGTCAGCAATAGCCTTATTGTCCGCTCGCGCGAGACTCCCGGCGCGATCAGGAATGCGCTCGCGCGTGAAGTGCAGGCGCTCAATGCTACTCTCGCGCCGATTGCGCCCTACCGCCTGCAGGAGCAAGTGGATAGGAAGGGTTACACACAGCGGCTCTCGGCCACCTTGGTCGCGATCTTTGGCGCGATGGCTCTCTTTTTGGCGGCCATAGGTCTGTATGCGGTCATGTCCTATTCCGTATCGCAAAGCACGCGTGAGCTAGGTTTACGGATGGCGCTTGGCGCGAGCGCCAAAGATCTCCTGCGCCTGGTCATTTCGCGTGGCATGCGGCTGACGGTTGCGGGGATAGTCATCGGCGCAGTCTCTGCTCTCGCGCTCACGCGATTGATCGGCAATTTGCTTTACCAAGTCAGTCCGCGCGATCCCGTAGCCTTCGGATTCGCCCTGGTCGTGATGATCACGGTCTCGTTCATCGCGTGCTTCCTCCCCGCCTGGCGCGCCACGCGGATCGATCCGGTCCGAGCGTTGCGGAGTTAGTTCCGTTCCTCCGACGCAGCCAATTCATTGGCGGATTGCACGGATTTCGCGGATTGGAATTCCTGAGTTCCTTGCTCCCATCCGAGTAATCCGTGTCATCCGCGGTTGAGATTCTTTGATCTTTTTGCGATTGAAACGCGACCGCCTAGACTGAAGCCTATGAGCACAGATCCCGCCCAACTGGCCAATGACCGATATGAGATTGCCGACACCCTGCATCGCTACGCTTTCGGTCTCGACCACGGCGACGCCGATTCCCTCGGCTCCGTCTTTGCCGAAGATTGCGTTTTCGATTTCACGCCCGCGGGAAAAAAACTCGGGCTCGACTTTTCCAAACTGACTGGCCGGCAAGCCATCGTCGACGCTCTCATTCCGCTGCTTGGCCCGCTCGACACCAGTCACACCGCCAGCAATCTCCAGATCGAGATCAGCGGCGAAACGGCCACGCTCTATGGCTATGTCATGTCACAGCACTTCATGCCGCGGCAAGGTTCGCGTCGCGGCGCGGAGAACGCGCTCCTGATGAATCGCTACGATTGCGAACTGGTACGCGACGGCGAGAAATGGCGCTTCAAGCGCATCACGATCGACAATGCCTGGGCCCAAGGTGATCCGGAGATTCTGAACACACTCGCCACTCACCGGGTCTTGGCCAGGAAATCAGTGCCGCCGAAATAACTCCGGACAGGCTGGCATCGATGTTCAGGTGGTTTCCACCAACTTCTTCAGCCGACTCAGTGATTCATCCCATTGTTTAGAGACGAGATCGAGATAGTCCCTGACTTCGTCCAGCGGTCGCGGCTCGAGTTCGAAGAGACATTCGCGGCCGGTGGTTTCGCCGCGGACGAGACCGGCGAAGCGGAGCTTCTGGAACAAGGCGCGTTCCCAAACTGGAGCTTGGGAACGAGGCAGATGGTTGGCGGATGAACGGCGACTGAGCGCCGTCGCTACAGTCTTAAGGGGATCAAGAAGTTCGTTTCGGCAGGCTGCCGAGACCAGCAGGCTGGCAGCCTGCGCTCCCCGGAATC
>QHBM01000002.1 GCA_003244145.1 Chthoniobacterales bacterium
CAACGTCGACGTCTCGACGCTGGGAACGAAGTCCCGCTAAACGGTTTTCGAAGACTGGGCGACTACAACGATAGTAGCCGTGCCCTGAGTTGATCTCGAGACACCGAGAAAGGCATACGCATGCCGCTGGAAATTCGTTCCACCGTATCGCACGGGGCGATGGCCATTCGTTTTATTCTACGTACGATGTTCTCAACTTACTTAGCGTTTTCTGAACCATATCGGACGCCTCGCGATTGCCCTCGTCTCGGCAACGTTGCCACCCCTGAACGAGTGACCCAAACAACTCTGCTGTTTCCGTTTGGGCGCTCTCGACGGTGGCGGTTATTGGTAGCCGAGATATGGCGTCGGCCGCAACCGCGATCTCGTTGATTTTAAAGAATCCAGGAAGCGGATTCGTCTCGCCTGCCCAGTATGCGGCGCATTTTTCAAGACATCTTGGGTTGCGAAGGTCCGCGTCAAAGCCTAGATTTCCGCCTGACGCCCAGATGTTCGCAAAGCGATGCGTACATAAGGATGCCGCGATGGACAATAGGCGGAAGAAATTGGCCGCTGACGTGAGTAGGCGACCAGTCGTAATAGTGGTAGAATCGAACTCCCACACCAACCGGTTGCGGCGAAAATACAAAATTGCGTTTCCGCCCGAAACAGACCCATCGGCAGAAGCGTCTTCGATCGGCAACCACTCGAAGGGGGCTTGCTCAGAGACGAAGATACCAACCTTGCCAAACCTATTTAGGAAACCTCGCAAAGATTCAACGTTAAAATTCTCCGAAATCTCAAAAACAACAGTTCCCTCAAGCATTCTTCAGCCACAGCCCGGATCAGTGTCCACCGCTGGATCATCGTACACCTCGGAATTATCGTCATAGTTGTCATCGTAGAAGCTTCCGTCACCGAGCGGGTCGCCGCCGGTGCTCGCTACGCCCGTGCCACCCAACCGATTCAACGTGCTGTTCACCGCATTGATTACGCCCTGAAGGTTGGTCGGAATCAACGTGGTGATCGTGTTATTGAATGAATTGTACACCGTGAAGAAGTACTTGTCCGCTAGATTCGCCTGAAGGCCGACATTAGCCGACGAGTTAAGCCACAAGTTTGTCGGCATCATATACATTTGGGTGGAACCTTGCGAGCCGATAAAGAACGGAGAGCTAGGGCCAGCAGCCGCGCCAAACTTGGCAATATATTCGTAGGTGTGATCTCCGACTGTGATAATTCTGCAGCGGCTTTGCCGAAAAGTTCAAAGGAACGATTGTAAAAGGCGAGACCCGGTTTTCCAGGATTATTCCCAATGGCTGCAGCTCGAATCGTAACCTGTAGCTGTTGCAAGAAGCCAGCGAGCCCACCGCCTGCGGCGGCATTCTGAATGCGCTGCGTCGCCTGCTCTACCATTGAACGCCCGGTCGCGTTCTGTGCGATCAGCGCGGCTTCGTCGGAGCAATAGCTTTCATCTGAGCCGCCGTCGTTCGAAATGTCATCATAAGGTTGGGTATTGGGGTCGCAACCCAAGAATGTAACGTCTGTTATCTCTCCTGTGTCAGTTATGTACGTGATTAGGTAATAACAATTGCCAGCCGAACCAAGATCAGTTAGATGGCGGTTCGTCGCCAGGCGCCCAACGCTGCTGCGCCCCCTAACCGCGGCGGTGGAATTTCGGGCAACGTATTTCTGTCGCGATCTGCTAGAAAGGACGCCTTTGGCACTCTGGAGTTGACCCGGTTTGGTGGACACTCAGTTAAGCCCGTCGAAGGCGGGCGAAGGAGTGTTCAATGTCAACCAAACGCAAGCGGCAGACGTACAGCCGCGAGTACAAAATCGAGGCGGTTCGCCTAAGCCATGAGGGAACGCGGCCGGTGACGGCCGTCGCGGCGGATCTTGGAATAAGTCGCGACCAACTATACCAATGGCGGCGCGAGTTTTCGCAGACGGGGACGGCCGCCTTCCCGGGTAACGGAAAGGTGAGCTCGGCCGACGAGGAGTTGCATCGGCTACGACGCGATCTCAAGCGCGTCTCAGAAGAGCGTGACTTCCTAAAAAAAGCGGCGGCCTTCTTCGCCAAAGAATCACGCTGAGATTCGCGTGCATCAAGGAGAACGAAAGCTTCTTTCGGATCACAATGATGTGCCGACTTCTCAAGGTGTCGAAGGCCGGATATTACGCGTGGCGCGAACGCGGCCCATCCATTCGAGAGCGGTCCGATCAGGCGTTGCTTACCAAAATCAAGCTGATTCATGGAATGAGCCGTAAGACGTACGGCAGCCCGCGTCTTCACCGCCAGCTCCGGATCGAGAATGTTCGTGTTGGCCGCAAGCGTGTTGCCCGGCTGATGAAGGCTTGCGACATCGTTGTTCGAACGCGCCGGCGCTTTCGCGTGACCACCACGTCCAAGCACGACCACCCGATCGCTGGCAACGTCCTCAACCGCTGTTTCGGCGTCAAGGCGATCAAGGCGGTCAACCGCGTTTGGGCAAGCGACATCACCTACATTGAAACGCGCGAGGGCTGGCTCTACCTCGCGGTCATCCTCGACCTGCGATCGCGGCGTGTGATCGGTTGGTCCATGAGTGCGAGCCTTGCCGAGAAGCTCGTTCTCGATGCCTTGCGAATGGCTTTGCTGCGCCGAAAGCCGAAACGCGGTGTCCTCCATCATTCCGACCGTGGCAGCCAGTACGCCGGCAAAGCTTATCGAAAACTGCTTCGCGATCACGGCATCCGTTGCAGCATGAGTCGCAAGGGCGACTGTTGGGACAACGCCGTCGTCGAAAGTTTCAACGCGACGATCAAGACGGAGCTGATTCACCGCACGAAATGGCC
>QHBM01000019.1 GCA_003244145.1 Chthoniobacterales bacterium
TTTCTTTGCTCGTCCCGCGCCTCACCTTCCATTTCAGCCAGGTGGCCGGGAAATTTTTCCGATGGTTGCGCCGTAACCGGCGACGCGCGGCGATCGAACCGGAACTGGCCGCGGCTAATCTATCTCGCGCGCTGCTCAGAAACTCCGTCACCATCGCGGCGCTGGCGGTGGCGGTCGCCATGACTGTCGGCGTCAGCGTCATGGTCTTTTCGTTTCGCCGGACCGTGGAGACATGGATCAACGAAACGCTGATCGCCGATCTCTTCATCGCGCCGGCCTCAAATGAAGTCGTGGGCGCGGTTTCTTTTTTTCCGACGGCGGCGGCGCAGTTTCTGGCCAATCACCCCGCGGTCGAGACCATTGATACCTTCCGTGAAGTCGAGGTGCCGATGGGTAGTGAGAATATCGTCATGGCGGTGATACGCGGGAGCGAGCGCCGCCATTTTCAATTTATCCGCGGCGACAACGCCAGCCTGATGCGCCGATTTCACGATGAAGCATCTGTTCTGGTTTCCGAAAGTTTCGCGCGCCGTCATCGGCTCGGTGAAGACGAGCCGATCGAGCTCATGACGCCGGACGGTTTGCGCAAATTTCCTGTCGCCGGAGTCTTTTACGATTACACCCGCGACCAGGGTATCGTTTACATGACGGCAAAAAACTTCAGCCGCTTCTGGCATGACGATCGCATCAACAGCGTCGCCGTTTATCTGAAGCCGGTCGGATCCGCCGCGGCCTTGACGGAAACCTTCCGCGCGCAGTTCAGCCCAGCCGGCCAGTACATGATTTTTTCGAATCAATCGCTCCGGCGCCGCATTTTCGAGATCTTCGATCAAACGTTTGCGGTCACTTACATCTTGCTCACGATTGCCGTCTTCGTGGCCATCACCGGCATTTTTCTGTCGCTCACGATTTTGATCACGGAACGTCAGCGCGAGTTGGCGATTTTCCGGGCCATTGGCGGAAGCGCGGCGCAGGTGCGCCGCCTCTTGCTTTGGGAAACCGGCATGATCGGATTGCTCGCGGCCGCGGTCGGAACGGCGTCGGGCATTTGTCTTTCGCTGGTGCTGACGGGTGTGATCAATCGCGCCTTTTTCGGTTGGACGATCCAGCTGGCATTTCCGTGGCGCTCACTGGTTTTCACGCCGGCGTGGATTGTCTGCGCCGCGATCCTGGCCGGCGTCATCCCGGCGTGGCGCGCCGGCCGATTGGTCCTGGCCGAGAATTTGCGCAACGAATGAAAGCGCGTTCGATCTGTCGTTCCTTGGTTGGTCTCTTGGCGCTCGCTCTGTTTTGCACCGCGGCCGATTGGAAAATCGCGGAGCCGGGCTGGCAGTACGAATTCCCGCGAGACCATCACGCTCACCGCGATTTTAAAACCGAGTGGTGGTACTTCACGGGAAATGTTTTTGACGCGGAAGGTCACCGCTTCGGCTACGAGCTGACTTTTTTCCGGCAGGGAATCCGGCCTCCCGCGGAACGCGACCCAAATTCTTCTCGCTTCATCGTAGACGATTTGAAGTTCGCCCACTTCGCTCTGACCGACGTTTCCAAGAAAACTTTTCGCTTCGAACAGAAGACAAGCAGGGGCGCATTCGGCGAGGCCGGTTTTGACGATGGGAAACGCCTGGCCTGGATTGATAACTGGACGCTCGCATCGAGCGGCGACAACGCCTTCGACGTGGTCGCGTCGGGCGAAGTCGGCACCGTCCATCTGCATTTGCGCGCCACCAAACCGGCGATCGCGCATGGGGAGAATGGCGTGAGCGCGAAAGCCGCGGGCGGGGCGAGCGCGTCGCATTATTATTCGATCCCGCGTTTGGAGACGACGGGCGAAATTTTCGTCAACGGGACCACGCGACCTTTTCGCGGCGAGAGTTGGTTCGATCACGAATGGTCGAGCAGCCAGCTCGCGAAAGGTGAAGCCGGGTGGGATTGGATTTGCCTTCAGTGGGAGGATGGCGCGGAGTTGATGCTCTACCAAATGCGGCTCGAAAACGGCGAAGCGGAGGCCAGTTCGAGCGGCACGTGGATCGCGGCTGATGGCGCGGTGACGCATCTCCGTCGCGCTGATTTTGCCATGACGCCGATCGCGTTTTGGAAGAGCAAGGCAAACGGCGCGCAATACCCGATCGGGTGGCGGGTCACGCTGCCGGCGCAGCACATGGAATTTACTCTTCGCGCCGCGATCGAGGACCAGGAGCTAAAGCTCGGACCCATCAGTTACTGGGAAGGCGCGATCGATGCGACCGGATCCCGCGAAGGCAAAGCTGTCCGGGGCCGGGGATATCTGGAGTTGACGGGGTACGCCGGTCCGCTCCGCGAATTGCGCAGGTAGCGATCTACGCCTGGGTATGCCGCGCGTAATGGACTTCGGCGCCCTTGGGCAGGAGCCGTTTGCGGCCACGCTGGCGTCGTCGCGCGAGACAGGCGCGACCGCCTTTTGTGCTCATGCGCGCGCGAAAACCGTGCTGATTCTTTCGGGTGCGCTTGGAGCGCTGTAAGGTGCGTTTCATGGCGTAGCCTCTTGGAGAGGCGCTACCTTAAGGAGGTGCGTCGCCTTGTCAATTCCTGCTCATGATCATGAGTAGGATGGAAGGATATCCGCATTGCCACAGGCGCCGCTTTATGGAATAACGAGGCACCCCATGAGCGAAGTCGTGATCGAGCCGGCGGTTTTCGAGGATTTGGACGAATTATCCAATCTTCTCGGCGAGCTTTTCAGCGAAGAAAAGGATTTTCGGCCCGACAAAAAGAAACAGCTCCAGGGCTTGCGCCTGATTTTCGAGGAACCGAATCGCGGGCGCGTTTTCGTTCTGCGGCGCGATCGCACGATCGTCGGCATGATCAATCTGCTTTTCACGATCAGCACCGCGGAGGGCGGCTTCGTCCTTCTCCTGGAAGATTTGGTGGTGCACGATTCTTTCCGCGGCCACGGTTACGGTTCGCAGTTGCTCGAGCACGCAATCAGCTTCGCCAAGCAGAAAAAATTCCTTCGCATCACTTTGCTGACCGACCGTCCCGAACTGCGTTCGCAGAATTTCTTCAAGCGCCACGGCTTTTACGAATCTTCCATGCTGCCGATGCGGTTGCTGATTTCTTCGGAAACGCCGGCGGAAGTGAAGCTGTAAAACGAGGCGCGCTCTCGTCCTTTCGGCTGTAACTTGGCGGCGAACATGCAGGGTGCTTTTCGCTTATTTCGGTTCGGTGGGATCCAGGTTTACCTCCATTTTTCCTGGTTCATAGTCGCGGCCATCGAGATCCAGCGCGCGAGTCTCTACAGCTCGAAGGTTTGGGCGGCTTACGAATACATCGCCTTGTTTGCGATCGTCCTCCTCCATGAGTTCGGCCACGCGTTCGCCTGCCGGCAAACCGGAGGACATGCCGATCGCATCGTCCTTTGGCCGCTCGGCGGCATCGCCTTTGTCGATCCGCCCCGGCGCCCGGGCGCCGTGCTTTGGAGTATCGCTGCCGGACCGCTCGTCAATGTCGTGCTCATTCCCGTCCTTTCACTTGTTCTTGCTGCTTCGGCCGGGGCGGCCCAGGAAACGCCCGATTTCTACCTTTTGGTTTACCACATTTGGCAGATCAATCTCGTGCTGTTGATCTTCAATATCCTCCCGGTTTATCCACTCGATGGCGGCCAAATTCTGCGCGCGTTGCTTTGGTTTCCACTCGGCGAAATCCGCAGTCTTCAGATCGCGAGTGTGCTCGGGCTGGTCGGCGCAATCATTCTCGCGGTCCTCGCGCTTTTCTTGCAAATAATGCAGCCGATCTGGGTGGTGGTGATGGCGTTCTTCCTCATCAGCCGCGCGATTGCAGGGTGGCAGTACGCGAAAGCGCTGGTGCTCGAGGAAGAGGCGAATCGCGCCGCGCGTTTGGTTCCGATCGTGCCACACTCAGATCGTGAATCTCTCTAAAAAGCGCGATGATGCGCGTGACGTGGTAGGGCCAGACTCTGTCGAGCCGCAACGTTTTCACGATGCGAGATGAACGGCTCGACAGAGTCTCGCCCTACCATCAGATTCCTAGCGACCCTTCGCGGCGTCGGCGATCCAACTCGCGATCTGCGTGAGCAGACGCGGTTTCAATTCAGCTCGGAAACCGACTTCGTCGATCGCCTTGGCCACGTCTTTCGCGGCGGTCGGCGTCAAATCTGATTTGGCGTAACGCTCCAGCTCCGCGATGCGCGCCGCCTCGGAAAAGAACGTGAACAAACCGGGCGCGTAACTGTTCGCCGCGAGCGCGTCGGTCTTGGCCAGAAGCTGTTTCATGTGCGCCTTCGCGAAATTCCACGCCGCTTCCGGGTGCTCGCTTTGCCGCGCTACCTTGGCCACGAGGTAAATCGCCCGGCTCGTCGGCAGTTCGTCGCCGAGAGAAATCTCCAGCGTCCGCGCGACGAGTTTCGGATCGATCGCACTGGCGAGCGCGTCGTAATAATTCTGTTTCTCTTCGATGCTCGTCGTCTTGAGGCCGAGGTCGTGGAGCTTGTTCCAGGTCGCTTCATCCGCGTAACGCCCGACCACCGCGAGAACCGCGGGCCGTAGATCCGGCGCGAGCGTTTTTGGTTCGGCGAGATATTTCTGAAAACGCTCGCGGCATCCGGCGACGATTTCTTTGTCGTTCAAGTCGCCGAGCGTTCGGATGAGACTGGCGCGCACCGATCCAATTTTCACCGGCTCGCCGCTCTTCGGTTCCCAACCAACCTCGTCCAAGCTCGCCCGCAAGATTGAGCGCGCGTATTTTTGAAACTCCTCGCGCTTCGGTTCGGCCGAGAGCAGGCGGTTGATGAAATCGAACACGTGCATGATCTGGTCGCGCTCGGCGAGCTCCGTCTTGCCCGGCAATTTCTCGACGAGATCGAGGTAGAGCGAGAGCGGCGCGCGATTCGCCTGCACCAGTGCCCACGCATCGCTGAGCAAATTCACGCGGTCGGCGGAGCTTAGCGTTGGCAACTCCGCGAGGAGCAATTTCCACGACGCGTCATCGTACTGAACGCGATAGTTTCCCGCTCCCTCGACATTCAACTTCACCGCGCGATCAGCGGCGATGGTTGGAAGCTCCATCGACTTCGATGTCATGAGCAAACTGGCGGGAGCCGGTTCACCGGCGATCGAATAGGTGAGGGGAATTTTCCATTCGAGCGGGGGCGCTTTTTCATAATGCACCGTGAACCGTTCTTGGGTCAGGGCGATTTTCCCGCTGGCGTCGCGCGTCAACTTCACGACGGGAAAACCGGGCTGCTGCGTCCAGGCGGCGGCGATTTCCACGACCGGTTTGCCGGAAGCTTCCGCGAGGGCGTTCCAAAGATCGGCTGTGGTCGAATTCGAAAATTTGTGCGCGGCCATGTACTTGCGGATGCCGTTGCGAAAAACGTCCTCGCCCAAAAAGCTTTCCAGCATTCGGATGAACGACATTCCTTTTCGGTAAGTGATGTCGTCGAACGCGCTGCTCGCTTCCGCTTCGTTCGCGATCGGTTGCTGAATCGGGTGCGTGGTCGAGCGAGCGTCGCCTTCCATCGCGCTTTCCTTGCCGATGCCGTGCCGCCGGGTCGGATCGCGCGGAACATTTTTGCTCACCCAGACTTCCCATTCCGGATTGAATTTCGCCGTGACCTTCGTCCCCATCCACGAAGCGAATCCTTCGTTGAGCCAGAGATTGTCCCACCAGGCCATGGTGACGAGATCGCCGAACCACATGTGGGCCGTCTCGTGCGCGATCACCTCGTAGATGCCCTGCTTGGTTTCGGACGAAGATTTTTCCGGGTCGAACAAGAGGCGCGACTCGTAATAGGTGATGCCGCCCCAATTCTCCATCGCGCCGCCAAATCCGCCCGGCACCGCGATGTGATCGAGCTTCGGCAGCGGGTAGGGGAGGCCGAAGTAATCGTTGAAGTAATCCAGGATTTGCTGCGAACTCTCCAGCGCGTAGCGGCCCATCGCCGCTTTGCCTTTCGTCGCGATGACGCTGTGGTTCACGTCGCCTTTTTTGGTTCCGATTGCCTCGAGCTCACCTGCGCACAGAACGTTGAGATAACTCGCCATCGGCGGCGTCGCGGCGAACCGGACTTCCTTGCCCGCCTGAGGCGGGCCGATTTTCGTTTCTTTTTCGACCGGCATGTTCGAGACCGCGGTAAAGTTTTCCGGAACGACGACCGTTAACTGGAAACGGGCGCGAAAGCTCGGCTCATCCCAGCACGGGAAAAATCGGCGCGCATCGGTCGCTTCGAATTGCGTTCCGAGCATGATCTTTTTCGCCCCGGTGCCCTCCTCCTGATACGGCGCGTAATAAAGTCCCTGGCCCCGCTGATTGATCTGGCCGGCGAAGGTGAGTTCGAGCTGATGCGCGCCGGCCAGCAATTCGTCAGGCAGCGTCAGCGTCAGCGTTTCCTTTTTGGGATCGAGCTTGATCGCGGATCCGGCAATTGGTTTGCCATCGATCGCCGCGCTATTGATTTTGATTTCAAGAGCGTTCAGGACCAATTCGCGAACGGGCTGAAGCGCTTTCAGCTTGATCGTTTCCGATCCGGCAAAGATCCGCTTTTCAAGATCGGGAGTAATGCGAATGGCATACTCTTCCGGCACCACCTGCTTCGGCAGTTTTCCGGGCGTACTTGCGAAATCGAAGGGTTTTTCGGCGTTCAAGGTGGTGAGACAGATAGCCAGAATCGCCGCCGCGGACGAAGGAAAACGAAGAGAGCGCATGAGCTGCACTTAACAACGCGCCGTCCGCTTTGCATCTTCTTAGGTACGGGCGATTGCGGTGAACCGCCCCTACTACTGCACCACGAGCAACAACAGCAGTTGCCCGTCGCCGACCTGCGGGCCTCTGATCACGAGCGGGCTAGCCTTGCTCAGCTTCGCGTCCGTCTCAAGGAGCAGGTTCTTTTCTTGGAACAATTTCAGGTTAAGGAAATATCCGGCTGCGTTCCCTTCCTTGGAATCGACGTGCAACGAAAAATATTTGCTCGAGGCGAGCCAATCCTCGGAACCGGTCACGAGCGTCTTGCGTGATTGGCCGATCACTTTGAATTGGTTGTAGCCGAATAATTCCTTGAGCGTTTCTTCGATGCGATTCAGCTCGGGTGGAACCGGCTCCGGCTGCGCGACGTTGTTCGCGATGACCAGCCCGCTCCAGACTATCTGCGATGCCGGCGCCGAAACCGCTGCTCCAAGCATCAGCGCCAGACTCACGCCGAGCAGGAGAATGGAGCGCCTTTGCATGGAGCAGAATTACTTGGTCGCGTACTCGGACGGCAGCGATTGCAAACCGTCCACCCACAGCACCGTGACCCTGTCCTTCTTCGATTCGAACATGGAGATCGTCGCGTTCGGGCTCACGACCGGGTCCACTCGCGCATTAAGAATCTGAGAAAGGTATTGCGACTGATCGCTCGGGCCTTTTTCGCGCAGAACGAAAACCGTGCAGACGGCAAAGATCGCGAGCGAGGTCGCGCCGGCCCAGACCAATCGTCCGAGCGGCCACCAGGCCCGCTTCGTTCCCGAGCTTTCGCGAACGTCCGCGCCACCCGCATCGGCGGCGATGCGCTCCCGCAATTGATGATGGAAAAATTCCTCGTTCCCCATCGTGCGGCCCTGGAGTTGTTGCTTCAAGAAAACGCCGAGGTTTAGGGCATCGCGTTTCTCGGCTTCGGCGGCAGCTTTGTCGGGCAACGAAGCTTCAAACTCGGCCAGTTCCGGGCCGGTTAGCTCGCCGTCGATCCACGCGGTCCACTTTTCCTCAAACGTTTTCATACAGATCCCTCAATAGATTTTGCAGTTTCTTGCGAGCATAAAACAAGCGCGACATGACGGTGCCGATCGAGCACCCGAGGGCCTCGGCGATTTCGTGATACTGCATGTCTTCGGTTTCCTTCATCAAAATGACGGCGCGATGTTCCGGCGAGAGCTGCTCGATCGCGGCATCGATCCGCGCGCGAATCTCCTGTTGCTCCATCCGCTGGTGCGGGAGCGCGTCCGCTTTCGGTGCCGTGCGCGAGGCCGGATCGATCTCGCGCAATTGCACTTCGTCGTTGAACTCCGTGCCCGAGCCTTTGACCTGCTTCTTGCGCAGCCAGTCGATGGTCACGTTGGTCACGATCCGGTACATCCAGGTGTAAAAAGACGATTGGCCGCGGAAACGCGCGATCGATTTCCACGCCTTCAGGAAACTGTCCTGGGCTAGGTCCCAGGCGTCCTGCTCGTTATGTACCATGTTATAGATCATGCCAAAAACTCGGGTTCGGTAACGGCCTACCAGTTGGTCGAATGCTTCGGTATCCCCGGCCTGGCATTGTTTTACCAGGTCAAGTTCCGGAACATCGGCTTGAGCCGGAATCGCTTCCGTATGCATTATTGGACGGAACGAAGGCTATTTCATTCAACGCCGTTAGAGGCTGCCGAAGCGGCGGAGCCATTCGCCCCGGTATTGCCCCATCAGGGTGATGATGCCGTCGCGCACCTCGAAGAGGCGCTGTTGAAGGACCGAATGCTGGCGCGCCGTGATAAGCTGCGCGGCCAGGAGTTGCGCGCCCGCTTCCATTGAGACCGTGATCGCTTTCAACGCCCGCTTCAGATACGCGATCGTCATTCCGATCTCGTCCACGTCGTCATCGCTGAGGGCCGCCGCCAGTTTCGCGCTGGCCAGGGCGGAGTGCGTGGCCAGTTTCACGGCCGCCGGTTCGTTTTGCAGCGCCGCGTGTTCGTCGAAAAGCTGGTCGATCCAAACCGTGAGCGCGAACGCCGCGCGATAAAGAGTGTGATCCTCGAATCCATCCACAGCCCCGGTGCCATTTTCGAACGGTCCGGATTCGCCCTGGGTCGCGCTCGATTCTTCCGCGAGCATGGCGTCCACCTCATCACTCCAGGCATCGCCGTCGCCGCTCAAGAGCTGGGTCCAACCCATTTCGCGCGCGATGATTTGATCGCGGTCCGGGTGATCGAGATACTTCTCGAGCAGCTCCATGTATTTTTCGGTTTTGTGATCCTGCTGCTGGAGAAAACGTTCCCACTCGTATTCATCCCACACTCGATCGGGCTCGTGCTCGTACCCGGACATGCTTTTTCTCTAGGCCAACTTGCGCGGACGCGCAAAAGAAAGTTGTCGCGGCAAAAACTGAAAATGAGGCGGGTTCAGGATGACGCAATTCGCGTCTGCTTCGTCGCCCTGCATGATACCAAAAGCGATCACCTCGCGCTCGGGGAAGACTAGGCGCTGATGCGAATGCGGTTGCCGGACAGCTGAACAGTCCCTTCCAGGACGTAAGCGACGTCCAATTCCGGAGCGATCTCTCGCAGATTACGTGTCTTGGCGTTTTTGTACTGCATCACATAGTTCGGCTGATGACTTTTAAGTCTTTCAACTTCGCAAATCAGCCAAGATTTCATCTTGCACGCCATCCGCAAAAAAAGAGTTAGCCTTATCATCGCTCAGGTTTTGAAATGGCAGAACAGCGATGCTCTTTTCGGGAATAGCCGGTTCCATAGCTCTCTTATCTTCCGCGGAAGTTAAATCGATGGGCCGGGCTGATTCTTCCAAGATTTGCGCGAAGCGTGGATCGCCGCGCACATCATCCCAATCAGCACTCAGCTTTAACGATCCGACCGTCGGGCCGTTCGGGAGCTTGACCACCGCGGCTAATTGCTCGATAGCCAAATCTTTCTCGCCGGCCCAGGCGTAAATTTGGGCAAGCGAAGTTTCAAAGTCGGCGCCGGTCGACGCATCCCGCGAGATGGGCTCCTTGGCTACAGCTTCGCGACCTTCCCGAATCGCGTCTTCCTTTCGTCCGAGCGCAGCGTCGGTGAGACCCATCCAGATGAGCGGCTCGGCATCATCCGGTCGTTTAATCAGAGTTTGTTCCAGGATTTGGCGCGCTTGCGCAAAGAAGGCGCGCGCTTTCTCTTGTTCGCCCTGGGCGCGCGCCATGAATCCATAGAGAAATGGAATTGGAACTACGTAACCTTCCGGAGCCAATTTTTTGGCCGCGTCGATCACGCGCTCAGCTTCGTCCCAATCGCGATCCAGAAAGGCAACCTGAAACCGAATCATTGAAGTATGGCCGCCCGGATTGTAGCCGCGCGGAAGCGACTCAATGATCTCCCGGCAGGTTTTCGTATCACCGAGCGCATAGGCAACGCCAAATTTATCGTCGAGAAAACCGAGCTTCTCTTCTGGAAAGGCGGCCAATCCATTCTCCACCAAGCGCTCGCTGTCCGAGTAACGTCGCAGTGCCTTGTAGGTATTGATCAGGTCGTGCAGGACATCTGGGTTGCGCGGATCGTGTTCCAGCGCTCGCTCCAGTTCTGTGAGCGACTCCTTCCATCGGCCTTGTCGCCTATCGATCGCGGCGCTCCAGATAAGAACGTCGGAGTTATTGGGCAGCATCCGGGTGGCCACCGTGAGCGCGCTACGCGCCTTTTCAAAATCGCGAATGCGATAATAATAACCCGCCTCAGCCAGTCGGACTTCCGCCAGGTCTGGACGCAGTCGCATAGCTGTCTGGACCGCGTTTTCCGCTTTGGCGTGACGCGCCGGTGAGTGATCAAAATATCGATAAAGAGTAAGCTCAACCGAGCTTAGGAGACAGTAAGCCCGAACAAAATTTGGGTCCCGCTGAATAGCTTTGTCCAAGAATCCCTCAGCTTCCAGTTCACCCTCTTTGCCTACCCTGTATTGCTCGGCCCAGGCTTTCCCGCGCAGATACAAATCGTAAGCTTCCACATTGTTTGTGGTCCGTTCCGCGATAGCCATCTTCTCTCGCGGCGAAAGACTTACTTTGAGTTGGAGCACAATTTTTTCCGCCAGCTCCGTCTGCATCGCGAAGACATCGGCGATGTCGCGATCATAATTCTCGGCCCAGACGTGCGCATTCGTGCGCGTATCAATGAGCTGCACGTTCATGTGAATGCGAGATCCGATTTTCTGCACAGCAGTTTGCAAAGGTAACCTTCTCCGTCGTCCCCTTTACCGTCGTCCAGACCGCGGACGGCGGATATCTAGTTGGCGCGAGGGGAAGCGCTAACGGTCATAACGGTTCGAAGATCGTGCTGCTCAAGCTGACGCCTCAGGGGAACCTCGACCGGGCGTATGCGTTCGGCGGAGCAGGAGACGAGGCTCACGGTGGAATTACCAACTCTATGACATCGGCGGTTGCGACTGTGGACGGTGGCTTCGCCTTCGCCACGGAGACAACTTCCTACACAGGCGATAGCACGGGCGCACCGGATATGTGGATAGGGAAGGCCGACAAGCTCGGCCGCATCGCCAACTTTCAGGATGTGATGCAGGACGTCACGGCTGAAATCGCATTCGGCGACGGTGATAGCACTCAGCCTCCCGCTGTGAATGGGTTTAGTGGTGCAGCACCTTTTGCGGTAGATCCCGCTCAACCACTCTGTGCTGCTGTGGTTCCGCAAAGCCTCGACAGCGTGGACGCGGTCGGCACCGTCAGGATTCAGGCCGACGCGCCATTCCCGCAGCCACCACCTCCGCCACACGGTGGTGTCGGTGGCACGGACTTCACGGTTAATGGAGCTCACACCGCAGTAACGCAAGACCTCCACGACACGGTAATTCGTTTCGCGGCCAAGCAGACCAGCCACGCCGCGGCGCTGCTGGTGCGTGTGCAGTCAACCCAGACGCCCAATCCCAATGATGCAAGTAATACGAGCTGGACCGATCTGCCGAACGGCCCGAACGCGGCCGGCGGCGGTTTCATGACCTATGACGCCTCGACGCAGCAATATGTGCTGAACGCGACTAACTACCCGCTGCAGAACGGCACTTACTTCCGCGCGATCGCCGTGGCGGCCGGTTACCCCGATAGCATAGCGAACGTGGTTGGGCCTTTCAATCTCGCCAGTAATACTCCGCATCTCGGGCCGACGATCCTTTACATTTCCAGGAACGGCCCGGTCGCTAACATCCGTTTCGGAGTCACGGAGACTACGATCCCGTCTGGCGTCGCCGTGCGGATTCAGGCGACTACAACTCCGGCGACCGAAGCGAGCTGGACTGACATAGCTAACGGAAACTTGACTGCCGACCCCAAGGCGCTCAATCAGTTTTATCTTGGCCTCGATGACTATCCTGCCGGAGAAGGAGTCTTCTTCCGCGCCGTCGCCAAGGCTTCGGGATTTGTCGATAGCTTGTCGCAGGAGATAGGTCCCATCACTTTCATCCTCGATCCGGCGGCAACAGTAGCGATCACGATCACCGTTCCTGGCGGTAGCGCCTCCGGCAGCGGCCTGACAATCGACAACCCTGTCGTGGTATCATCGCGCTCCTTTAACGTGACCGCGACCGCACTGAGCGGCCGCTCTATCAAACGCCTCGCCCTCAAATACGCCGCCGACGTTCTCCAATCTTTTAACGGCGCGGCCGAGAGCGGAAACACGGTGCAATATACGACTAACATACCAGGCGATCACTTGATCGAAGCGGTCGCGACAGATGATCTCGGGGTCATCGGTGACGCGCCACCGCTCCATCTCCGAGTAGCTCCGCAAGCGCCAGGCCTCACTTACACCTTAGTGCAGCCGGGCGATTGGAGTAACGCGGCGAACTGGCGCGATCCGCAAGGCAAGAATGGCGTTCCCGGACCGAACGACTTCGCCGTGCTCAGCGGAAATAGTGTCTCGTTAGCTACGGATGTTATAGTCAATGCCGTCTCCCTGAATGGTGGCACGATCAGCGGGCCAGGTGCGCTTACTGTGACCGGCTTCTGCACCATCGCCGCGGGGCAAGTAAAGAACGACCTCACGATCGCAGCCGGCGCTACGTGCGAGCTACTCAACGACGCCGATGTCGGAATGGGTGGGCGCTTGACGAATAATGGCAGGTTAAAGGTGCACGGCAAGGGTGGCATCACAGGCATACCTAACAACAGTAACGCAAAGGCTCAAAGCGCGAGCACAAGCCCTAACGGGTTCTTTGACGGCCTGGTCGCCTTCGTTAAGAACGTCGGCGATATGATCTTTCATCGGCCCGCGGGCGGACGGAAGGGCAGTGGATCAGCGCCCGCGCCTCCTCCTAATCCGCCTCCCGCGCCGGAAGTGCGACAGGTGATCGTTGTAGCCAGTGAAAGCTCGGGTCGGATCATTGCCGACAACAGCGACGGGCTCATCGCGCAGGGCGGCGGTAATCTCGTTGCGGCCGGCGGCGGTAATGTTGTCTCTCACGATGGGGGAAGCCTGATCGGCCAGGATGGCGGCGGGCTCATCGCGCAGGGCGGCGGTAACATTGTTGCGCAGGGTGGCGGTAATGTTGTTTCTAACGATGGGGCAAGCCTGATTGGCCAGGATGGCGGGGGAATCGTGGCGACGGGTGGCGGCAACCTGGTCGGAAACTCCGGCGGCACTTTCAAGATCAACTCTGCTTCGGTAGCTAGCACCGCGACGCTTCAAGCGGCTACTGCGCCATCTGGCTTTACGCAGTCCGGCGGCGAGCTGAACTTAAGCCAAATTACGGTCATTGGCCCTTTCAATCTCAACGGTGGCGTGCTTAGCGGCTCGGGACTTATCTTGGGCGACCTAACGAATAATGGCGGCTACATCTCGCCCGGACATTCGGCAGGCATCATGGCGGTCACCGGCAACTTCACTCAAGGGGCTAACGGCACGTTGATTGTGGAGAATGGCGGCCCGTATCCGAGCCAGTTCGATCAGCTGCAGGTGGGCGGAGCGGCATCGCTTGGCGGAAACCTGGATGTGAAGCTTATTAACGGCTACACGCCTGATCCAGCGGATACATTTAGTCCGTTGGGTTATAGCTCGGCGACAGGTTCCTTTGCGTCGGTTAGCGGGAACGCGCAGGCGACGGTGAACGCCAGCGGCCTGCTTACCTCGGTCGATCCGGCAAAGCCTAACCCAAAAACGGGCCAGCCGTTGAATATCGCCACGCGACTTGCCATTCAAAGTGGCGACAACGTGCTCATCGCCGGCTTCATCGTGACCGGACCAAGCGGTTCGACCAAGAAGGTGCTGATCCGCGGCCTCGGTCCTTCTCTCGCCGGCCTTGGCGTGCCGGGCACAATTTCCGATCCTTTGCTCGAATTGCATAACCCGGATGGGAGTGTTGTCATCAACGATAATTGGCAACAAGGCGACACCACCCAGATACCGCCCGGCTTCGCGCCGAGTGACCCGCGAGAGTCAGTAGTGGTGGCTACCATCGGGCCGGGGAATTACACCGCCATCTTGAAAGGCGCTCACGGAGAAACCGGCGTAGGTCTGGCCGAGGTTTACGATCTTGACTCGGCCTCACTGGCGCAATTGGGCAATATTGCCACGCGCGGCTTTGTTAATACCGGAGACAACGTCTTGATCGGTGGTTTCATTATCGGCGGCACGGAACCGGCGAAAATGGTCGTCCGCGCGATCGCTCCCTCGCTCGTCTCCATCTTGCCCGGTGTATTAAAGGCCACCACCTTGGAATTGCATGACGCTAACGGGAGCGTGATCAGCAATGAAGGCTGGCGCAGTACCCAGGAGAGCGAAATCCTCGCGACGGCGCTTCAACCCGGCAACGATAACGAAGCCGCGATCCTCGCGACGCTCGTTCCTGGTAACTACACCGCGATCGTGCGCGGAAAGAATAACACCACCGGCATCGCGGTCGTCGAAGCTTACAATCTGCAATAGGACCAAACTCGCTGGAGGGACGGGCGAAGCCTGCGCTGAGCCTGTCGAATGCGTCCCGTCCCATTATTTTTGGGACGACACGGCGGTCGTCCCTACACGCAAGACCATGGCGAGCGCGTAGAAGGCGATCACGAGCCAGAGCAGCGTGTGGTAACCGAAGAGCATGCTCAGGTATTCCAACATGCCGCCGGCCATGATGCCGAGGAGGTTGGAAGCGAAGGTGATGTCGGCAATTTCTGTGTCGCGAAAGGCGTGGGAGAAAATGACGTTGGCCAGAAAGACAGGGGCGAAGGCCAGCACGCTCGCGACCAGGTATCGCGCGTAGACATTCGCGAAGAGCAGCGTTTCCGGGCGAATCGCGAGATTGAGCGCGAGCATGCCGAAAAGGAGAAGGTAAAAAATCCAGATGCGCCGCACGCGAAACCGCATGTTCACGCGCACGGCAAGGAGGACGCTCGTGAGGATGGCGAAGAAGACGAGCGAGTTCACGATCCAGGTGCTGCCGAAGAGGAGGGCGAAGGTGATGAGTGCTTTCACCTCGAGAAGCGCGAAGGCCACGCCGAGGAAGAACATGTGCCAATCGAAACGCCGCAGCGTGCTGCGCGGCGCGATCCACCAAATGCCGGCCAGCGAAATCGCCGCCACGACCGCCAACCCGCGGAGATAGAGCTCGGGAAAAGATTTGTGCGGCAGATAGACGAACGGCCAGTCGTCCGTGGCCGGCGCGATCGAGCCGGCGCCCATCAAGCCTTCGCCGGTCACGCGCAAACGCGTTTCTCCCGTGGACGCCTCTTCGCGATACGGACCAGCGTTCGCCGCCGATGAAGCGGCGAGCCGCGGACCGTTGATAATGACGGCGCCGCGGCCCTGCCCGCCGTAGGTGGAGACAAACGAATCCCGGCCAAAGGTGCGAGTCATCATGCCCGCCAGTTTTTCGATCAGCCACGGCTCTCGGTAATAATTGTAAAGCACGAGGACGCCGTCGGACCTGAGCGCGGCACGCGCGGCGGCGAGAGAATCCTGAGTGAAGAGGAAACTCTCCAGCCGAAGATTCGCGATGCTCGAAGTGAGTGTGAGCGAATCCGGCAACGCGAAAATGATGAGATCGTATTTCTCTTTTGTGTGGCGGAGGAAAACGCGGCCGTCGTTGTTCACCAGCTTTACGCGCGGATCGGAATACGGCCGGTCGGGATGCAATTCAGCGCCGAGTTTTTGAATGACGGGATCAATTTCCACCGCGGTGATTTGTTGCACGCCGTGCGCAAGAGCGGTCGCTGTATCGGAACCGGTGCCGGCGCCGAGAATGAGCGCGTGCTGAAACCGAACCTCTGGGAACAGCTCATAAACGCGGCGATAGAAAGGCTCCTTCGCCTGCCAGGGGATCATGCTCTGGTGGCCGATGCTGTTGACGTCGAGTTCGTAACCGCTCGGCTGCGCTGGCGTGAGGGTGATCTTGTAATACGGCGACCAATAGGTGTTGCGTTGGAGGAAAAGCGCGATGGCGGTTGCAGCCCCGACGAGGAGCGCGGTGCGCAGGAAAGCATGTCGTTGGCCTAACGACAGCACGAGCAGACCGAGCGCGCCGAACCAAACCACCGGTGGCAAAGCAAAAAGGCCGATGAGAAAAAACGCCGCCGTTCCGGCCAGGCTTCCCAGAATATCGTAGGTGTAAGCGGTGAGCGGCGCGGTTTTCGTAAAGAGCAAACCAAGCGACCGCGCCAGAGGAATGAAGGCCGCCGCGACAAAAGTGAAGATCAGCGGGAGGAGGATGAAACTTTCCGCGCGCGCGAAACCCGTCGTACCGGAGCCGAAGTAGAGGACGTCGGTGCTGGAAATGTTGAGTTCGAAACGATTGACCGCGACGACGCCGGCCAGCGCGAGCAAGAGCAGCGGAAATGACGGAAAGCGAAAGGCCGGTCGCCGCGCCGCCAGAATTCCGAGACCGATTCCGAGGAACGAGGCCAGGAGGATGAAGTTGGTGAAGTAGCTGAGGTAACGGACGTAGGCCGGAATCCAGCGGATGCAGAGCAGCTCAAAGAACAGGAGCGTGAACGAGAGAAGAAAAATTCGCGTCCGCACTCCCGTGATCCACAACTGTCCTTCGGTGTTTTCCCTCATCGGCGATAAACGGAGGGAGCCTTCCGCGCCGGTGGCCGCTTGTCGAGCAGCATCTCCGTTTTCGCTCGCTGTAGCTACGGCGCTCTGTCGCCGTTCACAGCTTTCGTCCGTAGCTCCCTCTTCTCCTCCGCCGAGAGAAATGCCGTCTCCAGTGCGTTGAGCTGTGCCTGGCGAATTTGTTTCTGAGATAATCCCGCTGCGGGCGCGGCGATCTCAAACTCGTGGCGCAGATCGATCGCGCTTACGCCGGGATCGTCGGTATTGATCGAGGCGAGCAGACCGTGCGCAAGCATTTCCCGCAAGGGATGACTCGCGAGATCAGGGACCGTGCTGGTATGGACGTTACTCGTTAGGTTCGCTTCGATCGCAATCCGATTTTCCGCGAGAAAATCGGCCAGAGCCGGGTCGTCCAGCGCGCGGACGCCGTGCCCAATGCGTTCGGCGCCGAGAAGCCGGATCGCGTCCCAGACGCTCTCCGATCCTCCTGCTTCGCCGGCATGCACAGTGATGCGCCAGCCCGCATCGCGGCCCTTTCGGAAATGCTCGGTGAAAAGGCGCGCCGGGAAATTCGCTTCGTCGCCGGCCAGATCGAGCGCGACGAAAGATTCGCGATGGGTCAGCAGCGCCTCGAGTTCCTTCATCGCAATCTCAGGTCCGTAGGTTCGGCTGAGAATTCCGATCAGGTTCACCCGCACACCAGTCGCTGCCGCGCCCTCGGCTACTCCTTGCGCGACCGCCGCGACCACGCTCGCGGGATCGAGTCCGTGCGGTTCTGCCATGAACCAGGGACTGAAACGCAGCTCCAGGTAGGAGATGCCTTCGCGTTTCGCGTCCTCGACGTTTTCGCGCGCAATGCGCCGGCAGGCATCGGCGTCGGCAAGGACGCCGGTCATCCAAAGCATTTTGCCGATGAAGGCCATCAGGCCGGGTTGTGGTTCCGTGACCTGGACATGCGGCCGCAGTTCTTCCACCGTCGCGCCCGGCAGTTTCACGCCGTGGCGTTGCGCCAGATCGAGAATGGTCTCCAGCCGCACACTCCCATCGAGGTGCCGGTGCAGGTCGATGAAGGGAAGCTGTGGATCAATCATCGAGTCGTCCCTTCATCTTAGCGCCGCATCACATCTGGCGATCTCGCGCGCGACTTCGTCGGGTTTCTCTGCGTCGATGAGGATGGGCCCTTTGCGCTTCATGTCTTGCCAGATGTTCAGGCTTTTCTGGTACTCAGATCGTGCTGCGCTCCAGTTCTGCTGCTGTTCTTTGAGCGACTTGCGGGTGTTCGCGGCCAGCAGCGTATAGGCTTTGCCTAGTTGAGCGTGGGCCAGTGCCTGATTGCGAGGAGCATCTGCACTTCCTGGATTGAGCGCCAATATCTCATCGTCGATTTCTAGTTCCTTGTGCGCGTCCTCCAATGCGCCATTAACATCACCCGTCGTCAACAGCAGGTCGGTCATTCTGAGATAATTTCCACGCAGGTACATAAGGTAGGTGACGTTCCTGGGGTCTTTCGCCAACAGGTCTTGAACGATAGCCATCGACTTCTGATAATGCGCTAGAGCGCCAGGCGCATCCCCGCTCTTCGCCAGCACCGCCACCATGCGCGAATAACCGAGACTTAAATCCGATTGCGCAACTGCATTCTTCGGATCAGCCTTTGCCATCTGCTCCCACACTGCGATGTTTTTGGCTTGAAACTCTCGTGCCTGGTTTAAGTCGCCCGCGTCCATCAAGGCCAGGGAAAGCAGTTGATAATCTACCCCGACGTCACGTTGGACGAAGGTGTTGGTCGGGTCTTCGTTTAACACGCTTTCATCAATCGCCAGCGCCTGCCGATAATTTTCCAAGGCACCCGCCGTGTCCTTGATCGCTTGCAGCATGTTACCCAAACGCTGATGGCTGACCGCCGCCCATTTACGTCTCTCCGCACTGGCCGGGTCGTTAGCCATTAATTTTTCGCGTAGTGCGAGGGCTCGACGATAGCTCTCAATGGCTCCGTTTGTGTCGCCGAGATTGCCTGTGTAGGGATTGCCCAGGACATCGCCGAGAGTGACATACGCGAGTGCCAGGGCCTCACGCACCTCCGCGTTGGTAGCATGAGCGGCCAGCTTTTCCATGACGGCCACTGCCTTACGATTTCTTTCCACCGCTCCGCTCAGGTCTCCCTTGTTTCTTAAGACCTCACCAATCCGGCTGTAGATGCCACCTAACTCCAGATTCAGTTCTGTGTTTCCGGATTCAGCGGCCGCCAGCTGTTCGAGGAGATTCAGCGCCTTGCGATAACTCGCCAGCGCTCCTGGCGTGTCGCCCAGATTTGCAAAATTAGGACGGCCCTGAACATCGCCGACCTTTAGATATGCTAATGCCATCTCGCGCTGAAGTGAGGCATCGCGACCGCCCTCGTGCGACAGGCTGTCGAGGTATTCCAGCGAATCCTTAACCAACTTCTCTCGCACCGGAGTCGAACCCGGCAAATTAGCAATCGCGTCGTGATAGTCGAAGAGGACTGAATGAGCCAGCCTTCGCACCTGATTGAAGCGTCGATTGGCACGACGCGCCTGCCAGGCAGTTCCGATAATTCCGCCCACTAACGTCAGCAGGAGCAGCGCCGCTGCAGCGACACCAATCTTGTTTCGTTGAATGAATTTCGATCCGCGATACAAGAAAGTATCTTTGCGCGCAATGACCGGCCGATCTTCCAAGTGACGCTCGATGTCTCCGGCGAATGCTTCAATGCCGGTGTAGCGACGTCCCGGTTCCTTGCGCAGTGCCTTCAGGATGATGTTATCGAGATCGCCGTGCAGCCGCCGCTTGGTCGCCGAATCGCGCGCCGCCAGGCTGGGCCGGACCGGCGTTTCTTCCACCACCACGCGCATCAATTCCGTATGGGTCGGATGCAGAGCCGCGAAACGGTGCGCCGTCTCTCCCGAGAGCAATTCATAGAGCAGCGCGCCGAGCGCATAGACATCGCAGACCGTCGTGATGGGATCGCCGCGCACTTGCTCCGGCGAAGCATAGGCAGGCGTGAGCCGCTGATGATCGTAGGCGGTAACGTCAAATCCGCCTTCACCCGGACCGAGTAGTTTTGCGATGCCGAAGTCGAGCAGCTTCGGTTCGCCTTCCGGCGTGATAAGGATGTTGGCCGGTTTCAGATCGCGATGGACTACCAGGTTCTGGTGCGCGAACTGGACGGCCCCGCAGATTTTTTGAAATAAACGGAGCCGATCATCAATTGATAAATTTTGGGCGGAACAAAAATCCGTCACGCGCTGACCGATTACATATTCCATCACGAAATACGGCAACCCGTCGTCGGTCGTGCCGGCATCGAGCAGATGAGCAATGTTAGGATGCTCGAGCCGGGCGAGAATTTCCCGCTCGGCGCGAAAGCGGCGCAACACTTCGTCGGTGTCGGTGCCGCGCTTCAGCAATTTTATCGCGACCTGTTTCTCAAATTCTTCGTCCGCGCGTGCGCCCAGCCAGACCGCGCCCATTCCGCCGCGGCCTAACTCACGCACGAGCCGGTAGGCGCCGATTCTTCGGCCGGCATTTGCCCCAAGTCGCTCCGATTGCAGAAGACCGCCCGCCTCCGCGAATGTTTCTAATTCATCTGGCGGCTGATTGAGCAATGACTCGACCTCGCGCCGCAGATCGGTGTCGTCCGCGCACTCGCTGGCGAGAAACGCGGCGCGCGCCTTCTCGTCTGGCTGCTCGAGGGCGCCCGCAAGGATGTCTTTAACCTGCTGCCAGCGCTCCGGCTTCATTGGAATTGTGATTAGTGATGCGGGCTTCATCTTATCACCAATCACCAATCACGCTTAACCTGCTTGGAAATCTCGCGTTGCAGCCACCGTCTCGCCGTCACCCACTCGCGCTTCACCGTCGCGGGAGAGAGCGCCATTAATTGCGCCGTTTCTTCAATCGTCAACCCGCCGAAAAACCGTAGCTCCACCACCCTTGCCTGCCGCGCGTCCATCGCTTCGAGTCCGCACAACGCTTCATCGACAACGGCAATGCCGAGCGCCCGTTGGTCGCAAAATTCGAGCGCAGCATCCAACTCCAATTTCGGCTCGCCGCTGCCGCGCTTATTGGCCGAACGCGCTTTGGCGTAGTTCGATAGGATGCGCCGCATCATCCGGGCGGCGATGGACAGGAATTGAAGGCGGTTGCCCCAATCGACCCCATGCTGACTGACGAGCCGCAGATACGATTCATGCACGAGAGCGGTCGGCTGGAGCGTGTGATCAGACCGCTCGCGGCGGAGATAGCCAGCCGCTAGTTCGCGCAGTTCATCATACAGCCCGGGCAACGCGGCGTTGAGCCCTTTCGTATCGGCTTCCGCGGATAAGAGATCTTCGACGAGGGCAGATAGCGTGACTTCCGGTGGTCGCCCAGGCGATGGCGACGAGCCTTCGGTGGCGCTGGCCTGCATGAGGGCAGCCTAGGTGAGGCGACGGGTGGTGTCGACAGGCTGAATTTTTTCTGAAAATTGTTTGAGCCGTTTTAACCCGATTCGTTGCGAGAAGTAGTAAAGACCAAGTGTTCACCTATGAAATATCATCGCTTATTTAATTTACCCATTCTCCTGGCTTGCATCTGCGCCATCGTCAGCAGGTCAGCCGCGCAAACCGGTAGCATACCGGTGCCGGGTAGCGCCAACCCGTGGCTGGCCGACGCCGCCACAGCCGCTGGCGGTGACGCCGCTCCGGGCCAATCACCGGTTTTGGTGCAGTTGGTTGATTTTAACGTCGGCGATGAAATCACCTTTTCGGCCACAGGATCGGTCCAGTATGGCGGCGGTACTCCTACCGATCCGCCGGATGGAGATAGCGGCACGTTCCGCAGTCTTTTCCATTTATTCGACTCGACGAATGGGGGACCGGAAAACGGGATCGCTGGCCTGAATGCGCCGGCGAATTCGCTTGTCGGTGTTTTTCTCAGGAGCAGCGCTCCCGTTCCGGGCGGTTCTCCTGCTCCGTTCTTTAATTTCGCGCCGGGTGGCAACGTCCCGGGCAACATCGATTACACGAGTCTTCAGCCCACCATCGCTCAACCATTTTTCATCGGCGACGGCCGGACCGCATCGGGCATCCCGCAGCGAGTGAACGTGCCTGCCGGGGCCACGCGTTTATTTCTCGGCACGATGGATGGAAGCGGCTGGTTCAACAACAGCGGATCATTCAGCGTTACTATCACGCTGGCCTCACATCCCCCAGTTGCGCCGGCGCACGGCGGTCTTTCGGCGACGGTCTTTACGGTGAACGGAAGCAGCTCACCTTCGGCGAATGTTGCCGACACAGCTTTGCGTTTCGCCGCGCAGCAAACTGGAACGCCCGCTGGATTGATCGTGCGCGTGCAGGTCAACACCGTGCCGAATAACAACGCGAACGACTGGGTTGACCTCAACAACGGCAGCAAAGGCTACATGACTCTCGACAAAGGCACGCAGCAGTTTGTCTTGAGCTCGACCAATTATGGGCTCGCGAACGGACTGTACTTCCGAGCGCTCTCCACCGCGGATGGTTATCCTCCCAGCGCTTCAAACATCGTGGGACCTCTTGATCTGACCGCCGGCCAGTCTCACCTCGGTACGACGACGCTCTACGTCGCGACCAATGGCCCCGGCCAGGAGATGAAGTTCCGGGCCCAGGTCGGAACGGACCAGGCTGGAATCGGCCTCAGCATCCAGGCAACGACCTCTCCACATGACGAAGCGAGCTGGACGGATTTGAACGACGGCAACTCGGGCGGCATGCATCCGTTTGCTGATGCCAAACAGTTCTATCTCGACACGACGAAATACCCGGCGGGTGACGCTGTTTACTTCCGCGCCGTCGCGACGGCCCCGGGATTCCTGAAAAGCCTCTCGAACATCATCGGCGTTTCGCCAGTGGTTGTCGGCGCGGCGCCTGAGGTGAACGCATTCCCCTCGACCCTCGACCAACTGCAGCCCGGCAGCGGATCGGGACTTACTCCGAATGATCCGTTCATCCTTCTGCTCGGCTCGCTGAAATTCACGGCGCAAGCATCGAGCCGCGAAGGCAGGGCAATCAACAAACTGGGGCTAATCTACGATGGCTCGACACTCGGCGGGGACAGAAGCGGCGACAAGGCCACGCTCGATTACCAGACCAACGTGCCCGGCGATCACACGCTCAAGGCATTCGCCACCGACGATCGCGGCATCACCGGATATGCCGAGCCTGTTTACATCCGCATCGCTCCGCCCGGCGGGAAAGTTTTTACGATGAGCAGCTTCGGGAATTGGAATGATGCCAATAACTGGCGCGACGCCTTGGGCAACAATGGCGTGCCCGGCGCGAACGATTTCGCGATTGTCGGCGCATCGAATGTTTCGATCACACAAAGCGTGAACGCCTACGCTGTCTCGCTCATTGGCGGTTCCATCAACGGGGCTGGCGGCGGGTTGACGGTGACCGGTTCCTTCCAAATCGCTGGAGGTCAGCTCAAGAACTTGAACACGACGATCACAGATAGTGGGACGCTCTCCCTGGTCGGCGACGGCAACGTGCCGATGAGCGGTTCGTTGATCAACTACGGCACTTTCAAGCTGACTGGCCGCGGTGGTATTGTTCCGGTTCCCGTCGGCGCAGAGGCTGTGCGGAGCGCCGGAGCGCCGGGGATTGATTCGACCGGAATTTTTGACGGCTTCCTGACCGCGATCCAAAACTTCGGAAATTGGATCATTCATCGGCCGAGCACCCCGCCCAAACCAAAGCCGATCCCTCCGACTCCACCGCCCGTGGAACTGCCGCGACTAATCGTTGCCAGCACTTTTGAAAACAAAGGAAAGTTGATCACCAATGATGGCGGTAGCCTCATCACGAACGATGGTGGGAGTCTCATCACAAACGACGGTGGCAGCATAATCGGTAACGATGGCGCGAGTCTCATCAGTCAGGATGGCGGCAGCATCGTCGCCTCGGGCGGCGGTAACATCGTCGCTAGCGGTGCTGGTAATCTCATCGGTAACGACGGCGCCAGCATCGTCGCGCAGGGCGGCGGCAACTTTACAATCCGCAGCGGCGACGGCGTCAACGCGGCGACGGCTGGTTCGGGTTTCGTGCAAACGGGCGGCGAAACTGATCTCAGCCACATGCTGATCAGCGGAGCGGTCTCGATCGAGGGCGGCACGCTCACCGGCTCGGGAATTATCGTGGGCAATGTAACGAACAATAGCTTCATCTCGCCGGGACATTCCGCGGGAGCTATCTCGATCCTGGGCAATTATACGCAAAGAACTCAAGGCACATTGATCGTGGAGAACGGCGGCGCAGGTCCGCGCCAGTATGATCGACTTCAAGTGAGCGGCACTGCCAGCCTCGGCGGCAAGCTCGACGTGCGTGACATTAATGGCTACACGCCCGACCCAGCCGATACCTTTAGTCCGCTCGGCTTTAGCTCGGCCACCGGCTCACTCACCACCAGCTCGAACGGCCAAATCACATTGACTGCGAACGGGGCCCTCGCTTCGGTCGATCCCACCAAACCGGCGCCCTCCACCGGCCAACCGCTTAACATCGCAACGCGACTCGCCATTCAAAGTGGCGACAATGTTCTCATCGCTGGCTTCATCGTCACTGGACCAAGCGGTTCGACCAAGAAGGTGCTGATCCGCGGGCTGGGTCCCTCTCTCGCCGGCCTTGGCGTGCCGGGCACGATTTCCGATCCTCTGCTCGAGTTGCATAAGCCGGATGGAAGCGTTGTGATCAACGATGACTGGCAGCAAGGCGACACCAGCCAAATACCGTCCGGCTTCGCGCCGAGCGACCCGCGAGAGTCAGTCGTGGTGGCTACACTAGGGCCGGGGAATTACACCGCGATCTTGAAAGGCGCGCACGGAGAAACCGGCGTGGGTCTCGCGGAAGTGTATGATCTCGATTCCGCGTCAGCGGCGCAGTTGGGCAACATCGCCACCCGCGGCTTGGTGCAGACCGGCGACAATGTGTTGATCGGCGGCTTCATTATCGGCGGCACGGAACCGGCGAAAGTGGTCGTGCGCGCGATTGCTCCCTCGCTCGCCGCCATTTTGCCAGGCGTATTACAGGCCACCACACTCGAATTGCACGACTCGAACGGCAGCGTGATCAGCAATGAAGGCTGGCGCAGTACCCAGGAGAGCGAACTCCTCGCGACGCAGCTTCAGCCAGCCAACGATAACGAAGCCGCGATCCTCGCGACGCTCGTTCCTGGAAACTACACCGCCATCGTGCGCGGAAAAAATAACACGACCGGTATCGCGGTGGTGGAAGCGTACAATTTACAGTAAGGCTACGAGACCAATCACGTCGCCGCGCGTTCTTCCGTGCGCTTGGTTTGCAAACGGAGTTGGCCGCAGGCGGCGTCGATATCGTGGCCTTTTTCGCGACGCAGGGTGGCGACCGTCCCATGCTCGTGCAGGATGGAGAGAAAACGTTCCTGCCGCGCGCGCGATGGGCGCGACCATTCCAGGCCTTCCACGGTGTTGTACGGAATCAGATTCACTTTGGCGCCTAACCGCCGCGCGTGAGCGGCGAGCAGGTGGGCTTGTTCCTCGGCGTCGTTCACGTCCGCGATCAGGATGTATTCGAAGTAGATGCGTTGCTTCTTGCGGCTCGCGTAATAATCGCACGCGCTGAGTAACGCGTTCAGGTCATACTTGCGGTTCACCGGCATGATCCGATTTCGCACTTCGTCGGTGGCGCCGTGGAGTGAGATGGCGAGCCGGCTTTGAAGCGGTTGGTCGGCGAGCTGGCGGATTTGCGGCGCGAGGCCGCTGGTCGAAACCGTGATGTGACGCGCGCCAATTTCCATGCCCCAGGGGGCGTTGATGATTTGGATGGCGCGGACAACGTTGGCGAAATTTGCCAGCGGTTCGCCCATCCCCATGAAGACGACGTTGTCGATCTTTTCGCCGCTTTCTTTCTCGACCGCGAGCAGTTGCTGCACGATCTCGCCGACCTCGAGATTGCGCGAAAATCCATCCAGGCCGCTCGCGCAAAATTTGCAGCCATAGGCGCAACCGACCTGCGTGGAAACGCAGATGGTGCGCCGATCCGAGGTCGCACCGTAGAGCGAAGGCGAGGCGGGGATCAGGACCGACTCGATCAGATTGCTGTCGGCGAGCCGGAACAAAAACTTCCGGGTGGTATCTTTCGAGCCGAGGATACGAATTATTTCGAGCTGGTGAAACTCGAAGACCTCGGCGAGTTGCTTCCTTAACTCCAGCGGAAGATCGCTCATTGCGTCGAAAGAAGTAACTCGCTTTTCATAGATCCAATTCGCGATCTGTTTCGCGCGATAGGGCCGCTCATTTCGCGCGGCGAGATCCGCCGCGATCTCTTCCAGAAGAAGAGATTGGATCGAGGGTTTGCCGGCCTTTTGCACTACGGAGGTTACGGCAGGCGGGCGCTCATTCAAAGCGCGAGCGTTTTACCGAAACTCGCACAAAGGACACGAAGGTCACCACGGTCGCTAAAATTAAACCAACCTTTGTGTCCGTTGTGGACTTCGTGCGAGGTTCCCATCGATGTCGATCGCATCGCACAAAACAAATCGCACTTCTCTCGCGATCGGTTGGGAGGCGGCAAAGGCTAACGCGGCCCCGGCCTTCATCCTGCAGGGCGCGATGCTGGTCGTTCTGATCTCCTATTACTTGAGCCCAGCGTGCGCGGATTTTCTCAATCGCCTGGCGCAATACAAAGAGCAGCACGGCCTCGTCTTCGTCGTCATCGCCGCTGTGCTTGCCGGGGCGATCGTGCCGGAGCTGTTCGTCATCGTCTTTTTCCAACGAGGGCGGCCGCACCGGCAAAATCTCCGTAACCTGGCCTTCACCGTCCCGACGTGGGGCATCGACGGGATCCTGGTCGATCTGATGTATCGGTTGAACGCCGTTTGGTTTGGCGATGTGGTCACCGTTGGCGTGGTCGTCGCGAAAATCCTGGTGGACCAGCTCGGCTACAACCCGTTTTTCGCCGCGCCGAGCGAAGTGCTCGTTTACGAATGGAAGAACGAAGGGTTCTCCTGGAAATCGGTTCGGCGCGCGCTGACCTGGGAACATTATCGCGACAAAATCGTTCCGACGTTGCTCGCCACCTGGGCGGTTTGGGGGCCGCTCATGGCGATCATTTATTCGCTGCCCTATCCGTTGCAGTTCCCGCTCTTCAGCATTGCGCTCACTTTCTGGGTGCTGCTTCTCACTTACATGACGAATCGATTTGCGGGAAAGATTGAAGCTGATGCGCCGCCCGCGTTGGCTGTCGCGACAGAGGATTAGACCGCGGATTACTCGGATTTAAACGGATCTGATTCTCGGAATCCGTGTCATCAGCGCAATCCGCGGTTGGTTTCTGGGTCGATCTCTGGACGAAAACCAACAAGCTGTCATCGTAAGCGCCGAAGGATGAGATCGCACGAAATTTTCCAACGGATATCGCCTGCGCTCGCCGCGCAGATTTTCACTTTCATGCAGACAGAGCAGAAGCCGGTCTACAAAGCGGCCATCCAGGGCCTGGCGAACCACCGGAATCTGCGCGGGGTGTTTATCGAGCGGAAACCGCCGGTCGAACGTTTCCCGTGGATGCAAACCGCGCTGGCTCGCAGCGTCAGCGATTCGCTCGCGAGCCATTTTCTCCAGGCGTGGCTGCTCGGCGCGAACAAAGAGATGCTTTGCGATTTTCTCGATGGGCTCGAGGTCAAACACGATGATGACGGCACGGTAGAGGAACTTCCCGCCGCGCCGCCGAAGGAAAAAATCGCCGCCGCGGTCTCGAAGCTCCTGGAGAAATATCCGGCGGAAACCGTGGCGGTTTATCTGCACGCCTTTCGCGACATGGACAGCACCGTCCAATGGCCTGCACTCAACGAGATTTTGGCCGAAGAGCCGCGGTTGAAACTGTAGCCGCTAAGAGAATGAATTGAACCCCGAAATCTTTCGGGATGAGACGGATTTCTGAAGTCCTTATTCCTTCGATCCGCGGTCAAAAAAATTCTGCGAAATGCAAGAGCGCTTCATCCACACCGGCACCGCATGTTTTCGCGGCGACGTATCCGCCCGCGGAAATCACCGCGTCCTTCACTTCCGGAATGGCGTTGGCCGGACAGGCGGGATATTGCGCGAAACGGCCGTCGAGCATCGAGATATCGTTGTGATGATCGCCGGCGGCGAAAATCTCCTCGCGCGGGATTTCAAGCAGACGCGATAACTCGGCCAAGGCCGCGCCTTTGTGGTAATCGGCGTGACAAAAGCGCAGATAAACGGTGTTGCGCTGGTAATGAAACTTTGGCTGGTTGGCGCGAGCCTGATCGATGAATTTCGTAACGCGATCCAACTCTTCTTCGCTTTCGGCAATGAGGCCTTCCAAGCCCGCTGTGTGATAAAGCAGGCGCGCTTTCGTTTTGTGGTTAACGAAATCGACCACTTCGGCCAGGACCGATTCCGCTGAATGGAAAAGCTCGGCATGCTCACGGGCGACGCGTTCGTTCCAATCGCCGTACGGTTCCCATTTTCCGCCGTTGGATGAGCGGCGAAAAATATCGCGCTCGCTCGTGAGGATGAAATCGGGGTGAATCGGAAATGCCAGATCAGTTAGGCCCGATTCGAGCAGATCGACGGAGCGCCCGGTGTTGATCGCCCAAATCACGCCATCGCCTTGCAGCGTCTCGATCTGTTTCATGCAACCGCGATCGAGCACGGGATCGCTGCCGTGCGCGACCAGGGTGCCGTCGAAATCGGTGCTGAGCAGGCGGATTTTTGGTGACATCGGAGCGGCAACTTAGGGTTTGATTTCGCAACCGCAATCCGCCTTCGCTTGGCTTCGGCGGACAAGTCCGCTAAGGTTCGAAGGATCGAATGAAATCGGCTTACGAACTGGCGATGGAACGGCTGGAGAAAAAGACGCCGAGCGTTGCGCTCACCGATGAGCAAAAGCAACAGATCGCGGAAATCGATTCCACCTTCAAAGCTCGCATCGCGGAGAAGGAGCTGTTTCTCAAGGACCAGATCAGCAAGGCGCTGACGGCAGGGAACGCGGAGGAAGCCGAGTCGCTGCAAAAGCAATTGACGATCGACGTGCGGCGTTTGCAGGAAGACGCCGAGACGAAGAAGGAAAAATTGCGCGCGAGCTTCGCGAAATAGATCTCCAATCGGCGATTGCCAATGACGGGAGCCCGCGCCTAAGTTAGCGCCCCCTCCGAGATTATGTTTGCGCATCAACCCGAGATGAAGGTCTTCAGCGGCTCTGCCAACCGGGAGCTGGCCCAACGCATTTGCGATGGGATCGGGACCCCGCTCGGCCAGGCGACGATCAGCTCGTTCCCCGACGGCGAGACCTACGTCAAAATCGAGGAGAACATTCGTGGCCGGGATGTTTTTATCATTCAGCCGACTTGTCCGCCGACCAACCAACACCTGATGGAATTGCTCATCATGGTGGATGCGGCCCGCCGCGCCAGCGCCGATCGCATCACTGCCGTAATTCCTTTTTTCGGATATGCGAGACAGGACCGCAAAGATCAGCCTAGGGTCCCGATCACGGCCAAGCTCGTCGCCAATCTTCTCTACGCGGCCGGGGTGAGCCGCGTGCTGACGATGGATCTGCACGCGCAACAGGTGCAGGGATTCTTCGATATCCCGGTGGACCACCTTTATTCCATGCCGGTTCTGCTTAAGTACATGCGCACGCGTCTTACCCGCAAGACGGTGGTCGTCTCGCCGGACGTGGGCGGATTGAAAATGGCGTCCGCCTATTCGCAGGCGCTCGGAGCCAATCTCGCGATCGTGGCCAAGCAGCGGAAGAGCGCGACGGAGACGAAGGCGCTTTATCTTATCGGCGATGTGGAGGGCTGCGATGTCCTGCTCGTGGACGATCTGACTGAGACGGCGGGCACGCTTGTTTCGGCGGCTACGATCCTAAAAGAGCACGGCGCCCTGAAGATTTACGCGGGGGTGGCCCACGCCGTCCTGGTCGATGCCGCGATTCCCCGGTTGCAAAATTCCCAGATCGAGGAATTAATAACTACGAACAGCACGCCCGTGCGCACGGTGGAGGGATTTAAAACCAGCGTGCTTTGCGTCTCCGAGCTTCTCGGTGAAGGCATGAAACGAATTCACAATGACGAATCTGTTTCCTCGCTGTTCAAGATCGATAACGACACCAAATAGAATTCGAACATGGCCAAGCAAGTAAAACTCACAGCGGAACGGCGGACGGCCACAGGGCGTTCCGCGGTGCGAAAACTCAAGGCGTCCGGCTCGGTGCCCGCGAATATTTACGGCGCGAAGGACAAGCCGGAGAACTTGCAGGTATCCAAGCGCGACATCAACGCGCTCCTCAGCCACGCGGCGGGTGAAAATATTTTGGTGGAACTGGAAATCGCCGGCGAGAGCAAGAATCGCCTCGCCCTCGTGCAGGAAGTCCAGCACGCGCCGGTGGGTGGCGCCATTTTGCATATCGATTTCCACGCGGTTTCGATGGATGAAGTCATCGAAGCGGACGTCCCGCTTGAACCGATCGGCATCGCCAACGGCGTAAAAAATATGGGCGGCCTTCTCGAACAAAGCCTGCGCACCCTCGCGATCGAATGTCTGCCCCGCGACCTGCCTGATGTCATCACAGTGGATGTCTCCGCGCTCGACATCGGTAACGCCATTCACGTGCGGGAAATTCAATTACCCACGGGTGTGACGACGCGAGTCCAGCCCGACCTCACCGCCTTCTCGGTCCTGGCACCGACGGTGGAAGAAGAGCCGGTGGTTGCTGCGGCAGAAGCGCCGACGGGACCTGAAGTGATCCGCGAGAAGAAGGAAGAACCGGAAGGGGCGGCTGCGCCCGGAGCTAAGGACAAGGCAGCTCCGAAAGAAAAAGAGCAGAAGAAGTGATCCATTTTGGATTTTAGATTTTGGATTTTGGATTGAACGGATGTGGACGAAACCACGCCACAGATTCGCTTGATTGCCGGGCTCGGTAATCCCGGGCCGGAATACAACGGCACGCGCCACAACGTCGGATTCAACGTGGTCGATGCGCTTGCGTCGGAGTGGGGGCTCGCGTGGCAGCATTCGAAAAGCTGGCATGCGCTTTGGGCCAAGGGCGAGCAGGCGATCCTGGTGAAGCCGACGAGTTACATGAATCGAAGCGGCGAACCGATTTCCGCCGTGGCTAACTTCTATAAGATTGAGCCCGCCGAAATTCTCGTCGTGCTGGATGATCTCGACCTCACCCTGGGCCGATTGCGTCTTCGGTTGGAAGGCGGCACGGCAGGGCATAACGGACTGGAGTCGATCATCCTGCGATTCGGGACCGAAGCCATTCCCCGGTTGCGCATTGGTATTGGGGCGGCTCCCAACGAAGGCGCGGTCGATTATGTCCTCGGCCGTTTCTTCGAGGAAGAGCGCCCGATCGTGGAAAAAACCATCGTGCGCGCGACCGACGCGGTGAAATGCGCGATTGACAAAGGCGTGCTTTCCGCGATGAACCTTTTCAACAAAAATCCAGAATCATGAAGAACCGTTATGAAGCGTTGCTCGTGCTCGATACCCAGGGCCGGGACGATACTGTAAAAGACGTGGTCGACCGTCTCGAGGCCGAGTTTCAAAAAGAAGGCGCGGAGATCGAGCAGGTCCAGAAGATGGACCGTCGTCCGTTTTCCTACGTCGCGGGTAAACTGGACGCCGGGTATTACGTAAATTTTGTTTTCCACGCCGACCCGCAGCTCATCACCAAGCTGCGCGCGAAGTTCAAGCTCGATCCGGAAATTTACCGCCAGCATTACCAGCGGCTGCGTCCGAAGGTGGAACGCGCCCCGAAAAAGTTGGCCGAGGCCAAGTAATTCCGCTAGAAGAGCGGCATGGCCAGTTTCAATAAAGTCATCCTGCTCGGAAATCTCACGCGCGACCCCGAGGTCCGCTACACCCCCAAGGGAACAGCCGTCACGGACTTAGGTCTGGCGGTCAACCGCACTTATACTGCGGATAACGGCGAGAAACGCGAAGAGGTCACCTTCGTCGACGTGACCTTTTGGGGACGCACCGCGGAAGTCGCCGGCGAATATTTAAAAAAAGGCCGCCCGGTTTTTGTCGAGGGACGCCTTCAGCTCGATTCGTGGGATGACAAGACGTCCGGACAAAAACGGACCAAGCTCAAAGTCATCGGGGAAAATATGCAGATGCTCGGTGCCCCCCGTGGCGGAGGAGGTGGCGGCGGTGGAGATGAGGAAGGTGGTTCCAGCGCGCCTCGTTCCAGCACCAGACCGGCCCCGCCCCCGAAAGCAGCCCCCTCAGCACCTGACGACGACGAGATTCCATTTTAGTCGCCGACCCGAAGTCGGTAGGGCGAGACTCTGTCGAGCCACGGGCCGTGCTGGCCTAACGAACGCTAATCGATGACCCCCACCGAAGCCTGCATCGCGCTGAACATGCTCCCGACGATGGGGCCGGTGCGGTTGCGCAAGCTCCTCGAAGTTTTTGAAACTCCCGATCTCGTTCTCGCGGCACGGCGCGATGCCTTGCGCGCGGTTGAAGGAATCGGGAACGACGTCGCGGACCAGATTGTGCGTTGGGAAAGCATCGTCGATTTGCCGGCGGAGCTCGAACGCATCCGTCAGTTCGGCGCGAACGTCATCACCGCGGAATCTCCACTCTATCCGCGGCAGCTCCGCGAGATCCACGCGCCGCCCATCGTCCTCTACGTTTGGGGCGAACTGACCGAGCGCGATCAACACGCCATCGCGGTCATCGGGTCGCGGCGCACGACCCATTATGGAACGGAATCGGCGAAGAAACTTTCCTACCAGCTCGCCTATGCCGGACTGACTATCATCAGTGGCCTGGCGCGGGGCATCGATACCGCGGCGCACCAAGGCGCGCTCGCGGCGAAAGGCCGCACCGTCGCTGTGATCGGTTCCGGTTTATCGAAACTTTATCCGCCGGAGAATGCTGCTCTAGCGGAAAAAATTCGGAGCGGCAACGGCGCGATCGTTTCCGAGTTCTCGATGGAGATCGAACCCGATCGCCAGACTTTTCCGATGCGCAACCGAATCATCAGTGGTTGGAGCCACGGTCTTCTGGTCGTTGAAGCCGGTCTCAACAGCGGCGCGTTGATTACCGTTACCCAGGCGCTCGAACAAGGCCGGTCCGTTTACGCGGTGCCGGGCCACATCAATGCACCGAGCGCACAAGGATCGAATCGCCTCATCCAGCAAGGAGCCAAACTGGTGATGGACGCGAGCGACCTGCTTGACGATTTGCAGATTCTGCTTCCGGAAACGAAGCCGTCGCCTGAAGCAGCGGTGCGTGCGCTGCCATTGCTCAGCGATGATGAACGGCGTGCTTACGATGCGATTGAAGCGACGGAAACATCGATCGATGACATCGCGACGAAATCTGGATTGCCGAGCGGAACTGTTTCTTCCACCCTCCTGCGCCTGGAGCTGAAACGATTGGTGAAACAGTTGCCCGGAAAATATTTCGTCAAACTGGCGTAAATGAACGCCATTCGTCTTACCAAATCTGGGGCGCCACTCGAAGAGCAGCAGATCGAGACTCCGCCGTTCAACGCCGGAGACGTTCTCATTCGAGTGAAAGCCGCCGGGATTTGCCATTCCGACGCGCATTATCGCGCGGGAGTCTCGCCGGTCGCACGGTTGCCGTTGACGCTCGGACACGAAGTTGCCGGAGTGGTCGAGAAAACGGGCACGGACGTTCGGGGTTTCACGATCGGCGACCGTGTCTGTGTCCATTACCTCGCGACCTGCGGTCGGTGCGTCTTTTGTCAGGCCGGCACCGAACAATTTTGTCCGACCACGCAAATGATCGGAAAGCATCGCGATGGCGGTTACGCGGAATTCATCGTGGTGCCTGAGCGGAGCGCCTTCTGTCTGCCGGACGAAATCCCATTCGACCAAGGCGCGATCCTGATGTGCTCGTCGGCCACTTCACTGCATGCCTTGAACAAAGCTCGACTTCGTCCAGGTGAAACGGTTGCCGTTTTTGGCGTCGGAGGCCTGGGCATTTCGGCGCTGCAATTGGCGAAACACTTCGGCGCCGCGGAAGTGTTCGCCGTGGACATCAATCCTCACAAGCTCGCGCTCGCCGAACGATTTGGCGCGATCCCCGTGAACTCGTTAGGCCGCGACCCCGTCGAGCAAATTCAGGAACTGACAGCGGGCCGTGGTGTGGATGTCGCGCTGGAATTAATTGGGCTGCCCCTCACGATGCGGCAGGCGGTGCAGTCGCTGGCGATTCTGGGCCGGGCCGCGCTGGTGGGCCTGACGCGAGAAAGTTTTTCCGTCGCTCCCTACTCCGAGCTCATCAACAAGGAAGCAGAAATCATCGGCGTGTCGGATCACCTGGCCAGCGAAATCCCGTTGCTCCTGGACCTCGCGCGCACCGGAACGCTCGATCTTTCCCACGGCATTATCCGCACTGTGCCCCTCGAGGCGGGCGCGGTTAACGGCGCCCTGGATGGTCTGGAAAAATTTGGAGACGATGTGCGCGCTGTCATCGTTCCCTAACCAAATGCGATTTGCCAAGGGGCGAGGTCTCTTCTAACCTCCTCCGCCTTGAGCCCGGCGGCTGGCAGTCCAGTCACCCGGAAACACTACTGACGGAAGCGCCTCCTAAACGTCCGCCGGTTTTCGAGGCTGCACGCTTTTTCCTCACCGCAGAAAATGTCAAAATCGCTTATCATTGCCGAGAAGCCCAGCGTCGCTGGCGACATCGCGCGCGTCCTCGGCAAGTTTAAGAAGGAAAAGGATTTCTTCGAAAACGAAGAATACGTCATCTCCTGGGCCGTTGGTCACGTGGTGGAGCTATTGATGCCGGAGGACATCGACAAAAAGAAGTATGGCTTCTGGCGGCTCGAGACACTTCCCATCATTCCGGACAAATTTGAGCTGAAGCCGATCGAACAGTCGAAGGACCGCTACAACGTCCTGAAGAAGCTCATCGCGCGAAAAGATATCGAGCAACTCATCAATGCCTGCGACGCGGGACGCGAAGGCGAATTGATTTTCGATAACCTTTGCCGGCTCGCCAAGAACAAGCACCCGGTCAAACGTCTCTGGCTGCAATCAATGACAGCTCAAGCCATCCGTGACGGTTTTCAGACGTTGCGCGACGGTTCGGAAATGGCCGGCCTGGCCGATGCCGCGCGTTCCCGGAGCGAGAGCGATTGGCTCATCGGCATCAATGGCACGCGTGCCATTACCAAACGTTTGTTCGGTTCGCGTGCGGGTAACGTCGCCTCGGTCGGTCGCGTGCAAACGCCCACGCTTGCCATCGTTTACGCCCGCGAATTGGAAATTCGGAATTTCAAACCGCGCGGCTACTGGCGGGTCACCGCGAAATTCGGAATCGCTAAAGGCGAATACGAAGGCGTCTATCAGCGGCCCGATTTCAAACGGAATGGCGACGAACACGATCGGATCGATCGCATCTGGGAGCAAGCGGTGGCGGAAGCGGTTGTGGCCGAGTGCCAGGGCCAGCCGGTCGCTACGGTTTCCGAGGAAAAGAAAGCCAGCTCGCAGATCGCCCCACGTCTCTACGACCTGACGACGTTGCAACGGGAGGCAAACGGCCGCTACGGATTCTCGGCCAAGCGCACCTTGCAAATCGCGCAGGCTCTCTACGAGCGGCACAAAATGTTGACCTACCCGCGCACTGATTCCCGGGCCCTGCCCGAGGACTACGTGCCGGTCGTCAAGCAAACCCTGGCCAACCTTTCCGGCTCGCTCCAAACACACGCGCAGAAGGCGCTCGAGCAGAATTACGTGCGGCCTAACAAGCGCATCTTCAACAACGCGCAAATCAGCGATCACTTCGCCATCATTCCGACGACGACGGAAGCGAAGAATCTCGACGACGCGGAAGCGAAGATTTTCGACATGGTGGCGCGGCGTTTCGTGGCGGCATTTTATCCCGCGGCGGAGTTCGACATCACCACCCGTCTCAGCAAGGTCCGCGAGCACAAATTCAAAACGGAAGGCAAGGTCATGACCTCAGCCGGCTGGCTCGATGTTTATGGGAAGAGCACGATTGATGACGATGTCACGCAGGGCAAGGCGCTGCCGGCTTTGAGCGCCGAGGACAAGAGCCAGGCGAAGACGCTCGACGCCAGCTTGCACACCGAAGTCACGAAGCCGCCCCCGCGTTATACCGAAGCGACGTTGCTGTCCGCCATGGAAACAGCGGGGAAACTGGTCGATGACGAAGAGCTGGCCGAAGCGATGAAGGAACGCGGGCTCGGCACTCCCGCGACGCGCGCGGATACGATCGACGGGTTGATTTACCAAAAATACATGGACCGCGAGCAGCGTGAACTCGTCCCGAGCGCGAAGGCCGAGCAGTTGATTCAATTTCTTACTGCCGTGAAAGCCTCGGAGATCACGAGTCCGGCGATGACCGGCGAATGGGAACACCAGTTGCGTCTGATGGCGCGTGGAAAATTTCCGCGTGAGAAATTCATGGCCGCCATTGTCGAGCAAACGAAAGGCATCGTCGAGCGAGTCAAGGGATTTGAGGAGGACGATTCCGTCGCTCGCGTCACAGAGATTATTTCGCCCACTGACGGCAAGCCGCTGCGGGAGACGCTCCGCGGCTACAAGTCACAGGATGGCGAGTTCATGATCTACAAGGTCATTGGCGGCCGCAAGATGGAGGAATCCGAAGTAGCCGAGCTGGTCGAGAAAGGCGTCGTCGGTCCGCTCGATGGTTTTATTTCGGCCAAGACCCGCGCCAGTTTCGCCGCCACGCTCAGGCTGGTGAAGGATGAGAAGACCGGGAAGTGGAAAGCCGAATACGATTTTGGCGACAAGGTTGACCTCGGCACCGTCGAATCTTTTTGGACCGATCCCGCGACGGGCTCGGAGTTGTGCGAAGTCGGTTCGAGCTATGTGCTCCGTGAACGCGAGAACGGTGAATGGAAACAGGCGCTACGATTGCCCCGTCTCATGTGCAAAAAAGAGATTCCGCGCGAGCAGGCCGTGCAATTGGTCGAAAAGGGCAAGACCGATTTGATCAAGGGCTTCACCTCGAAGAAGGGCCGCCCGTTCGACGCGTTCCTAGTCCGCGCCGATGCGAAAATTCGTTGGGAGTTTCCGCCCCGCGCGCCGAAAACCGGCAAAGATGGAAAGCCTGTCGAACGCAAAGCGCGGGCGAAAGCCGATCTCTCCAAGGCGAACGTCATCGGCGAGAGCAAAGTGCACGGCGGCGAGCTGGTTGAGCTGGAGGGGACTTACTACGTTCGCAAACCCGACCAGGATAACCGGCAGGTTTTCAAACTAACGAAGCAGCTTTGCGAGCACGAGATCACGCCGGATGAAGTGAAGGAACTGCTCGTGGAAGGAAAATCGCCGCTGATCGAGGATTTCGTTTCCAAGCGCGGCAACAAATTCGCCGCCTACCTCGTCCTCTCAGCGAAGAAAGACAAAGCCGACTTCGAGTTTCCTCCGCGTTGAGTTGGGTGGAAAACACCTCGACCTTGCACAACGGCCGCAACGGGTCACAACGAAAAGGAATCGAGCCACCGCGCGCGGTTTCGTAATATTAGTTAGCGCAGAGAAAAACGTCCCAGATCGCCGTCCTGATCAAGTGTTTCACATCCAGGAGACGTCAGGCCAGCGTGAACGGCTCGCGATTTTTTTCGCGCAGACGTTCTTCGGGGGAATCGAAATCGCGCATGTAGCACTCGCGAGAGTGGGCGAAGTTTCGCATCGCATCGGACCAGGACATCTTCGATGGCCAGTGCTATACCTGCCGATCCTCAAACGCAGGCAGGTTCAGGTCCACCGCCACCCGGGATTTATTGCTCACGCGAATGTCGGATTCTTTGGAGTGCATCTTCACCACCGTAACGCAGAATGAGCGAACGAAAAGATTCCTCTTCGGGATCAAGTGCTCAGATTCGAACGATCTGGCGAATGTCCTCCCAATCGAGTTCCGGCTTGGTTCGGGTGGGACTGTTCGCCGCGTGCACCTTGAGAGCGACGAGATGCTCCGGTCGGGGAAGAAGGATATTTTCTCCAGCCAGGTCGATGGGGGTTGCCCCTTCTGTGAGCTTTTCCCACGTCGCCTGATCAACAAACATGAGATCGACTGGAGGTGCGCCGGAATTTCCCGGCTCAAACTGCGCTAAGGCGGAGACTTCATGGAGGATGCGGTAGCCGAGCCCACGCATCAGGTCGAGCCACTGCGAGCGGGATTCCTCCGGCACAAGCAAATCGAGATCTACCGTATTGCGGATGTAGCCGAGCTTGATCACCGCTTCGCGCCGATGAGGAGACTCGGCAGATTCCGCTCCGAGGCGAGCCGGAGGATTTTAGCGACGTCCTTTTCCATGGAGATTGCTGCGGCGACCTTCGCGCGACATGCACGGAGTTACAATTGTTCCCTATCCACGACTGGATCGAACGGGCACGCGCAAAAATATTTTGCGAAATCGCGCGGGATGCGTTGACGCCACAACTTATGGTGTGTTACTTACTCCGCCGACACTATGCGTTGTCCCAAGTGCGGCTTTCGTGACGACAAAGTCATCGACTCCCGCCAGTCTCGTGATAGTTCCAGCATCCGCCGCCGCCGCGTTTGTTTACAGTGCGCGTACCGGTTCACCACTTACGAGCAAATCGAACGCTCCGATCTTCGCGTCGTCAAACGCGATCGCACCCATGAACCATTCGATCGCCGCAAACTCGTGAACAGCCTGGCCAAAGCTTGCGAAAAGCGCTCGATCAGTCTCGTGACTCTGGAAACAGCGGTGGACGAGATCGTGCACGAACTGGAAACGAGTGGCCGCGAAGTGCCTTCCGCGATGATTGGAACGAAGGTGCTGGAGAAACTGCGCGTGATTGATGAGGTCGCATATCTGCGGTACGCGTCGGTCCATCGCCGGTTTGAAGACGCCGATCAATTTGTCGATGCCATCCAGGCGCTGGGCCGCCGCATCAAACCCAATGCGCTTCAGCGCGAGTTGTTCGAGGCCGAGATGGCGCAGCAGAGTGGACCGAGCCCGGCCGCGGCCGGAGCGCGCGCAAGCGAAACAAAAATCTAAAGCCCATGGTCGCGTTCAAAGAAGAATTTCCTTACCTGCGTTGTGATTCGGGCCAGCTCTTCGAGTTCGACCAGGCGTGGCTCCACGCCGCGATCACGCGTGCCGCGAACGAGGCCGGCTATCCGAAATGGTGGCTGACCGATCACGTGACGGAAAGCATCGCGTTTTATTTGCGGTTGCGAAACGACGAGTCGGTGGTGCCGTTCGATCAACTTTCCCAAACCGTCCGCTATGTCCTGAAGGTGATCGGTTACAAGGAGATCGTTCCGTATTTCGTGCCGTCGCCGCCGCCGGTTTCGTTTTCGCTTCTCGAAATCGCGCAAGAAGCGGGCGCGGGATATGAGCTGGCGTTTTTCGATGGGTTGGAGAAACGAATCAGCGCACTGGTGAGCGCTCGCGCCGACAGCCTGCACCTGTGCGATCTGCAAGCGTGCGTGAAGCATCTCCGCGGCGCGAAAACATGGACGCGGACCTGCGACGCCTTGCGCGAGGAAGTGATCTGTTTCGTGCGCGAGCGGCTGGCGTCAAATCCCGAGCTCGAAGATCTGCGCTGTTACATCCGCTGAGCGCCGCGGTTGCGGCAGAGACGTTGTGACCATCTTCGAAAAGATCATCCGGCGCGAAATCCCGGCCGACATCGTTTGGGAAGACGAGGACGTGCTGGCTTTTCGCGATGTGAATCCGCAGGCGCCGGTGCACGTGTTGATCGTCCCGAAGCGCGTGGTGCCGAGACTGGCGGAAACGACGGAGGCAGATCAAGCGCTGCTCGGGAAACTGCTGCTCGCTGCGCGTGCGGTGGCGGAGAAGCTGGATCTGGCGACGTCCGGTTATCGCGTCGTGATCAACAGCGGCCCTGATGCGGGCGAAACCGTTCCGCACCTGCATGTGCATGTGCTCGGGAAGCGCCCGCTCGCCTGGCCGCCGGGCTAGGATCTATCGAGCAGGAGTGGGGGAAGGCGTAGGCAAACGACCGGGAGCACGGGAACGAACGGGCGCGGGAGAACGAACAGGCGCCGGGGAATGAGAACGAACAGGAACGGGAGCGGGAGACCGGATCGGGGCAGGAACAGTAGAGCGAACGGGAGCGAGACGAACCGGAGCAGGCGCAGTAGATCGAACGAGAATAGGCGCAGGAGGAATCGCGGCAGGCGCGGGAACCAGAGGGGGAACTGTAGCGGAGTGCATCACGGCTTCCTCCTTTACGACAACGGGAGTGCCAACTGGCGCTTCGTTGAAAAAGGTTTCCGCCATTCCCTGGGGCACACGGATGCAACCGTGGGACGCCGCGTAGGGCGGGACGTAACCCTGATGCATCGCGTAGCCGCCGCGGAAAAACATCGCGTACGGCATCCGTGCGCCGTCGTAATGCGAGCCCGGCGGTTTGCGGTCCTTGCGCTGGTCGATATTCGATTTCACGACGTTGCCGAAATCGTCCACGTAGTCGCCGAAAACAGTGGAGACATGAGTAGCGTCCTTCGACAACACTGTGTAGTGGCCGGGTGGCGTCCCGAAGCCGGCTTTGCCGGTCGAAACGTTGGCTTCGCCGACGAGATGTTTGCCCTTGTAGAAATAGGCGTGCTGTTCCGAAATGCTGACGACGATTTTAGGCGAACCGGGAACGCCGTCGCCATTCCAATAACCAGGCACCGGAGTGGGAGCGGGCACCACCGTCGTGGGCTTGGCCGGCGTTTCCATCTCCGCGCAACTGGCGAACATCGCGACCACGGCGAGAGCGAGCGCGCTTCGAAACAGGGAAAAGCTGGTCATGAAGATGCGCACAGTAATACCTCCCGTTGCCTCTTCAATACGAAACATTCAGGTGGCATTTGCAGGGATCCTTCGGCCGGTCCTTCTGGAAAATGCAGAGATCGCATTCGGTTATTCTTGCCCAGCGACGTAGTTCCTGATTCGCTCACCGGCGGAGGAACCCATTGTCCATTATGCATCACCGCACAATTGCCATCTTAGCCATTTTGTTTTTCGCCTTTGGCGAGGGAGGCTGCGCGTCCAAATCGAACAAAGATTACGAGGAAGTGCTGATGCCTTTGCAAACCGGCAGCGTTCTGCACCGCCGAGTGTTGGTGCCCGCCGGGCCGAAAAAGAAGCCGAAGCAAACGAAGAAACACTCCAAACCGGAAACGGAACCCGCGGAAAAAACTCCAGCCGAGGAAGAGAATACACCACCGCCCGAGCGCTTTCGCTAAGCCGGGCTCCAGACTGTTGGGGGCCGGGGAGCGGAAGTGAGATTCGCGCGAATTTTCTTGCTCGGTTCCCGCAGAAATCTCAACAATCTGCTTTCAACGATCTAAAAGCGGTCCGCGAATTCGAACCCCAACCTCCTCCCATGACTATTACCGACCATTTTCTCGATGATGTGAACCAGGACCTGTTGCCCGCCACGAGGCCGATGGATGTTCGACGCGCTCTAGTGATTCACTTCACCGGTGGGGCAACCGGGGCCAGCAGCATCGAATCAATGCGAGATAATCATTTGTCGGCGCATGTGATGATCGAGCGTGACGGAACCGTGACGCAATGCGTCGCGTTCAATCGCGTAGCCAGCCACGCCGGGGTCAGCCGTTGGCGCGATCCCAACACCGGGAACCTCTTCGACGGGTTAAATGCGTGCAGCATCGGAATCGAGATCGCGAATGCCGGCAACGACGAAGGGGCCTTGAAGTGGGCGCGCCGGCAGCCGGGCTTTGCCTCGATCAGGGCTCGACATCGTAAGGGCGGTCCGGAGCAGGAATGGGAAAGTTATCCGGAGGCGCAGCGAGCGGGGGTGTTCGAGATCGCGCAGGTCCTGGTCGAGACCTACCATTTGGATGACATCACTGGACACGATTGCATCGCGCCCGAGCGGAAGGACGATCCCGGTCCGGCGTTTCCGATGCTCGAGCTGCGTGAAGCCTGTGGCTTTTCCGGTTTGCCGGTGGTGCATAATCGTTAGCCGGCGCTGAGGGATTGGGATCTCGGTGAGGGAGGGATTCGAACCCTCGGTACCCTTTTGGAGTACGGCGCTTTAGCAAAGCGCTGCTTTCGACCACTCAGCCACCTCACCAACAGATTGCGAGAATATGGGGTTGGCGGATACTCGTCAACCTGCCACGCCCAACGAGCGCCGCCGGAAAAAAAGGAAACCGATCGTGATTACCGAAGAGAAAGCTCTCGCGCATATTCTCGAAAGCGTGGCGCCCTTGCCTTCACGTTCGGTGCCATTAGCTCAAGCGCGCGAGCAGTTCGCCGCGAGGGATGTTTTCGCGCGGCTCGCGCTTCCGGTTTTCGACAACTCCGCCATGGATGGTTATGCCGTCGTGGCAAAAGCTTGCGCGGCCGGAAAAAGCCAGCGCGTCATCGGCGAACAACCCGCGGGAGCCGACCGAAAGCTGCGAATCGCGCCGGGCGAAGCGGTCCGAATCTTCACAGGGGCACCGATGCCGGCCGGTGCCGACGCAGTCGTGATGCAAGAGGAGGTGCGATGCGAAGGCCCGGAAATTTTCGTCGAAACGAAAGTTGAGCCGGGAGATTTCATTCGGCGGCGCGGTTCGGATTTGAGCGAGGGTCAGAGAATTCTTGCGAGCGGTGAGCGAATTCGGCCGCAAACGCTGGCGCTTCTGGCCGCGCAAGGATTTGCGGAAGTGGAAGTGGGAGGCGCGGTCCGCGCCGCGATCATTGTTACGGGCGACGAATTGATTCCGCCGGGCGGAGCGCTCGAGACAGGTCAAATCTTCGAGAGCAATTCGATTCTCGCGCGGGCCCTCTTCGAAAAATGCGGAGTTTCGGTTGCCCAGGTTGAGCATTGTGCGGATGAGGCGAGTTCGATTGAGGCGGCGCTGCGACGAAGTTTCGCGTGCGACGTTCTCGTCGTCATCGGCGGCGTCTCGGTCGGGGCACGTGATCTGGTGAAATCTGCCTTGAATTCGGTGGGCGCGCAGACAGACCTCTGGCGTGTCTCGGTGAAACCGGGCAAACCGTTCCTGTTCGGGCGCGCCGGCGCCTGTGCGATTTTTGGATTACCGGGAAATCCAGTCTCGGCCTTTGTCACGTTTCTGCTTTTCGTGCGGCCGGCAGTTCTGCAACTGATGGGCGCGCATCGGGATGAACTTTCGCTGCCGAGGATCGACGCGACGCTGACGGAAGAAGTGCGAAATAAAGGCGACCGCCCCCATTACGTCCGCGGCCGCGTGCTCCACGGGAAATTCACCGTAGTCGGGCGCCAGGAGTCTCACGCGCTTTATGGTTTGAGCCGCGCGAATGCTCTTTTGCGTGTGCCGCCGGGAGAAGTTTTTCGACGCGAAACCGTGGTGCCCGTCCTGTCGCTCGATTGATCGCGCTTTCTCGCGGCGCGCGTTTGACACACCCCGCGAGCATTTTAGCTTATGCGGTTTGAAAACCGCCGCCGCCACCCAAATCTCCTCGAACGGGACCGCCCAGTTCCGCGCTGATGCCGAACGGCTTTCTCACATCATCCTGGAGATGCAACGTTGTTTCGTGCTGCATCTTTGCAAGGAGCTGGCGCCGGGCAACGTCTCGTTCCCGCAATTTTTTCTTCTAGCGGCGCTCGATCACAAGGAAGTCCTGACCATGTCGGAGATCGCGCGCAAGATGGGCCACACCACCGCGGCGGCGAGCGGACTGGTGGCGCGATTGGAAAATCTCAATTACGTCGTGCGGTCGAGCGCGCGTGAAGATCGGCGCAAGGTCATGGTTTGTATCACGGAAAAAGGCACGGCGCTGGTTCGGCGCATTCGCGAAGAAATGGTCGGCAACCTGATGAAGGTGATGGCCCACCTCACTCCCGCGGAGCAAAAGGCGTGGCTCCAGATCTACACGAAAATCCACGACTACTGCCAGACGAACGACGATCCGCCGTTGCGCAGCAAATCTCGGCGCGACCTGCTCACCTCGCGGCGTTTCGAAAATGGAACGCGCTGATCCCGAACGCGGGAAGGATCGGGCGCGCGAACAATTAACCCAAATATTTTAAGCAGCTATTCGACAGCAGTTTAAGTTATGGATCGAGGATGCGGCACGGGCCTTGCATAGCACTCAGCGCTAAAGCTTCTCGATCTTCGCTCCCTGGTCGATCATCATCTGTTTTACAGCCACTCTGCGTCCTTCTTTCCATGCGAAAAGTTTCTTCTTACGTCCTGATTGTTGCCGCGATCCTCGCGTTCTTACCGCCGCCTCATTTTGTTTTCGCGGGAACTGATACCAACGTCGAACTCTATGGGGCCATTCCGCGTTTTACCCTCAACCAGGCGATTCTGACCGCGCTTCAAAGAAACACGGACATTCTGAGAGCGCGGCAGGAGATCGAGCGAACCAAAGGCCTTTATATTCAGATGCGGGCCGAGGCGTTGCCGCAGATTGCGATGACCGGAACATTTCAGGACATCGATCCGCACTTGCAAGTGAATCACGGGGCACCGAGCGAAGCGGGCGGGACGCCGACACCCACGCCCACCGCAACCCCGATCGGCGGCACCGGTTCCAGCTTCAGTAATTTTGGTACCGTCGAGCGCTCTTATAATGTTCGCATCCAGGCGACCCAGGTGATCTTCGCGGGAGGCCGGATCATCTCGCAAATTCGCGCGGCCGATTTCACCCGCGACAGCAGCTATTACGCATTTCGGAATGCGATCGACCAGATCGTGTCCACGGTGCGCCAGCAGTTTTACCTGATTTTGCTGGACCGCGCGCTCGTCGGTGTGCAGCAGGAGTCGATCAAGCTTTTGAAAAGCCAGTTGCAGGACCAGCAGAATCGGTTTGATGCGGGAACCGTCCCGCGCTTTAACGTCCTCCAGGCGCAAGTGGCGCTTTCGAATCAATATCCGCTGCTTATCGGCGCGCAGAATAATTACCGCATCGCCCAACTGCAGCTCGCGAAAACGCTGGGGCTCGATTTCAATCCAAATCGCGGTGACGCGGCGCCGCTGGAGGCGATCGGCGAATTGCAATATCAACCGCGGCACATGCTGCTGGCCAGGGCGATCGAGCTGGCCAAGGAACGGCGGCCATTCTTGAAACAACAGAAGGCAATCGTGTTGAGCAACGCCGAGCAGGTGCGCGTGGCCCGTTCCGGATATTTCCCGCAGATCAGCGCCTCGGGCGGAACCGAAGCGCGCAGTTCGGCCTTCAGCGATAATCCGCGCGATGTCAGCACCGGCTATATTTTTGGCGCGACAGGCAACTGGGCAATCTGGGATTGGGGCCTGACCTACGGACAGGTAAAACAGGCACGCGCCCTCCTGGAGGAATCGAAGATCACCCTCGATGACGCCGGCCGGCAGGTTGAACTCGAGGTGCAGCAACAGGATTCAAACTTGAAGCAAAGCGCCGAGCTCGTGAAAGCCACGGAACAAAGCGTGGGACAAGCCGAAGAAGCTCTGCGCCTGGCTAGCGCGCGGTTGAGTGCTGGCGCGGGGACGCAGCTGGAAGTTCTGGATTCCCGCGTTCAGGTCACTCAGGCGCAATCGAACCGGCTCCAAGCGCTCTACAATTATAATGCCGCTCTTGCGGAATTCGATCGTGTCACTGCCACCGAGGTCATCTACTCGAACGAGCTCGACGAGGTCAACACGCGGAACAAGCTGAGAACTGATGCGCGTCCGACACCGGCGCCGAAGCCGAGTCCGCTGGAGTTGAACCACGCTGGCAACCGACAACCGGCTCAGGTCCAGACCCGGACGACAACGACACGCACGACCCGCTCCGCTAAGTGAGCGCAGCTCAGCCTCCGGCTGAACAATTCGCGGCCCTAGGCGCTCTGGCCGGAGTCGTTCACGGTTTTACGACGCGCGTTTCCGACATCGACGTGGCGCATGACAAGGCGGAGGTCCTGGCGCGGCTCGATCATGTTCATCGGGAAGTGCGAAACGCCTATGGGGTCGGTGACCGACCGCTCATCACCGCGGAACAGATTCACGGAAACCGCATTGGCGTTTTGGATCGAGCGGGCGAACACAACGAATGTTTCGCCGGCTGTGACGGGCTGATCACGAACCGGGCCGGTGTTTGCCTCGGCATTTACGTCGCTGATTGCTGCGCGGTTTATTTGGTCGATCCCGTTCGCCACGCGATCGGCCTGGTCCATTCCGGCAAGAAGGGCACCGAACTGGGCATCGCGAGGAACGCGATCCAATCGATGACGAAACAATTCGGATCGCGCGCCGAAGATTTGGTCGTGCAGCTCGGTCCATGCATTCGGCCACCGCATTATGAAATCGATTTCGCGGCGGAGATTGTGCGGCAATGCCGGGACCTGGGCGTCATCGCCGTCAACGATTCCAACGTCTGCACCGCGTGCGATCTGACGCGCTATTATTCCTATCGCGCTGAAAAGGGCCGGACCGGACGGATGCTCGCGTTCCTGGCGCTCGCCTGACTAGTCTTCCGCCGCGTCACCGCCGTAGCCCACGATTCCGCGCTTTCCCGCGTTCGCGACGAAATCGAAAAACTCCCGGCCGACCGGACCGAATTCCATCTCGGCGGCTTTTTCCACCGCCTGCTTCGTATTGAGTCCGCTTCGATACAGCAGCTTGAACGCGCGCTTGATTTCATCGCGCTCCGCCGCGCTGAAATCGGCCCGGCGCAAACCCACGATGTTCATGCCGTAAACCTGGTTCTTCGCCGCGCCGAGAAAAGGCGGCAGATTTTTGGTGAACCGGCCCTCCGCCATAACCAGGCGCCCCATTCGGATCCCTTGATGGAAACGCGACCCGCCTCCGATGAAGGCACGATCGTCGATTCGAACATACCCGCCGAGCAGGCAATCATTCGCGATCACCACGCGGTTTCCGAGCGTGCAATTGTGGCCGAGGTGCGTGCCGACCATGAGGAAATTGCCATCGCCTAAAATCGTCGCGCTGCCTTCGGTGCTGCCACGATGAATGGTGCAGTATTCGCGGATGACATTGCCCTCGCCGATCTCAACCGCGCTTTTCGTTTGTGAATCGAAAGTCAAATCCTGCGGCGCAGCTCCGATGATCGCACCGTGGCCAATAAAATTTCCCGCGCCCATCTTCACTGATTCCTCGATCACGACATGCGCCTGGATCACGCACTTCTCTGCGATCACCGCGCCGGAGCTGAGGACCGAGTAGGGACCAATTTCCACGTCCGCGCCGATCTGCGCGCCCTCCTCGATAATGGCGGTTTTATGAATTTTCATAGGACGCCCGCCTCCTTAAAGCTGAAGTAGGGCAATCGCCCCTCGGCCGGCGCGCCGATAATAATGTGATCCAGCAACTTGATCTGCAACAGCTCGGCGGCTTCTACCAAACGTCTCGTTAGGCTGTGATCGGATTGGCTGGGGGAGGGGTCGCCGGAGGGATGGTTGTGCACCACGATCACGGCGTAGGCGGAGGAAATCACGGCCGGCCGGAAGACGTCGCGCGGATGCGCGATGCTTTCGTTTACGCTCCCGAGTGAAACTTCCTCCATGCGCAGCAAATGATAGCGGGTGTCGAGCAGGATGACGCGTAAAGATTCCTTGTGGAGCGCGCGCATTTCCGCGGCGACCAGATCGTGCACGAGTTCGGGCGAATCGAGTTTCTGCCGCGACAAGCGCTCGTTCGCGAGACGCTGACCGAGACCGAAGGCGGCGACGAGTTGAATTGCTTTCGCTTCGCCGATGCCACGAATCGACTCGATTTCTTTCACGGTGCATCGGCTCAAGCCCGAGAGAGAACCATATCGTTCCAGCAATTGGCGAGCGACATCGATTGCGTTGGCGCCGGGCAAACCCGTTCGCAACAGGATGGCGATCAATTCCGGATCGGTCAGAGCAGCCGCGCCGCGGGCCAAAAGTTTTTCGCGCGGCCGCTCATCCTGCGGCATTTCGCGGATTTTTATTGGGGGAGCGGCGTGCGTGCCGCGATTGCTGGCTTTCATCGGCGCCAAGTCGCGACGCAGAGGTCGCTCCCACATTCCAGATCAGGCACGGAATTGGTCGAGCATTTCCCGAAGCGCTTCGCCTAGCTGGAAGAGGGAATCGGTGTATCGATTGGAGGGAAGAGCGTCTAGCTCCGACTGGGCATCGCGGACCGATTCTTCACCGGCATCGACCGAGCCCTTTAGCGCGCCGTTCGGCGCATCCATGGTTAGCAGCTCGGTAATCCCGGTCGATTTTTCGTCGAGGATCAGTTCGCAATAGCGCTCGCGTTCCCCGGGCGGCGCCGAGCCGAGGAGCATGAGAATCGGCAAGGTCATTTTGCCTTTGCGCAAATCGGTTCCAAGCGTCTTGCCGATGTCGGTTTCGCTGCCGGCGATATCGAGGCAATCATCGTAAATCTGATAGGCCGCGCCGATTTTCCTTCCGAAATCTTTCAGGGTCCGGGTCGTCTCGGCGTCGGCGCCATTCAGGACCGCGCCCAGTTCGGCGGCGGCGGCAAAAAGGGATCCGGTTTTCATTTCGATGATGCGCTGATAATCGTCGATGCCGAGGTGGAGATCGAAGCGGCGCTGCGTTTGGATGATTTCCCCAGAACAAACTTCCCGCGCCGCCCGCGCGATGACGCGGCTGATCTGGGCGTTGTCGAAATCGGTGGAGAGATTGAGCGCCTGCGCGAAAAGGCAATCGCCGAGGAGCACGCTCAAGGAATTTCCCCAGCGCGCATTTACCGTCGGCTGGGCGCGCCGCCGCTCGGCTTCATCCATGATGTCGTCGTGCACCAGCGTGGCGATGTGAATCAGCTCCACGATGACCGCCAGGTTCACATGTCCGGAGGTGATGCCGCCGCTGGCTCCGCCGCTCAGGAGCGCGACGAGCGGACGCAGCCGTTTGCCGCGGCCGCCGATGGCGTAAGTGACATAACCTTCGATCGCAGGATCAAAGGCCGTCGCTTGCTGAATGATGCGGGATTCGACTTCCTCCAATTCCTTCTGCACGCCCAGGGCGACCTGCGCCAAAACCCCGCCGCGCGAGGTCGAAGCCGCGGGCGAATTTGCGAAAACTTCCACAAGCGCACGATAGGAGGAGGGCTCATCCAGCGCAAGCTTCTCCCGCGAGCGACGTTCGATTGGCGGAGACCGCCGAGGAGCGGGATTGCTATGAGGCGACGGCCGGCGCGGCGCTCTTCGCGGAAACCTTCTGGGCGAGCAGGATTCCGAAATTAAAGAGCAATTGCACCGCGGCCGGAGAAGCGAAAAACAAATCCCGCAGCGTATCGGGAGGAATCGTCCACAGAATCACTTCACCTTCCGCAAACGCTTCTTCGTCGGAAGGGGCGCGGTGGAAGACCTCGCGCTCGCCATACCATTGGCCGGGTCCGAGTGTGGCGACGTGCGCCTTGCCGAAGTTGTCGTTCCGGCGCGAAATGTTCACGCGACCCGAGATGACGCAAAAGATGTAATCCACCGGCTGCCCGGCGCTGGCGATCGTCTGCTGGTTGTATTCAACGAAGGTTCCGCAGAGCTGAAGCTCCGCGATAAATTCCGCGTTTACGCCCGTGAGCAATCCATCGCGCGGCAGACTCAACTGGCGGGCCCGCGCTTGTTGTTCGGAAAGAATATTCATGGCGACCGAAACGTCAGCGACCGGAATACATCAACCTGGCCGCGGAAACAATCCGTTATCTTAGCGGCGCAGCAACCATTCCGGCGTTCCGTATTTCGTGACTGCGATCGCGCCGGCGCGTTCGATCACAGCCGGCGAAAAGGTTTGACGTTCGAACCGATCGCAAACGATTCGCGCGAAGTCTTCCTTGAAACGGCCCGGCAAATTGGCCCGTTGAACGCTGCCCTGGTGCAGTAATCCGGCGCGAGATCGCCGATGCGCGGCACCCGCAATCTTTTGGCCTCCGCTGATCACGTCTGCTTGCACCGGGTTCGCAAAGCAGTTCTCGGAAATCTTCGGCGGGGCCGAGGGCGCCAGCGTCGCCTCGATGCCGTTGGCTTCCAGTGCGCGCCGGATCGCATCGTGCAAGGCGGAGTAGATTTCCAGCGATGAACGCGCGAGAAAGGGATGCGCTGTGGGAATGATCATGGAGTAGGTCAGATCATTTCCGTGCAGAACAATTCCGCCCCCGGTCCAGCGGCGAACAATTTCTCGTTCGCTTTGCCGATCCGAAACATCGGCATACGAACCAAAATACCCGAAGGAAAGTGCGGGACTGAGCCACCGATAAAATCGCAGTGCGGGAGTGGCGGTGCTCTCGAGCAAGGCCTCATCTACTGCCATGTTCAACGCAGCCGGTTTCGCTTCGAGATCGTCGTAAAGAAGAAGCTCGTCGAGCATGAAGCGTTAATCGCCGATCTCAGCCAGAAGACGTTCGACCGCAGCGGGAGGATCTGCGTGCGCAGTAATCGGGCGTCCGATGACGAGATAATCGGCGCCGCTTTTAAGCGCTTCATCCGGCGTGGTGAACCGTTTTTGGTCGTCCGCTGCCGCCCACGCGGGACGAACGCCCGGCGTGACCAGCGTCATCTCCTCGCCGAGGCACTCGCGCAGAGCGCGCACTTCCTGCGGGCTCGTGATCAATCCATCCACGCCGCATTTCTGCCCGAGCTCCGCCAGGCGCACAACATGAGCCTGGAGCTCCTCCGCGATTCCGATTTCGCCGAGCGTCTCCTGATTTGCGCTGGTCAAAACGGTAACGCCGAGCAACGAAAGGTCCGGCGATTTCGCTTCGACCGCGGCCTGAAGCATGGCGCTTCCTCCACTTAGATGAACGGTGAGCATCTGCACACCGAGTTCGCCCGCCGCCGCGACGGCCTTCGCGACTGTGTTCGGAATGTCATGCAGCTTTAGGTCGAGAAATATTTTGGCACCCGTCGCGGCGACAGCCTGGACAATGGCCGGGCCGGCCACGGTATAGAGTTGGAGCCCGATTTTGTAGATGGAAATGGAACCCGACAAAACCGAGACGAGAGCGAGCGCTTTGGCCTGTGTCGGAAAATCGAGCGCCACGATCAATCGGTCCCGGGCGCTGAGCGTGGACGACTTCATTCTGTAATTCGGAGAAGATTTATGGAGAGATAAAGGTATGCAGCTTTTGGCGCCGGCGAAGATCAATCTTTTTTTCGAGATCAAGGGCCGGCGCTCCGACGGCTTTCATGAAATCGAAACGTTGATGGCGCCGACTTCATTGTCGGACCGGCTGACGATCGAAAAGGAACCGGACGGGAAAAAGGCTCTCCATTTTTCCTGCGACGATCCGTCGCTGCCGGCAGGCGACGACAATCTTGTTGTGCGCGCGGTGAAAATTTTTCGAGAGAAAACCGGAATCGATGGCGGAGTCAGGATCGCGCTTGAAAAGATAATTCCACATGGCGCCGGGTTGGGTGGCGGGAGCAGTGACGCGGCGGCCACTTTGATGGGACTAAACGACTTGTTCGGATCGAATCTTAATCAAGAGGATCTCATTGAGCTCGCCGCGCAGCTCGGATCGGATGTGCCGTTTTTTCTCCTGCGCTCCGCGGCGATTTGCACTGGACGAGGCGAGATCGTTAGCGCGACGCGGTTGCCGAAGAACTTTTTCCTGTTGCTCGCGAAACCAGACTTCGGCGTGCCGACGCCATGGGCCTACGGGTGCTGGAAAGATTCGCGGCCGTTGCCAGGGATGGATTATGGCGCGCAGGAGTTTTCCGGCGCGCGCTTCGTGAACGATCTTGAACGGCCCGTCTTCGAAAAGTTTGTTCTGCTTGCGCATTTGAAGGCGTGGCTTCGGCAACAGGAAGAGGTAGGCGCCGCGTTGCTCTCCGGTTCGGGTTCGACCGTGTTTGCGGTGCTGCATGAGAACGCCGATCCGCGAGCGTTGAGCGAAAAAATTTGCGCCGAGGTTGATCCGAGAATGTGGACGCTTCCGTGCGAGACGCTCGGCTAATCCCCAGCTTCTTGGCGGAGGCTGGCGACCGCGTACTCGCGATTGAGTTTTGCGATCAGGCTGGCGCTGATTTTCGCCGGACAAACGGCTTCGCATTCGTAGGTGTTAGTGCAATTGCCAAAGCCTTCGCCATCCATCGCGGTAACCATTTTCAAAACCCGCCGCGTTCGTTCCGGCTGGCCCTGCGGGAGGAAGGCAAGATGCGAAACTTTCGCGGCCGTGAAAAGCATCGCGGAAGCATTAGGGCAAGCCGCCGCGCAGGCGCCGCAACCGATGCAGGCCGCGGCTTCCATTGCGCGATCCGCGTTCTGTTTCGGGATCGGCGTTGAATTCGCTTCCGGGGCCGAGCCCGCGCGGGCCGCCACGAAACCGCCCGCTTGCACGATGCGATCGAGCGCTCTGCGATCGACCACGAGATCTTTGATGAGTGGAAATGGTTTAGCCCGGAAAGGCTCGACCACGATCGTGGCTCCATCCTTGAATCGCCGCATGTAAAGCTCGCAGGCCGCGCCCGGATGATCGGGCCCATGCGCTTCTCCGTTGATCGTGAGCGAGCAAGTGCCGCAGATGCCCTCGCGACAATCGGAATCGAACGCGATCGGTTCTTCGCCGCCGAGGACGAGCCGCTCGTTCACCGCGTCGAGCATTTCGAGGAACGACGTATTCGGCGAAACGTCGCTCGCTTCGTAGGTGACGAGCTTGCCCTTCGTCTTCGGGTCTTTCTGCCGCCAAACTTTAAGTTTGAATTTCACTTATAGCTCCTTTGGGTGAGCTGCACGGTTTCAAAAACGAGCGGCTCGCGATGCAACTTTGGGGCAGCCGCGGAACCGTTGCCCTGATATTCCCACGCAAAAACATCCGCGAAATTTTCGTCGTCGCGGAGCGCTTCGCCATCCGGCGTCTGATGTTCCTCACGAAAATGTCCGCCGCACGATTCGTCGCGGGTAAGCGCATCGATGCACATAAGCTCGCCAAATTCGAGGAAGTCGGCCACGCGTCCAGCGCGCTCGAGTGATTGGTTGAACTCCTCACCGTCTCCGGGCACCCGCACATCGCGCCAAAATTCTTCTCGCAGTTGCGGAATCCTGGCGAGCGCTTCGCGCAAACCCGCGGCGTTCCGCGCCATCCCGCATTTGTCCCACAGAAGGAGACCCAGCTCGCGATGAAAAGAATCGACCGAACGTTTGCCGTTGATCGAAAGAAGTTTTTTAGTGCGCGCGTCGACCTCGTCCAGGGCCTGGCGAAATTCCGGACGATCAGTCGCGGGGCGTTTGCCGATTTGTCCCGCGAGATAACCCGGGAGCGTGTAAGGCAAAACGAAATAGCCATCGGCGAGCCCTTGCATGAGCGCGCTCGCGCCCAGGCGGTTCGCGCCGTGATCCGAAAAATTCGCTTCGCCGATTACATGCAGCCCGGGCACGTTGCTCATCAGGTTATAATCGACCCACAAACCGCCCATGGTATAATGGACCGCGGGATAAATGCGCATCGGGCGCTCGTAGGCATTTTCGCCGGTAATCTTTTCGTAGATGTCAAAGAGATTTCCGTAACGTTCGCAGATGGTGTTTGCTCCGAGGCGCGCGATCGCGTCGGCGAAATCGAGATAGACGCCGCGCCCGCTTTCGCCCACGCCGCGGCCTTCATCGCAAACTTCTTTCGCACTCCGCGACGAGATATCGCGCGGAGCCAGATTGCCGAAGCTCGGATATTTGCGCTCGAGATAATAATCGCGCTCCGCTTCCGGAATCTGGTTTGGCGCGCGGGTGTCGCCGGGTTTTTTCGGAACCCAGACGCGGCCGTCGTTGCGAAGCGACTCCGACATCAAGGTTAACTTCGACTGATTTTGTCCCGTGACCGGGATGCAGGTTGGGTGAATCTGGGTGTAACAAGGGTTGGCGAAGAGGGCGCCCTTTTTGTAGGCGCGATAGGTGGCGGTGACGTTGCAGCCGCGCGCATTGGTCGAGAGATAAAAAACGTTTCCGTAGCCGCCGGTGGCGAGGACGACGGCGTCGCCTGAGTGCGCTTCGATTTTTCCCGTGACCAGATTGCGGGTGATGATGCCCTTGGCGTGTCCATCGATCAGAACGAGATCGAGCATTTCGGTCTGCGGAAACATTTCGACCGTGCCGGCGTCGATCTGGCGGCAAAGGGCCTGGTAAGCGCCGAGGAGAAGTTGCTGGCCGGTTTGCCCGCGCGCGTAAAACGTGCGCGAGACTTGCGCGCCGCCGAAGGATCGGTTCGCGAGCAAGCCGCCGTATTCCCGCGCGAAGGGGACGCCCTGCTCGACGCATTGGTCGATGATCAAATTGCTGACTTCGGCGAGACGATAAACGTTCGCTTCGCGGGAGCGGAAGTCGCCGCCCTTGATCGTGTCGTAAAACAAACGGAAGACGCTGTCGCCGTCGTTCTGATAATTTTTCGCGGCGTTGATGCCGCCCTGCGCGGCGATGCTGTGAGCCCGGCGCGGGCTGTCCTGATAACAGAAGCATTTCACGTTGTAGCCGAGCTCGCCGAGCGTGGCTGCCGTTGAGCCGCCGGCCAGGCCGCTGCCGACCACGATGATCTCGAATTTCCGGCGGTTGTTCGGAGCGACCAGCCGCGAGTGATCTTTATGATTGGTCCATTTCTCCGCGAGCGGGCCTGAGGGGATTTTGGAATCCAGACTTCCGATCATAACTGTTGGGCCGGCTTCAGTAGATGGAGTAAAACCGCGACCGGGATTGAGGTGTAACCGACAAAAATTAACCACGCCAGGATGCGGCCTGCCGCGGCGAGGCGCGGGGTGAGTTTTTGGTCATTCAAACCTAACGACTGAAAGAAACTCGAGGTGCCGTGGGTCAAATGCAGGGTGAGCAGAAAAAGTCCGATGACGTAGAACGCGGAGGCGTACGGATTCTGAAAGCCGTAAACCATCATGGAATAGACGTCGTAACGATTCAGAGGGTCCGCCTTGAGGAGGAGGAAGCGGGGATCGGTCACCCGCACCGTGAAATGCGCGAGGTGATAAAGGATAAAGGCGAGCACGATCAGTCCGCTTAAGGCCATGGAGCGAGAGGCGAAGGTCGCTTTGACGTAGTCCTTTTTCGTGTAATGGACCGGCCGGGCGCGCCGGTTTTCAATCGCCAGACTGATGGTGAAAAAAATGTGCACGAGCAGATTCACGAGCAGAAAAGCCCTGATGATCCAGAGCAGGGGGCCGAGCGCGCGCAAATGTTCGGCGTAGGAATTTACCCAGTCCGGGCCGAGAAAAATCTGGAGGTTGCCCAGGAGATGGCCTATGACGAAAGCGATGAGGACCACGCCGGTCACCGCCACGATCATTTTCTTGCCGACGGATGAACGAGAAAATGAAGAGAGTGCGGTCACAGGCTTGGCAAGCTCCAGCCGTTAGGCCGCTGGATAGCTGAAATTAGAAGTCGGCCAATTGGTGTCAAGCTCACGCGGCTCGCTTGAACGGTTCGAGCCCTCTTTCTTCCAGAAGAAATTGACCAAAAATTTCCACTAAGATACAATCCGCCAGCAAAAGAGCGGTGGCACGTTGTGGGCAGCATTTCCCCCGCTGCAAAAAGGGGGGTGGCCCGCGGAAAAGTCGTGCACGACGCATTATCTCAGCTCAAGCCGGTAACGGGGCGCTCCATGGTTCTGCCACTGGTAACTTTCTGTGCCGCGGCCCTGCCCGTTCTCTACCTGCTTTTTCTCGTCCACCGTTACGCCGTGCCGATTCCCGCGCTGGACGATTGGGAAATGGCGCCGTTGGTCGTGAAGGCGCACCGGGGCGGTCTGACGTTCTTCGATCTGTTTGAGCAGCAACAGGAGTCCCGGACTTTCTTCCCCAAACTTATCTTCATCCTCTTTTCATTCGGGCGGCATTGGGATGTGCGGGTTGAAATGATGCTGTCGATTTTTTTTTGCTGCCTGACCTCGCTCGGAATTTATTTTCTGCTCAAGAAATCCGCTTTATCGGGCGTCGCCGCCGCGGCGGTATTTATTCTGGTGGTTCTGCTGATCTTTTCCCCGGTTCAGGAAGAGTTATGGCTGCTCGCCTCGGGTTTTCCCTCCTTTATCCCCGCCCTGTGCATCGTCGCAGGGTTGGTCGTGATTCGAACGAACGTTTCCGTCGCTGCAAAATTTTCGCTCTGCCTGGTCCTGGCTTTTTTCAGCAGCTTTTCCCTGGCGAACGGCGTCCTCGCCTGGGGATTGACCTTTCCCGTCCTGTTCCTTACACAACGGAATCCCGCATGGAAAGGGTGGCTCGGCTCATGGCTAACAGCGGGTGTGATCTGTGCGGCCATTTACTTCTGGAAGTTTCGGCCCCAAGATGAACTGCCGCAGTTTGCGCCACCTGAATCGCCGCCGGTTTACCTGCAATACCTTTGTGCGTTTTTGGGTTCTGGCTTGGCTCGCGTTGGCAACGAGCATCCTCTGGCGGTAGCGAGCTTCGTCGGTGCATTGCTCCTTCTCGGTTATCTCGCGGTCCTGACTCACGTCATTTTCTGTTTTCGCGATGCGGAACATCGCGCCCGAGTTTTACCCTGGCTCGCGCTGGGGATGTATTCGATCGGCAGCGGATGTCTGGCGGCAATGGGCCGGATCGGCTGGGGCGTTTCCCAGGCGCTCGAATCGCGTTATGTGACCTTCTCGCTTTACCTGACGGTGGCCATGATTGCGCTGATTGCCATTCTTGCCGAGCGGCTTTCGAAAGTGCATCGCAGTGCCGGCGCGCGTCTGACTTTTTTCACCGCAGTCATTTTCTTCGGGGCCAGTTATCTGACGCTGGAATTGCTCTGCGCGGCGGCCTCCGTTCCATTGTTTCGGGTGCGCTCCGCTGCGCTGCATCTCGGACACGGCGCCATCTTGTTCAACCAAGTGCTGGATACGTCGGAAACCATCAAGCTGGTCAACTTTCCCCGGCCGCATTTTGTCCGGCAGAATGCAGACGCGCTGGATCGGCTGCATTTGCTGAAGACGCCGTTGATTCGTACTAAAGAGATTCAAGCCCTTCGCCATAGCGACAACGAGGACCCCTCGGCAGTTGGTTGGTTCGATGGTCTCGCGCCGTCGGGGCAAGATCTGGCAACAGCGTGGGGCTGGGCGGCGCTGGTCGGGAGGGGGAGACCGGCGGATTGTGTGGTCCTCGCTTACAGCAATAAACGTGGAGAATGGATTGCGTTTGCCTTGTCGAACGCGGTCGTGAGCCGGCCGGATGTTGCGAAAGTTCTGGAGAGTCCGGAGCAACTTTGGACCGGATGGCAGGCGACTTTTCATCGAGGCGCGGTGCCCGAGGGGGCAAAGATTTCCGCATGGGCGGTCGATGCGAAAGACGGCAAGCTTTATCGCCTCAAGGAGAATGCGCAGGTGCCGAAACTCTAAGCACCGGCTTGACGGCATCTCTCCTGCTTAAAGAGACACGGACGTTAGTTAGGGCGGTCCTTCGGAACCCATGTATGCACAATTTGCTGGATTTATTTCTGCAATCGCGTAAAACACGCGAGGTGTTTCGTTGCTGCCAGTCAATTCGCGATAGCTTTTTGGACTTGGGGCAAAGTGCTCGCGCTGTCGCGTTCTTATTCGCTGTTCTCAGCGTCTTCGCTGCAAGTGCGCTAGCCCAAGGCCCGCCAGCAATCCGTCTCGCGAATATTTCGACACGATTGGCAGTCGGGACCGGCAGTAACGTGCTGATCGGGGGGTTCATCATTACAGGTTCGCAGCCCAAGAAAGTGATGCTGCGCGGGCTCGGCCCATCGTTGCCAGTGATCGCGAACCTGGCCGATCCCGTTCTGGAATTGCACGACTCCTCCAGCACGCTCGCGGTTACGGACAACTGGAGAGACACCCAACAAGACGAGCTGCGGGCCACAACAATTCAGCCGCGCAACGACCACGAGTCGGCCCTGGTGAAGGTCCTAAATCCCGGCGCCTACACGGTTATTCTGTCGGGGAAAGGTGGAACAACCGGCGTCGGCCTGGTGGAGGTCTATGATCTGGATGGAAGCGTAGATTCGAAGCTGGCAAACATTGCGACACGCGGCTTCGTTGACACGGGCGACAATGTTCTGATTGGCGGAACAATCGTCGTCGGCAGCGGCACTACCACCGTGCTCTTTCGCGCCATTGGGCCGAGTCTGATTAGCGTGCTGCCAAACGCTCTGCGAGATACGACGCTCGAGCTGCACGACCAGCAAGGGGGCCTCATCGCGGCTAACGACAACTGGCAAGACAACACCAACGCTGCTGACATCCTGGCGACCAAGATAGCGCCGTCTGACCCGCGTGAAGCTGCCATCCTTCGTGAGCTTTCTCCAGGAAATTACACCGCCATCGTACGGGGCAAGGACAACAGCACCGGCGTCGGGCTAATCGAGGCATACCAGATTAAGTGAGCCGATATATGCCATCGCTTCAGCGTGTCAGCACAATCACCGCGACCTTGGGAGTATTACTCTGCTGGCTCCCAGCTAGTCGGGCGCAAGTCAACGGCAACGCCACTATCAGGGCTTCCGATCCGGTTTTCGGCCCGATAACTGTAAGCACATCGAGTCAATATGCAGGGGCCGTGTCGTCCATTAAGTGGGGGAACAAGGAGTTCATTAACAACTGGGATCACGGCCGGCAATTGTCGCCTAATTACCAATTCTTTAATCGCTTTATCTGCTACGATCCCTACGAGACCGGTAGCCTCGACGATGGACAGAAGGCTACCAGTACCAGCCGCTTGTTGTCCGTCGTCGCCAGCGGCAACCGGTTGGAGTCCACGACGCAAATGGCTTGGTACTACAGCCAATTCGTTCAAAGCGCCAAACCGGAAGATTACTGCGGTGATCCCGCCAAATGGCTACCTGTTACTCCCTACACCTCACCGTTGTCCAATTACAAGGTTCACAAAACCGTTACGATCGGCTTTGCGGGTATCCCAAACGTGATTGAGTATCTCACCGAGGTGTTCATCCCGGAGGCGGTCCTGAAGGGTATTAACAATCCCACGGCGGTAGTGAACTATGAGTTTTCGTCGGTGCGCTCGTGGGATGTTGTTTCGAAGAATTACAGAAAGATTCGCTCGTCGGGCGGAGAGGACGACCGCATCAAGGTGGTGTCCACCGCCGACGGCAACTATGCTATGGGATGGTACGCGCCGGAACTGCTGCAACCATATGGTGATCCCGGCTCCGTCAATTGGTGGTTCGTTGTTCCTCCTAATCCGTTTTATCCGGACCCGAACAATCCCAGCCAGCCTGACCCGAATTTTGGCTGCGTCCATTTTGGCACCATTAACCGCTACGATAGCTTTAATGGTCCAGGGTGGTATCCGCAGGACCGCGCCTATGTGGTGATCGGAAACCTGGACCAGGTAAAGGAGGGGCTCACTCGCGTGCATTCGCAATTCGCCGCCCTGGATCCCGAGGTATTCAATTGGCGCGACTATATCGCTATCAATGGCTTGCAGTCTGGTGGTATCTCGACCCCGCAAGCGGCAGAAGACCACTGGCTCACCCCCCAAACAGGAGGCATCGCGCAAGGACTCCGGGCTTCGCGGACGTTTTCACCGGCGCAATACCTGCAGCTGAACCCCGACCTCGCAAATGCGGTTGGCGCTACAAACTATCTAAGCGCGATCAGCCACTACGTTAGTGCGGGCCGCGCCGAGGGGCGAGGCACGGTCGCCAAACCAGCGGCCGGGATGCAGCACCTTGTGGTGCTGGCGAATAGAAGCGCCACGGCTACCGGGCAGAACTCTTACGGCCAGCTTGGCAATGGGAATACCTCCCGAACAGTAGGACCAACACCGGTCGGCTTTGATCCAACAGTGACGGAGATTGCCGCCGGCGAATATACCTCGCTCGCAGTTAAGACCGATGGATCTCTTTGGGTATGGGGCTCGAATCAGTACGGCGCGAAGGGCGACGGCACGAGCGGCGGGGAGATCACGACTCCGGTTCGGGTTCCGACAGTGCTGCAGATATCGACGCCGTCCCGCAACGGCAAACATGCTATTGCGGTTGGCACTGCTTGCTACGCTGCGATCGATACGCAAGGGCAAGTCTGGACGTGGGGAGCTAACTGGAACGGCCGCCTCGGAGATGGCACGCCTGTTCCCCACTACACTCCGTCGCGAGTAACAAAGACTGCTAATCCCGGCGACTACCTAACTGGCATTGTCTCCATCGCTGCAGGCGGTGGCACCATGGCAGCAATCGATGCGGACGGCACTGTTTGGACCTGGGGTGCCGGAGCCAATGGGAATTTGGGCAATGGTGGTTCTGGAGACGACAGCGGCTACCCCGTGCAAGTAGTTCAGGCTGCCAGTAACAACGCGAGCACTCCTTTGGTAGGTATTAGCCAGGTTGCGTGCGGCTCATCAGGATTCTGTATCGCGTTAGCCAGATATGGCACAGTTTTCGGCTGGGGCAGCAATGACTTCTCCCAACTGGGCATCGCACCTGGTGGTGCGTTGTCTATTGCTACACCTATCGCGGTAGGGCCCGGTGGGATAGACGCGATCGCCGCGGGATCGGCACACTGTATCGCCCATAGCGCAGCGGACGGCAAAGTGTATGGATGGGGTTACAACGGGTACGGTCAACTTGGCAACGGTTCTGCCGGTGTGGCCCAATATCCTCCTGTGGCGATGAACCCCGGGCCGGACGGCATGAAGGACGTAGCCGATCTCGTGGCCTGCGCGAACTTTAGTGTGATGGTGCGTTACACAGATCGAGCGGTCTTTGTGACTGGAGATAATCAATCGGGACAGCTTGGCATCCCAGGGGATCCGCTGGTGCAATACCTGCCGGTAAGAAGTTCGTTCCTACCCCACTGAATCGGCTGATGGCCTGTCGTGCTCGGCTGCCTCAAGTCTCGCGACGCGCGATCGTTTGGATCGAGACAACTTTGCGGAACGGGAATTCCGAATAACTGCGCCCACCTCGCCAATGATGATGGCCCTGCGGGGAGAGGAAAAATGTTTCGACGTCGGCCTGAACGCGACCCAGCAGGGATGGCAATGATTCTGGCGCAGGTTTGCCGGTGAGTCGTGCTTGTTCGGCAAGAATCCGCTCGGCCATTGGAGGATTGTCGAGTTCACCCGGGCCTTGCAGGATAAAATCGAAACAGTGAATCGAAACGCCGCCGGGCGTGAGAAACTCGTCGATGGCATCGAAACAGAGCCGCAGTGATTCGGCCGGTAGGTGTTCGAGCACCGAGATGGAGAAGATGGCGTCGAATGATCCCGGCGTCAGGCCGGGTAAACCCGGGCGAAAATATTCGCGGACGATTTTCACATTCGGAAACTGTTCGACGTAGCGGTCGAAGTCAGTCGGCCCGTTGCCAAACCCATCATACGGATCGACCAGGGTGACGTCGTAACCTAGCTCCTCCAAAAACCCGCTGATCATCGGTTCGCCGCCGCCGATTTCCAGCAGGCGCGCCGGTGGGGGGACGTTCGCCAAGATTGCTTTCGCGGTCCAGGGCCGTTGCACGTTCTTCAGGTCGCCATCCACGGGTGTGATCTGCCGAAGCTCATCCAGACTTTCGCAATAGTCGGCGACCGTCGCGTAGGACGTGCCGCCGCCGGCGTCGCATCCGGAAAAACGCGAGATTATTTTCGCGCGCTGCTCTGGCTTGTTAAGGAAGCGGACCGGCATCGTCCTCCTTTTTCCGATTCGTGGAATTCGCTTCGTAAAACGCCAACAGCGCGCGCGTGTTCTTCTCCCAGTCGAAGTGTTCGCGGGCGAAGGCGAGCGCGCCGGCGGCGAGGCGTTCGCTTAGCGCTTTGTTCGCCTGCAGTTCCAGCACGGCGTTCACGATGCCGAGCGCGTCGACTTTGTCGAGCACCCAGGCCTCTTCGCCGTGCCGAACAAAGCGGCCCAGGTTTGTCCGCGGCAGAATCACCGGGCGGCCCATGGCGAAAAATTCCGGGAGCTTTCCCGGCAATCGGAATTCGTTAAAGGAATTGTCCGCGCCCGGCTGGACGAGGACATCCGCCAGACTGAGCAACCTGGGAATTTCCTGGTAAGGTACTCGCCCCAGGTCAATCGACACCTTGTAGGCCCATTCTTCGTCCGGTCCGAGGTACGAACAAAAATCCCGGCCAGTCCGAATGAGGCGCGCGGGTGTGCCTTCGCGGTCGAGCATGGCGGCGGCGAGATACAAGCTGCGCACGTCACGGGCGTTCGCGGAATGGACATTGCCCGTATAGCAAAGGATAACAGTCCCACCTGCGATGCCGAGTTGTTCTAGCAATGGTAGACTGCGCGGCCGCGGAAAAAAAAGCTGGTCGGTGGCGCCAGGCCAAAGGACCAGTTTTGGAATTTCAGCCGGAACGAATTGTTCCAACCGGTCCATGATCATCGTCACGCCGTCAGCCGAGGCAATGAAGGTACGATAGTGGCGTGGATGCGAGAGGTTCCCTGGGATTTCCGCGAAAGGAGCGCGCGCCAGTTTTTCGAACGGCGTTCCAAGATTCACTTCGAGGATGAGTTCCTCGTTGTCTTCGAGATGAACGAAAAGCTTGAAGGCGCAGAAGCCGGCCAGCTTCTCGCAGAAGAGGCGCACATTTTCGCGCGGGGTCCAGCCGTGCACAAGGTCGGGCCCGCGACCATTCAGGAAAACGCGCGGCCAGTCGCCGTCGATTTGATCGAATCGGTGCACGGAATACGTTTGTTCCCCCAGGCCGGCGCCGCGATCGGCGTCCTCGGGAATCGCCACGGCGGTGGAATGCCCGAGAACCGTGAGCTGGTTCGCGAAATTGTGGACATGCACAGCGCTGTTCGCGCTGAAATCATGATAGAGAGCGAAAAGAATATTACTCACCGGAGTGAGGGCTGTAGTCGCCGCGTTCGAGGTCCAGGTTGCGGTTATAGTAGGGGTCGCCGCGCTCGATGACTTCTTCCCATTGATCGAGCAGAAGCATCCGGTCGACCATGTCGTAATAGCTCTGTGGTCTTGAGACGAACTCGTCATGCAACAAGCGCGCCCGGGGCGTGCAGATGACGCGCAGGCCGCGCGCCCGCACCCGCAAACAAAGGTCGACGTCTTGATAGGCCGTGAAGAAATGCGGATTGAATCCGCCAATCTCCTGAAAGAGTGGTGCGCGGATCATCAGGCAGGCAGCGGTGACTACGGAAACTTCCCGCGCGCAAACCAGGTTGCCGGCATAACCATCCACCTCGATCGGAAAATGGCGCATGACGTGATCCGCCGTGCCGCGCATTCCCAGGGCGACGCCGGCATGCTGGACAGTATTTTTCTCATAGGCCAGCAAGGCACCGGCCGCGCCCACGTCCGGCTGTTCGGCGTAGTAGGCGAGATGCTCCAGCCACTCTGGTGTGACGACTTCGGTGTCGTTGTTGAGGAATACCAGGAGCTCTCCCGTGGCCACGGCTGCGCCCTGGTTGTTCGCGCGCGAGTAATTAAACTTGCCGGGAAATTCGATTCTGCGGACCGGATATTTTTCCATCAAACCGACCGCAATCGGATCAGTCGTCTCATTATCCAAGACGATTACCTCGAAATCCGGATAGGAAGTCTTGTCGAAGAGGCTCTGCAAGCAGCGGCCGAAAACATCCGGCGCATTGCGGGTGGGAATGATAATGCTGACTCGCGCATAGGTGTCGCGTCTGGCCGGGACAATCTTCAAGCGGTGAGGCAGCCGAGCTTGCTTGGCGCCGGCGGGAAGCTGAACCCGCTTCAGGTGCGCATTGACGGCTTTTTCCTGGAGAGCCCCGATGTGCGGTTTGGCGTCGCTATCTTCCGCAATGCTTCCCGGTGTCTTCCGCCAATGGTAAAGAATCTCGGGAATGTGACCGATGCGCGGAGCCAGTTCGCTCAAGCGAAGCATGAACTCAAAATCCTGGACGCCGTCGTAGGAGGAATCGAAACCGGTCTTTCGCGCCAGCTCCCGCCGCACACCGAGCAGGTGGCCCACGTACATCGCACCGCGAAAATATTCCGGCGACCAATCGGGCTTAAAGAAGGGTTCGATGAGTGCACCGGAGGAATCGTCGAGTTTGTCTTCATCCGAATAAACGACGTCATAGCCTTCCGCGAGCTTGTCCCGCATGCATTCAAGCGCGAGCGGATGAAGCAGGTCGTCGTGATCGAGAAAACAAACATAATCACTGCGGGCTAGCTCAAGGGCGTGGTTCGTCGCCGCGCTGATACCCTTGCCCGGGGACACGGCTACCCGCACGCGCGGGCTGACCGTGCTAAGAAGGTCGAGGAGCTTCTTCGTTTCGCGATCGTTCGAACCGTCATCCACAAGGCACCATTCCCAGTCCGGAAAAGTTTGGTTGATAAGGCTCAATGCCGCTTCAGCCAGCCATTCCGGCTTTGTATCGTGGGTAGGTGTCAGGACACTGATGGAAGGTGCGGTAGCAGGGATCGGCGATCCGGGCGCGGATTCTGAATTAACTCGCCGCGTGTGTGGCTGAAACTCCGATCGAATTAACTCAAACGCCTTGTTCGCGGAGAGAGGTGGCAGTTTCAAAATCCGTTCCTCCGGTCTGTCCGGAGCAGATTCCGATTCGCCATCTTCCTGCGCTTCACCATTCGTTTCTCGCTTGAGTTCTTCGCGCAGGAAAGGCTGCCAGTCCGATCCCAGTTCTATGGCCTCGAGCTGCACGATCGATATTCCGTCCGGAACTCTTATTTCGATAGTAAACCCGCTTTGCTGCGCTTCGGGATAGTCGCGGAACGATCCTATTACGTCCGGGCGTTCCAATCCGTAACGAGCCAGCTTCGCTTTCCTTCCCACCTTGGCCCGAATGCCGGCAATCTCCCTTCCGCTCCGCGAGAAGCACCATCCTTTGATGAAGAGGATGTCGCGATTTGTTTTCCACTGCTTCGGAAGGTCGAGAGCAAAGGCGAGGTCGGACGTGAAGGCGGCATCGCCTGCCTGCTTGCTCGAGCGGTGAAAAATCTTCCAGATCGGCTTAACGATTTTCCACGCGGCTGAGCTCTGAATCTGCACGAGCAATCGTTCACGGCCTTTGAGCTTGGCCGTGACATCCGCGCGTCTGACTTTCTGGTCCCAGGCTTCGCGCTCGGTTTGTTCCAGGCGCGCGAGAAATTCCACCCAGTCGGTTTTCAACAATCGGGGGAATGTCTTGAGCGTATTGATGTGTCGATGGACCGCGTCCAAGGCATCGGCCCGAGAAGTCGGCGTCGAAGACAGGGTCAGCTGCGACCGAAGCTTGACGAGTGAGTTTCGCAGCTCGTCCAGCTCGGCGTTTAGCTTCCGGAGGTGATCGTTTTGGTCAGGCACAAAAACAGTGTAAGGAGTGTGGCGTCCCTCCTGTGTAATTCAAGTTCCGCGACGCGAAAGCCGCTATTGTCGGCGGCTCAAGAACCGAGCCATACCAGACCGGTGCGATATGCGGAGCGAGCGATTGTCGAAATGCGAACCGCTCCGCCTCTTAAAACACGTAGACTTCAACCACGCCAACACCGACGCCGCTGTTCTTCCCTCGGACCACAGCGGTATATGCGCCGCGTAAGTCGGTTTTGTAGATGGCAGATTCGGCGTCGTTGCTTGGTTGCAGGCCTGCCGCCTGGATTGCAGCGGCGTCAGGCGACGAGCGCCAGTCATCGTTCGATGCGATGGTGGCGCCATTTCCATCGTGCAGCTCCAGCATCGGATCGCTAATCGGGTTGCTGATTCCGGCTGTCTGCAGCGAAGGCCCGATTCCACGGACCACGACTTTTGCCCGCCCCGTGCCCCCTTGCAAAATGAAGCCGCCTATCATGACGTTATCGCCGGTTTGAATAAACCCGCGCGTGCTAAGGTTCGCGAGCGTTGCTGCGGGGACGGCATCGAGATCGTAAACCTCCACCAGCGCGACGCCGGTTGTATTGTTCGTGCCTTTGACGATGGCGGTGTATGCGCCCGGATTCAAAGTCGCCAGCAGTGCAGGTTCGGTTTCGCTGGTGGGTGAAATGCCGGTGCCAAGAATGTCGAATGCCTGGTCCGCGGTAATGAGACCGCCGAGCTGGGTAGTGCGCCAATTGTCATTGCTAGCGATGAGCGCGCCGGTGCCATCGTGCAATTCCAGGGCCGGATCTTGCAGCGTGCCGGCAAGGATGGCGTTGAGCGAAGGCCCGACGCCGCGGATGAGGACGCGCTTTGGTCCCGAGCCCTGGATGATGAATCCGCCGATCAACAGGTTTTGTCCCGTCCCCGCCGGCAGGCGCGTGGCGATGTTAGCCGCGACCTCTGATGGCGGCGCGGGAGTAAGCAAGGTAGCACTGCTCAGGGTGAGTGTGTGCGAACCATCGACGGATGTGGGAATGACGCCGCTGTTTGTCCGCTGCGGCGTTCCATCCACTTGGGCGGTCGCGCCACTCGAGGCAAAGATCAGGTCCGATGGAATGGGCAAAGTTTCGCCCGGCGCGCCACTCTGCAAAATGGTCGGCGGAAGCATGAGAATGGCGCCAACGACCGGCGCGGAAGTGGGCACGGTATTGGGAAAGGGCGCCTTCTTGGTTCGGGTGCGGTCCGAGCGGTTCACCACCACGCTATTCAATTCCGCGACGGTGAGATTGCCGGTCACTTGGCTGAAGAAGGCCGGCTGCCCGACCACAAAGATTTGATTCCCGCCGTAGCCGATCCGGTTGAATGGCGAATCGATGCGATCGCCTTCCCAAATCGTGGGTCCTCCGGCGTTCTTGCTCAACACACAATTCTGGACGAGGCCTTCGAAGTTTGTGTCGGGAACGCCATCACCTGAAGCTGCGGCCGGTGCGCTCCCGAGCGCTCCTCCCTGGCCCGTGGAGGTAGAACTGTTTTCGACCAGGCTCGAATCGTGCAGGTCTAAAACTCCCCCGAACATCGCGAGGGCGCCGCCCAGAGAGCCGGCGCGACAACTGGCAATAATACTGTTCTGGATAGTGGCCACTGAGTTCTGGACGAATTCCAAGCCGCCGCCAAGGTCCGTGGTGGAACAGTTTTCGATGATCGAATGATCCATGACGAAATTGGTGAATGCGCCTCCGATGGCACCGGCCGAACCGGGGATCGATCCGATGTTAGTCGTCACCAGATCCGCGAACCCGACGCGGGTAAGTTTAACCTGAGCGCGGTTGCTATCCACAGTTCCATTTTGGCGGACGCCGTTTAAACCGTACGCGGCGTTGAGATCACCGGAGGCAAAAATCGCCCCGCCTTGTAGCGCGTTCTTAGACCCGCCGTCACCGCGAAAGAGCGTGTCGCGAATCGTCAGGATGATAGAACGCCGATTCGTGGTGCCGAAGTCCGAGCTTGGATCGACGTTGTCCGATGACAACGCGATGATCGCTCCGCCCAAGCTCTCGCCGATTTTGGATCCGTCGGCATGGTTCCTCAAGAAGACACAGCGTTCGATTTCGACATTGGCCCGATAACTACTGATCGCTCCACCCTGGAGGGCGAAGTTTTCCGTGAAGCGCGAATTGCTGAATTTGCCCGTGATCTGATCCTCGATGTGAATCGCGCCACCGAGCGGCGCGGAGTTGATGTTGACCGAAGGATTGTTCAAAGCGGAGTTCTTGATAAAGAGCGAATTGTTGACGATCAACTCGGCGGTCGGCGTGGTGAGCGGATCTTTCCAATGACCCCCGCAGTAAATGGCGCCCGCCACGTACCCGGCATGATTGTCTTCGAAGCGGCAATTATCCACCTGGATCAACGAGTCGCTGTTGAAGATCGCGCCCCCGGCCGCGGTCTGACCGTGGCCCGCAACGTCCACCCGGTTTCCGGTAAAAGTGCATTCGCGGAAAAAAGTCCGGCAGGCCGACGACATCGCGATGGCGCCGCCGTAATTGGGCGAAGTATTATCGGTAAAAGTGCATTTTTCGAAAGCTGCCGAGACACTTTCAAACCAAATGGCACCGCCGCCGGAGATGGAGGGATTGGCCGCGTTATTTTGAAAAATACATGACTTAAAAATGGCATCGTTGCGAACGACCGTAAGCGCTCCCCCCAGAAAGTTCTGGATGGACGTGCCGCCGGAAAATATCAGGTGATCGAAGGTAATTGTGTGCCGAACCCGGCCGGGCGAATTCGCAAAAAGAAAGATCGGCGTCGTCCCGCCTCCACTCAAAGTGACGTTGGCGCCGGTCGCCGCCCGAATCGTGAATCCTTTATCGTAGTCGAGGACAGTAAAACCGCCGGAAGGTGCGGCATAAACTCCCGCGGCCGTCTCGATGACGCCGCCGTCGGTAACCTCCGCGATTGCATCCTGAAGCGTGGATTTATCCGTAGGGACCCGAACGAAGGGAGATGCGCCGAGAACACTTCGGCTGCTCCAGCCTTCCAACAAAATCAAAAGCCAGGCGCCATACTTTAACCAACGGGATGGGTTCGAATGCCAAAACATGCGTTTCCAGTAGCAAGTTTCCGTCCGCCTGCACACGAAGTTTGCCCGCCAGCCGCTTGATTTACAATCTGGGCCATTCCAATTGAAGGACGCCATCGAGCGGAAACGCTTGTTGGGTCTGCCAATCGATCGACCACGCTCTTATGGTAACGGTTTGGGCCGGCAACCGTGAAACTTCGATTTCCTGATCAAAGCCTGCTTCGAGTGAAAGCCGCCCAAAAACGTTTGCTACATCCGGCCGGAGAATGCCTGTCTTGATCGCGGTGAATGGATGGAAGGACCCATTCGTTTCTTCCCAGCCTAGGACGACATAATCGGCCCGGGCGTTCTTGAGGGGACTGCGGGCCCATCCGGCAAACCGAAAATTCCCCGGGGAGCGCCGCTCACCTAAGTCCAGATGTCCCGCGGCGGAATTGGGAGGGATCGGTGGCGAGGCGATCGCTCTCCGGAGGGATTCGCTGACTTGGGGAATCCTTACCAGACCGGCTTCCCGCATCTCTTTTACCCGTCCCCAGAACCCGTCCGGATAAGGATACGCCAGAAAAATTTCTGGATTGTCCGGCAGCGCATTGATCCAAATCACGGCGGTGCGAGCGCGCCTTCGGTTGGTCTGAAATTCCTTCACCCGAATCAATTCGTCTGAAAGCATTTGAAGCCAGGCCACGATGAGGAAAGTGCAGGCAGCGGTGAGGAAAATGAGGAAACGACTGCGCAGAACCGGCCGGAAAATGATTCGATCCTGGTAAAGATTAAAGACAAGCCCGATCACCGCGACATAGGCAAAGACCGAGGTGGCGTTGTAGCGCAGGCCCGAGAAGCCGTTGAACCAGGTGTTAAAAACGACGTCGATACCGATGTTCAGTCGGCCGACCGCTGTCATCGCGCCACTCGCCACCGCGAACGCCAGAAGCACCAGCCACGGATAATAATTTCGCCAGCGCGCTTTCTCGCTTTTCAAAACCAGCAACGCGCCGCTCAGTGCGGCGATGATACAGAGCGCGACCAGCGCGCCGTTGGCGCGGGTGTTGAAACAGGGTGAACGTAACACCGCACCGAGCCACACCAAAAGAAACTCCAGAAGTCCCGGGAGTTGGTTCAGCGTCGCGGACGGCGGGGCGATAGCGGGACGTTTGTATCCGACGAAATAATAGCCGATCGAGATGATCGCGATGCCAAAATAAAGGGCGTAACAGAGAAGACGGTTCAGCGTCGACCGGCGCCGCGATCGTTCTTCGGCGCCGGGAATTGGAATCGCAAGCGCCCACAAAAGCATGCCGTTGGCGAAGGTATAGCTGGACAAAAGGGCGAGAAACGCGTTGCAACCTGCCTTCGCCGGCAACGGCCACCGCGTGAGATTGATCGCGCAGCAACCGAACAAGCAAAGAAACGGGATGAATATCTCGAAGGCGAAGCCGGAGAGGAAATTCTCGTACTGGGAAGGAGCGAAAAGAAGAAGATTCACCAGTAACCAGGCGAAGAGAACAGCGGGCTGTGCGCCGCGCGCTCGGCGGCGCAGATACACGAAGGCGCAGGCCGAAGCGGCGCAGGCGCACAAGAATGTCAGCACCATCCCCTGGCGCACGTCCCACCCGGCTACCGAAGCAATGGCGATGTGGATGAGGCGTGGGAAAATCTTTCTGCTCTCGTTATGCTGAGCCAGCAGATCGGCCCAGGTAAGATGGCGTTGCGCAAAATGCAGCAGAGCTATTCCGGGCGTGTCCCATTCGTCCCAGATCGGGATATTGATCCAATGCTTTTTCTGAATGGCGAATGCGAGTGAGGGCGGGAGGAGCGCTGTTACGAGAAGCAACCAGGCCGTCGCCGTTAACGCAGCTGCACGCGCTGCTAAAGATGAGCGCGGTCCGTCGCGGACGATGGAGGGTTCGTTTGGTCTCATCATGCCTTTGGTTCGATTGGTTCTCGCGCTCGATGCCTTAGCAGGGCGCCGATAATCAAGAAAGCCCACAATCCAGTTCCGCTGATCAATACGTTTTTCCCCTGTGAGACGAGCACTTGAGCATAGAAACTCCAGCGCCCGGTTTCTCGTGGCTGGCGAAAGGCGAGCCAATGTCGGGAATTATTGTCCGAGGCGATGAGGCGCAGTTCTGAACCCGGCGCCGGGACCGTTTGCCAACGCCAGACTTGGTCGATGGGCGTCTTCGCCCTGATCCGGGTGGTTTGCCCCGATGCTTCGTCGCGCAGCTGGAGAAACATATCTGTTTGAGCGTCGGCGGCTGTTTCGAATCGCAGATAGGGAAATGGCGAATTAAAAATTTCGCTTTCAATTGAGCCACGCGCGGCCGGGCCAGCGTCGGAGTACGATCCCCAGATCTTTTCGTACGGGCGCCTCGGCAGTTCTGGGGGGAGACCATCCGGCACGAAAGCGCGGTTCGTCCCGGCGCGCATTTGGATCGGTAGCGGAGCTCGCACCAGGGCCGGCAGGATTTTTCGAATCGTCGGATCATCGAGCAAAGTCGCGAGCCTGATCGCACTAGGATAAGGAATGTCGCCGGCCAGATAGCTGCGATCGTGAGTCTCGACATAGGCGCGCACGTTTTCTTCCATGGGCCGTAGCACCTCTCGTCCCGGGCCGACCCCGACCTTTTGGAAGCCAAGCCAGCCGGCGCCGGCGATGGGCGCAGAGAGCCAAAGGGCAGCTCCGGCTGTCGCCAGAGTTCGCAGAGCACTTTTCGGAGGAGTTGCTTGTGCCACCAAGACAATCACAGCCACACCATTAAGCAACGTGCCCAATGCGAGAATGTCCATGTAACGGGAAGCGATCGGAATGCGGCCGCCTTCGCCACGGGCGTAGGCGATGGCCGCGGCCTGCACGATCACCCATAAGCCGCCGACGAAGACAACTTCAAACTGGGTCCGGCGCATCCCCTGCCAGCCTCTCAGCAGAGCGACTGAACAAATACCCCACGGCAGGTAGAGCAAGAAGGCCGCGATCGGAAATGCGATGTACGGCCAGGCCAGGCATCGCGCGAAGACGCTCAGCCACGCTCCGACTGTTGCCGCTTTGAGCGCATCGTGGGGCGCGAAATGAACGCGGAAAACGCAACCGAGCGCGATCATGGCGAGACAAAGCAAAAACGTGGGTGCAGCGGCCCGCCAAGGCCGCCGTCGCGAAACGATCCGGAGCAATTCGAGCATGAGGACCGCCGCGGCGGCGAAAAAACCTGAGCCCATGCTGAAACACGCCCAGGCGGCAGCAGTCGCTCCAAGCCACCAATGACGCGAGGACGGAGCAAAAAATCCAAGCCCCCAGATTGCGACCAGCGAAAAGAAGAGCAGAAAATAAAAGGCGGATTGAAATCCCCAGAGCGTGTTTTCGTGGCCGTAAGGTAACGCCAGCCACAGTGCTACTGCCACGAAGACCGGCAGCCGATATTTGATTCCAAAGATTCGGGCGAGACCCGTGGCAACCACCCATCCCATTAACCCGCAGAGCGCCGCATTCGCGACCATTTCCAGCTGTGCATCCCACTGATCGTTCAGCCGCAAAAGACCTAGCGCCAGCAACCGCGAGGGAAACATTCGGTGATCGTTATGCGGCGTGAACAGGTCTGCGAATCCCAAAGTGTTTTCGAGCCAGGGTTTAAAAAGCAGCGCCGCTTCAGCATCCCATTGATCGAGAATGGGTAGGGACGTGCTGTAAACCGAGATCAACCAGAGCCGCGCTCCCACGATCGTGATGATGAGAGCAAGGCTCTGGATGCAAGCGGCCAGGGGCCGAGCAAACTTAGTCGGCTCCGGGCGTTGCTCCATGAAGCCTTATATGCGCTTCAGATGGCCGAGGCAATTCTGCTTGCGCCTTGTGGACCCACCCGCGATCGATATCGTCAGACGGCTTTCTCTGGCCGGCGGTAATCGCCCGCGCTGAAGTATTTCTCCAGCCAGACATACAGGCAGATGAACAGATAACGGCTCCCCATCTCTTTGATCTTTAATTTAGCGGTGCCGCTGCGCCGATTCCGCCAGGTGATCGGGATCGTCGTCCAGGTGTAGCCGCGCACGATCGCTTTCAACGGGATCTCGACGGTGATGTTGAAATGCGGCGCGATCAGGGGCTGGCAGCCGTCGATCACTTCCTTACGATATGCTTTGAAGGCGTTCGTGGTGTCGTTCAGCTTGATCCGAAAAAGAACTTTCAGGAACCAATTCGCAAGCCGATTGAGGAAGAGTTTGACCTTCGGGTAATCGATTACCCCGCCACCTTTGATGAAGCGGCTGCCGAACACGCAGTCGTATCCTTCGTTTAACTTCTCCCAATAACGGACGACGTCTCGGCAGTCATCGGATTCATCCGCCATCATGATGACGACGGCGTCGCCTTTCATCACGCCGAGTCCGGTCGCCACCGCGCGGCCGAAGCCATTCAGTCCGAGATTCTGGATCGGCGACAACGTGGGAATTCTCGCGCGCAACTCCTGAAGGATTTCCCAGGTTCGATCGGTACTCCCGTCGTCCACGACGACAATTTCATGCGGAACCTCGCACAAACGCAGCTCGATGTGCAGATGCTCGACCGTGGAAGCGATGCATCCTTCCTCGTCGCGGGTCGGAATCACGACGGACAACAATTCAATCTTCTTTTCGGGGGCCGGCGTATTCATCGCGCGGCGGAGTTTTCCAGCCAATCGGGATGGGCTTCGGCATGGTCGGCGATTTCCTGGAGAATTTGTTCGAGGCCGATCGCCGGTTGCCAATCCCAGGTTTTTCGCGCGAGCCGGGAATCCATGACTAACCAGGGAACGTCGAATGGTCGCGGCGTGGGATCGCTCGCGACCTGATGCGGCCCGAATCGCGCTTCGCACCAGCGACTCAATTGCGCCAGAGACATGGTATTCCCCGCGCCGCCACCGAGATTGACCACGCGCGGTTTGCCCGAGTCGCGCGCCGCGAATTGTTTTTCCAAAAGCGGCAGGAGATCGTCCGGATGAAAACAATCGCGACACTGATGCCCGGCGCCGTCGAATCCGATGTATTTCAAAGGCTGCCGGCGCAACCAGGCATTAATCCAGAACGAGAAAATTCCCTGCTCCGCGTGGCCGAACTGGCCGGCGCCGGCCAGGACGCCGCAACGGTTGATCCAGACGGGGAAATCGAAGGCGGCTCCGTATTCGAGGGCGATCGATTCGGAGGCCAGTTTCGACGCGCCATAGAGCGACACGGGCGACGCCGTGGCGAAATTCTCGGCAATGCCGTGCTCGCTCGCGCCCTCAGGCAGAGGCACGCCAGGCTCGGGCGCAAAGGCCGCATCTTTCACGACGACGGGAATTTCAGAAAGCGCTTTGACGGAATAGACCCGGCTTGTGCTGAGCAGCGTAAACCCAGCGCGATACTTCTTCGCGACTTCGAGAAGGTTGACCGTTCCGTAAAGATTATGCTCCAGAAGCTGACGGCTGCTGGTGCTTCCGTCGACGCCCGCGAGCACACTCGGATTCGCTGCGGCATCGATGATGCAATCGATCTGGTCGATAGATTCCAAGTCGCTCGCGCAACGAAGATCGGCGTGGCGAAAAGTAACGCCGCGCTTCCGCAACGGTTCCAGATTCACTTGGCTTCCGACGCGACTGAGATTGTCGATCCCAATGATCTGGCGGTCCTTAACGTTGTTGAGAAGACCGTGCGCGATCGTGCTTCCCACGAAACCGCAAACGCCGGAGATGAGGATTTTCACAAGCCCATGTTGTGGATCATTTGTCGATTAAGCGGAAAGCTAGGAGTTTTAAGTTACAGTCGCATCAGATCGTGCTCTCTTTTTAGTTCGGACTCAAAGAGATTAGAACTGGTTTCAAAAATCACTGAGGGAGGGGGAGAAATTACTCTAAGTCATACCACATTTTGTGCTGGTACTTTTGGCCGCGATAGTGTGGAAAGCTTGGGATGCGAGATAATTCCTTACTCAGCGACAAGCAATGGAACAAAATAAAAGCGCTCTTACCCAAGCCACCGCGGCGGCGGCGCCGTGGTCGGCCCCGTGCGAACGAGCGGCTGGTTTTGGAGGGTATTCTCTGGGTCTTGCGCAGCGGAGCGCGTTGGCGCGATCTGCCTGGAGCGTATCCTTCTGCCAGCACCTGTTGGAGAAGATTGCGCCAATGGGAAGAACGCGATGTCTGGTTAAGAATCTGGCGTGGCTTGCTGGGGCAACTCGACGCCCAGGGCAAGCTCAACTGGAGCGAAGTATTTTTGGACGGCAGTTTTGCGCCGGCCAAAAAAGGGGGCTCTGCGTGGGTAAAACCAAACGTGGCAAAGGTACAAAGTGGATGGTGGTGGCAGACGGCCAAGGTATTCCTTTGGGAAGCCAACTGGTCTCGGCCAGTCCAGCGGAAGTAACTCTGGCCGAAAGCACCCTGGCTCGCATCTCGGTCCCGCGCGCCGGGCGCGGTCGCCCGCAAAGCCGCCCGCTGCGCGTCATTGCCGACCGCGCTTACGACAGCGATCCCTTGCGCTGGCGCTTGCTCCAGCGCGGTATTGTTTTGATTTGTCCTCATCGCAGAGGACGCCGTCGTGGCTCCCTCAATGACGGCCGCACCTTGCGCCGCTACACCAAGCGCTGGAAAATTGAGCGCACCTTCGCCCATTTGGGCAACTTCCGTCGCCTTCTCATCCGGCACAATCGTCTCTTGTCTCTCTACCAAGGCTTCTTTCATCTCGCCTGCCTCATGCTAACCCTCAGACATTTTTGAAACCGCTTCTAGATCAATAGCGTCTTTTCGAAGTAAAATATGAGAAAGTTACGTCGATTATTTGTTAGGAATCAAAAGCGGCGGAAGGAAATTTCGTCTCCCTCCAGGAGTCTAGCTGCGCTCAATTCCGGGGTGATCGCTGCTGATCTCGAGCGCGACGGTTTCGCCGTATTCCAATTTCCGGAGCCGGACTTCGATCGCGTGGCGGATGATGTTTTGAAATCCCTTAAGCCTCATTTCGATTGGAGGAAGGCTAACTATTCTGGCGCCACCCCCGACTTGCGCGTTTTCGATGGTTGGACAGTAAGCGAGAGCATCCGGAGAATTGCCACTAATCCAGTCATCATCGGCGTGCTTACCGAAATCTACGGTCGGCGTGCATTCCCGTTCCAAACCTTGAATTTTGCGGTCGGATCGCAGCAGCATGTTCATGCTGACCTGGTTCATTTCTGTGCGCGTCCGCCGCATTTTATGTGCGGCGTTTGGGTAGCGCTGGAAGACATTCACGAGGGCGCGGGGCCGCTTTTATATTATCCGGGATCTCATAAGTGGCCGGTCTTCTTTCCCGAGAATGTGAACGCTCCCCTTGGGTCCAAAGAAAATCCTTACGAGCACTACCACCTTTTGGAGAAAACCTGGGAGGCGGAAATCGTCGCGCGAGAAGTTCGGCCGGTCCATTTTTTGGCAAAAAAAGGCCAAGCATTGATCTGGGACGCGAATCTCTGGCATGGTGGTGCATCGCAAACAGACCCTTCGCTGACTCGTTACAGTCAGGTCACTCATTATTTTTTCGACGGTTGTTCGTACTGGACGCCACTGACCGGTCTCGACCGCCAGGTGCTCGCGATAGAGCCTGCGAAGACCGTCGCTTTCTAAGCGACTCAGCCGGGGTTGTTGCTGCCTGGTTTGACGGCTGGAATTGCCGCTAAATCGGGTGGAAGGTTTGCAGCATCGAAGGTGTCGACGTTCATCTTGATGAGGCTGACAAACGGACAACCGTAGTCTGGTCGTTCGCCTCCACTACGATCGACAATGACGCCGATGCCGGTGACCTGTCCGCCGTGGGCACGAACGATATCGACCGTTTCCTGGACTCGACCGCCGCGCGTAACCACGTCCTCGGCCACAATGAACCGCTCGTTAGGCTGGATCTGGAAGCCCCGCCGCAGGACCAGACCGCCGGCTTCTTTCTCCGCGAAAATATGCCGTTTCCCGAGGGCGCGGCCGACTTCCTGCCCGACGATAATCCCGCCCAGGGCAGGGGATATCACCGCGTCGCAGGCGATGCCGCGTAATTTTTCTGCGAGGCGGCCGCAAACTTCAGCGGCTATCTCCGTGTGCTGGAGAAGCAGGGCGCACTGAAAAAACTGCCGACTGTGCAATCCCGACCGCAGGACAAAATGCCCGTCGAGCAGCGCACCGGTCTGGCGAAAAAGCGCGAGCAGGTCGTCGCTCATTATCCTGACGTGTCGCCAACCGTCTTGTCGCCCGATCCGCTTTGATCCGCGATGGCGATGGCTTCAATCTCGACCCGGGCATTTTTCGGGAGGGTGGAAACGCCCACGGTGGAACGCGCCGGCGGCTGGTCCTTGAAATAGGTGGCGTAAACTTCGTTCATCTTTTGGAAGTCTCCGAAATCCGCCAGGAAAACCGTGGTCTTGACCACGCTGGCCAGAGTCAACTGCTCCGCCTTTAAGATGGCTGTGATGCTGTCGAGCACGCGACGCGTCTGCTCGGCGATGTCTTCCGAGACGATCTGACCGCTCTTGGGATCGAGAGGAACCTGGCCCGCGCAAAACATTAACGATCCGACCCGGACCGCCTGCGAATACGGCCCGATGGCGGCCGGGGCCTCGGGAGTAGAAATGATCTTCTTCATCGGGCGAGCTTAGCGGGAAAATTGTCTCACACAACGGTCGCAAAGGTTCACGGCGGAAAATCTTAAATCCTTATTCCCACTCCGTTGTGTCCTTTGTGACCGTTGTGCGAGATCCAATGGGGCAGCGGTTGTTTCTGAGCGAAATCCGTCAATATTAACCCCTCATTATGGTTGGCTGGGTCTTAAAGAAAATACTGGGGTCGAAGAATCAGCGCGAAATCAAGCGCCTGATGCCGACGGTCCGTCGGATCAACGAGCTCGATGAGCAGTTCAAGGCGCTCTCGGACGACGATCTGCGCGCGAAGACGACCGCCTGGAAAGCGGAGCTGGCCGCGATTACTGACTTGGAAGAGCAATGGAACAAGCTCGACGAGATCCTGCCGGAAGCGTTCGCCGTGGTGAAAAACGCGGCGCGTCGACTGACGGAACGCCAGCACACTTTCACCGTCTGTGACCAGCCGATGACCTGGAACATGGTGCATTTCGACGTGCAATTGGTCGGCGGAATGGTGTTGCATCGCGGGCGCATTTCGGAAATGGCGACCGGTGAAGGCAAAACCCTGGTCGCGACCTTGCCGCTTTACTTGAACGCGCTCATCGGCCGAGGTGCGCATCTGGTGACGGTGAACGATTACCTCGCTCGCCGCGACGCTGAGTGGATGGGGCAGCTCTACAATTTCCTCGGGCTCACCTACGGTTGCATTCAGCATGATGAACCGCCCGACGAACGCCGCCAGCAGTACGCGATGGACATCACCTACGGCACGAACAGCGAGTTCGGCTTCGATTATTTGCGCGACAACGGCATGGCCACCACGCGCGAGCAGCAGGTCCAGCGCGGTTACAATTACGCCATCGTCGATGAAGTCGATTCCATCCTGATCGACGAAGCGCGCACGCCGCTCATCATCAGCGGGCCCTCCACCGTTTCGACCCATCAGTACGACAAATGGAAGCCGCTGGTCGATCAGCTCGTGCGCAAACAAACCATGTTGTGCAACCGGCTCGCGAGTGAAGCGAAGGAACTTTTCGAGCAGGAAAAAACGGAGGACGCCGGCCTCGTCATGTTCAAGGTGAAGCTCGGCCAGCCGCGGAACAAACCGCTCCTGCGCATGATGGAAGACCCGGAGAAACGCAGGGCGATGGACAAGGCCGAGCTCCAATTTTACCAGGACACGCGCAAGGAAGAATTGTTCGCGCTTAAGGAAGAGCTCTTTTTCACTATCGACGAGAAATCGAACGAGTCCGATCTTTCGGAGCAGGGCCGCGCATTTCTGAATCCGGACGAGCCGGACTCGTTTGTCTTGCCGGATTTGATCAGCGAGTTCACCGAGATCGATCTCGATTCGTCGCTTTCCGACGAACAGAAGGAGAAAGCCAAAGTGGAACGCCAGCAGCATTGCGACGCGCAGGCCGAACGCATTCACAACATCTCGCAGCTCCTGCGGGCCTATTGCCTCTTCGAAAAGGACGTGGCTTACGTCGTCGAGGAAAACAAAGTCGTCATCGTCGACGAATACACCGGGCGCAAGATGCCCGGCCGGCGTTGGAGCGACGGATTGCACCAGGCCGTCGAAGCGAAGGAAGGCGTCCAGATCGATCGTGAAACCCAAACGCTCGCTACGATCACGATCCAGAATTATTTTCGGCTCTACCACAAACTCGCGGGCATGACCGGCACCGCCGATACCGAAGCGGCCGAGTTTCACGACATTTACAAGCTCGACGTCAACGTCATCCCGACGAACCGGCCGGTCGCGCGGAAGGACGCGAACGATCGCATCTACAAAACGCGCCGCGAAAAATACAACGCGGTCATCAACGAGATCAAGGAACGCCACGGAAAAAATCAGCCGGTCCTGGTCGGCACCGTTAGCGTGGAAGCTTCAGAATTACTGAGCCGAATGCTGAAGCGGGAAAAAGTTCCGCACAACGTCCTCAACGCGAAATATCATATGCAGGAGGCCGAGATCGTGCAGCGCGCCGGGCAGGCCGGGACCGTAACGATCTCGACGAACATGGCCGGCCGCGGCACCGACATTAAACTGGGCGACGGCGTGGCAAACGCTGGCGGACTTTTCGTGATCGGCACAGAGCGGCACGAGTCGCGCCGCATCGATCGACAGTTGCGCGGCCGTTGCGCGCGCCAGGGCGATCCGGGCGGTTCGCGTTTCTACGTCAGCTTTGAAGACGATCTCATGCGCAACTTCGGCGCGGCCGATCGCATGACGAAGATCATGGAACGCTTCGGCCTCGAGGAAGGCCAGGAGCTCGAGCATCCGTGGCTAAATAAGTCGGTCGAGACCGCACAGAAACGCGTGGAGCAGCGCAATTATCTCGCGCGGAAACGGACGCTCGATTTCGACGACGTAATGAACAATCAGCGCGAGGTGGTTTACACCTATCGCAACGACACCATCGATTCGGAAGAGCCGCGCAAGCTTGTCTTCGAAGTGATCGACGAAGCGGTGCCGGCGAAGCTGAAAGAGCTTTTGGTGACGGGCGAGGCCGGCGAGACGGCAAACTACGGCGCGCTTCTCAACTGGGTCAACGTGACGTTCCCGCTCGGTCTCTCGAAAGAGAAAGCGCAATTCGAAACGCGCACGGTCGAAGAGAACACGCAATTCCTGGTCGAGAAAATCAAGGACGCCTACGAGCGCAAATCGAGTCACGAGGAACCGACTGCGGTGAAGAGCCTCGAGCGTTACATCATTCTGAACGCGATCGACCGGCTTTGGCAGGAGCATCTCTATGCGATGGATTCCTTGCGCGAGGGCGTTTATCTCCGGAGCTACGCGCAGAAAGATCCGCTGATCGAATACAAGACCGAGGCTTACGAAATGTTCGTGGAGCTGATGGCGAACATTAAGAACGAAGTGCTGCACAATCTTTTCCGCAGCACCTCGAACTTGCAGGCGTTCGAAAATTTTCTTTCCACCCTTCCGCAATTTCTTCTGCGCGAACACGCCCCGGCGTCACCGACAGCGACCGGCCCGGTCCCCGGCCGTCATGGCGAGCGGCTCTCGGCGGGCGACAGCGTTTCCACCAATGGCGACGGCACCGAGTTGAAACTCGATCTCGCGCCGGTGCGTCGCGACGTGCCGAAGGTCGGCCGCAACGAACCATGTCCCTGTGGCAGCGGGAAGAAATTCAAGAACTGCTGCGGCCGGGTAGCCTAAGAGCGCGATTCTCGAAACGGCAGTTCCAACGTCGCGCCCGGCGGAAGATTCCGCCATTTTGCCGCGAGCTCCTCAAAACGGCCACGCACCTTGGCGAGATCTTCGTCCAGCAATGATCGCGGGAGCGGCATTCCCTTCGCTCGCGCGAAGGTTGCAGCCAGCTCATTGAATTCGTCGGCTGTGCTGACGGCACCACCGGCGCGCTCCGCGGAAAACGCCGAAACAAAATATTCGACTTCGAGTGCTTCGTTTGGCAACGGGTCTCGCGCCGTTTTGCCGGTCGTCTCGGCGATGTTCCAGCCGTCTGCGATCAAGCCGTAAAAGCCGCGCGCGAAGCTGAGTTCAGTCTCGACCGCGTAGTGAGTGAGGTCGTGCAGCGGAAAAAACGCGGCGTGAATGTCGTCCTGCCGTTGCCACGTGACGGAGCCATCCGCGCGAATGCATTTTAGCACAGCGCCGCCATCCGTTCGCCTGGTGAATTGAATAGTCAAAGGCCGATCCTTGTGCACGTATCGTTGATCGGGCACAATGAAAATCCCGATGACCCCTCACCACGTCCTCGAAAAATATTTTGGCTTTCGAGAATTCCTCGACGCGCAGGAAGAGGTGATTACCGCCATTACCGGCGGCGCCGATGCGCTGGTCGTGATGCCGACGGGCGGTGGCAAATCGCTTTGCTATCAATTGCCGGCGCTGCTCATGGAAGGAACGACCGTCGTCGTTTCGCCGCTCATCGCGCTGATGAAAGATCAGGTGGACGCGCTTCAGCGCCGCGGCATCGCCGCGACGTTAATCAACAGCTCGCTGACTCCAGGCGAACAGCGCGAACGCATTCAGGCGCTGGCGCGCGGCGAGTTCAAACTGGTGTACATCGCGCCGGAGCGTTTCCGCAGCCGATCGTTTCTGGAAGCGCTCGGCCAAAGCACGATTGCGCTTTTCGCCGTGGATGAAGCGCACTGCCTTTCCATGTGGGGCCACGATTTCCGGCCGGATTATTTCCGGCTCAATCAGGTGCTCGAAACTCTGGGCCGCCCGCAGGTGGCGGCGTTCACCGCCACCGCGACGCCGGAAGTGCGTCGCGATATCCTGACCCATCTCGCCTTGCGCGAGCCGCGAGAATTCATCGCCGGATTTGCGCGGCCGAATTTGAAATTGCTCATCTCGCCGGTCGCGAACGAAACTCAAAAGTACGAGCACCTCCACGCGTTGATCCGGGAAGGCAAGACCGGCATTGTTTATTGTTCGACCAGAAAGCGAGTCGAAGCGGTGGCTGAAACGCTGAAGAGCGCGAACATCTCCAGCATTCTTTATCACGGCGGCATGTCCGACGAGGAGCGGGAGAAAGCGCAGAATGAATTCATGCAGGGCCGGCGCGACATCGTCGTGGCGACGAACGCATTCGGGATGGGGATCGATCGGGCGGACATTCGTTTCGTGGTCCACTTCGATGTGCCGGGCAGCGTCGAGGCCTACTACCAGGAGGCCGGCCGCGCTGGACGCGACGGCGAAGCAGCGACTTGCGATCTTCTTTTCAATCACGCCGACACGCGGGTGCAGGAATTTTTCATCGAAGGAAGCAATCCGCCGCTCGAGTTCATCGTGCAGACCTACGAGATGCTCCGGCGCGAAGCGGACGAAAAACATGAGCTTCAGATTTCGCTCAAGGAGATGGCGGCGCGAATCGGCTCGGAAAAAAACGACATGATGCTCGGCTCGTCGCTCCATGTTCTCGACCGTGAGGGTTACATCGACCGCTTCGATATTCCGGGGCGTCGCGTGCGCGGAACGCGCCTGCTCCAGCCCGACGTGCGCGGTCACCAGTTGAAGCTCGACGCCGTCAAGCTCCGCGAAAAGGAACGGCGCGATCGCGCGAAGCTGAAACTGATGGTCGACTTCGCTTATTCGAGAACGTGCCGGCAACAGGCGATCCTGCGCTACTTCGGCGAGAGCGATCCGGCGCGCTGCGGCAATTGCGATATTTGCCTGGAGACCGCGGGACCGTGCCGCGCGCCGACGGCGGACGAGGCGCTGATCGTGCGCAAAGCCATGAGCGGCGTCGCGAGAATGTCGATGCGCGCCGACGGAGAATGGGAGCCCCGTTTCGGCCGGGGCCGGATCGTGCAGACACTGGTAGGCAGCCGATCGCGCGAAATAATTCAGGCGCAGCTCGACCAGCTCTCGACTTACGGGTTGTTGAAAAGCGAAGGCGTCGCGTATCTGAACCAACTCATGCGTGAATTGCAGGACGCCGGGATGCTCGTCTCCAGCGGAGGCCAATACCCGATGGTGACGTTGACGCGTCTCGGCGACGAGGTGATGAAAGGCCGCACCGATTACGAGCTGCATTGGCCGCAACGCAGCGCGGCCGGCTCCACGGCTTCGACCGCATCGCGGAAACTGAAAACACGGGCCGTTTCCCTGGACGAATTGGTCCCGGTCGATGCGAGCGTTTTCGAGCGGCTGAAAAAGGTGCGGCTCGATCTGGCGCGCGAACACGGCAACGTCCCGGCCTATGTTATTTTTCCCGATGAAACCTTGCTCGCCTTTGCGCGCTTGAAACCGACGTCGGTGGAAGCGGGCCGTAAAATCCGCGGCGTTGGTGAGATCAAGGCGCAGCGATACCTGCCCGCCTTCATCAAGGCAATCGTGGCGGGAAAAAATGATTAGGGCTGGGGGACTTCTTGATGTTCCAGGAGATGGACATCGAGCGCTTTCGCTTGGTCGAATGCTTCCATCGCTTCGCGAGTGCGGCCGATTTTGGCTAACAATTGGCTGAGCAATTGCCACGATTCCGCCCGATACCATTGCGTCCTCAGGCAGGAACGCAGCTCGGTGATCGCGGCTGGAGTGGCGCCGTTTTGATCGAGCACTTCTATGTAACGTCTTTCGAGCCGCCAGTTCGGAGGACCGGTGCGAGAGGCGAGCCGGAACCGCAGAAGATCCACTTTGTTATGTTCCTTGTATTCGAGGAGGGCCATCAGCTCATACGCCTGCGCGTCGACCAACGGCAACGTCTTCGCGCGCTCCAGGACGGTATGCGCGGTGGCGAAATCGTTTTGCCGAATCGCGACCACCGCAAGATTAATAGCGGCGAGCGGTTGATTCGGTTCTTCTTGCAGCGCCATGATGAGGTGCTTCTTCGCGGAATCCAGTTGGCCGTCGTGGAGTTCCTGGCTGGCGAGATTGATCAACATCCGGGCCGAATCTCCGCCTGCCGCGATGGTGCGGGCGAGGAAGGTGCGCTGGTCTTTCCAATCGAAAGTACGAAGGCAGGTCCGAGCGCCGAGAAAAATGAGCCAGACCGCGAGGACTGATCCAACAGCGATTGGCGGAAGGCGGAGTCGGGTAATGGCCAAACCAGCGGCGAGGAATAGAAACGCGGTCGGTAGATAAAGCCAATGCTCGGCGATAGTGGCGTTGAGAGGGACGATGCCACTGACGGGGAGATAAGTGATGGCGGCGAGAATGAGGCAGCAAAAGATCGCGGGATCTTGTTTCCGGCTTCGCCAGATCCAATAAAGCGCGGCGATGATGAGCACGATTCCGAGAAGGGTTTGCAATTCGCGCCAGGCCTCACGGCGCACGCTTGGCTCGCTCTGCCCCTCGGGATGCGATTCCACGTCGCGGTCCATGTGCAGATTAAGCGGGAATAAGATCAGGCCCGTGTACTCGGCGAAAGCTCGGGCCACCACGATCGGCCTAACGAGCAGGGGCGCGGGTGGGCGAAACGACGGAACAGGAAAATGCTCCGCCGGCAGCCGCAAGCTCAGATAAATTACGACGACAAAAGCGACGACGACTGTAGCCGACTGGAGCGCCTTCCAGTTTTTTTTCAGGACGAGAGTCGCGCTCCAGAGGAGCAGAAAAATCAGACCGCTTTCCTTGCTCAACGCGCTCAGGAGGAAAAGCGCTCCCGTCGCGGACAGGAGTGGCCAGCACTGCCGGCCTTCGCGGCGGAGGGCGCGCAAAGCGCAATACAAACCGAGAAAACCAAACGCCGCCGCCAGCGGATCGGCACGGCCAGAAATGTAGGCGACGGCCGCCGTCTGCACGGGATGGATGGCCCAGGCCAGCGCGGCCAGAAACGCGATGCGGCGCCGTTTGCGTTCCTCCACTCCGAGCAAACCCAGCAACTCCTCGCCTAGCAGAAGCAGTGCGAGGGTCGCGCCGATATGCCAGAGGATGCTGGTCAGATGGTACCCGGCGGGCCTGAAAGCAAACGCGGCGTAATCCACCAGGTAAGTCAGCCGTTGCACCGGGCGGTAGAAATCCGACGGCGTCGCGTCCGTAAAAAGAAAATGCTGAAACGTTTCCGGGAGGAGTTGCCAGCTGCGGATGAGCGGATCGCGCAGGATGAGCGCCGTGTCGTCCCACACAAAATCGTTCCGCAGCGCCGGCGCATAAAGCGCGAAGACCACGACGGCCAGAAAAAGAGCGGGAACGATTTTTTTCACGAGAGCAATTGAGTTGGACAGAAGCAATAAGATGCGCGTCTAAGTTTGGGAAATGTTTATCGCGAAATTACGTCACTTGAAATTTGGCGCGCTCCTGCTTCTCGCCTCGACCGGACATGCCGCGGGCGTCCCCGATGATTGCACGCAACTGATCGTCGGCACCGCGCCGGATTGGAATGCGATGCGCGGGCAGATGCAATTGTTCGAGCGCAACCCCGGAGGAAAATGGGAACCTGTTGCTCCGGCTTACCCGGTTCTTTTCGGCAAGCACGGCCTGGCCTGGGGCAGCGGACTGGAAGGCCAGAATGAAAACGGCCTGCGCAAAACCGAGCGCGATGGCCGTGCCCCGGCCGGCGTTTTTCGGATTGGGAAAATTTACACCTACGACGCACAATTGCCCGCAGGCGCGGATTTCCCTTTTCATCAGGTCACGACGGCGGATGCCTGGGTCGATGATGCGAAGAGTCCCGATTACAACCGCTTCGTTACGATCCCCGACCCGGCGAATCCTCCCGCGTGGTTTGAAAAGCAAAAAATGCGGCATAATGATTTCGCGTATCGCTGGCTCGTGGAAGTCCGGCACAATTCCGATCCACCGGCTCCCGGTGCGGGCAGTGCAATTTTTTTCCATATCCGGCGCGGCGTGGACCGGCCCAGCGCCGGTTGCACCACGATGGCGGAGCCGGACTTAGTGAAACTCATCGGCTGGATACGCGCGGCGCGGCACCCGTGTTATGTGCTCTTGCCTCTGGCAGAGTACGAGAAGAAATGGCAGACGTGGCATCTGCCGCAGCCGGCCTCGTGGAAGGTTGGTCATTGAAGGCGCAGCCCGCGTTTGCAGTTGCGCGCGGTCAATCTAAAGTGGTTGTTAGGCAATCGATCATGAAAAAAAGAGCTAACCCGGACTCGGAAGAAAATATTCGTCGTATCGACACGAAGGCGCGCGCCAAGAAGCAGACGCACGGCTTCCAGGTGCATTTTTTGCGCGGAGGCAACACGGTCACGAGATTGTTCAGCGACAACGGGTATGGCGGCAAAGAAGGCGCCCGGCGGGCCGCCCGAAATTTCAAGCGCTCGGCCATGGGTAAACTGCCCGCTCGTGTTTTTCGCGGGCCGATCGGCGCGGCGAAAGCTCGCGCGAAGACGGCGGCCTCTCGGAAGAAAACTGGATCGAAGAAAGCGCGCCGTCGTTAATCAAGGAGCGGCGGTTTACAAACCGCCGAACGTTTTCAGAGGGCGGTTTGGAAAGCGCCC
>QHBM01000170.1 GCA_003244145.1 Chthoniobacterales bacterium
GAGCTGGCCGACTACGAGCGCGCGCCGGAGGCAGTGGTCACGAGCGAGGCAGGTTTGCGCGAGGTTCTTTTCGGAACGCAACGGTCGGCCGAAGTCTTGCTCGCGTTCGAGAACGGAGAGGCCGTTGGGTTCGCGGTTTATTTCTATAATTTCTCGACCTGGCTGGGCCGGCCCGGTCTTTACCTCGAAGATCTTTTCGTTCGGCCGACCGCGCGCGGGAAAGGATATGGCCGCGCCTTGCTTGAGGAGCTGGCGCGCATCGCGCAGAAACGCGGCTGCGGACGAATGGAATGGGCAGTGCTCGATTGGAATCAGCCGGCGATCGAGTTCTACAAAAAGCTTGGCGCGGAGCCGATGACGGACTGGACGGTGTTTCGGCTGACGCAAGAGGGGATTGCCCGGCTCGCAGAATCGAAATCGTTCTAGGAAGATGGCGAAGATCGAGGATTACGCGTTCCTGAGCGACACGCAGACCGGCGCGCTGGTCAGCCGCGACGCATCGGTCGATTGGCTTTGTTTTCCGCGGTTCGATTCGGGCGCGTGCTTCGCGTCGTTACTAGGCGAGGGAAAAAACGGGCGGTGGAACTTCAAGCCCGAAGGCGAGATCAAAGCGACACGGCGCCGTTATCGCGGCCACACCCTGATCTTGGAGACGGAAATCGAAACGGCAGACGGCGCGATTCGCCTGATCGATTTCATGCCGCCGCGCGGAGAGAATCCCGACATCGTTCGCATCGTCGAAGGCCTGCATGGCAGCGTTCGATTAAAGATGGAGCTGATCGTCCGGTTCGATTACGGCCATATCATTCCCTGGGTGCGGAAACGGGATGGCGGACTGGAGGCGATCGCGGGACCCGATGGGCTGATCCTGCGCACACCGATAGAGACGCGAGGAGAAGATCTGACCACGGTCGCTGATTTCACGGTCGCGGAAGGCGATCGCGTGCCGTTCGTGCTGACGTGGTTTGCTTCCCACGAAAAAGCTCCGCGAGCGATCCATCCGGAACATGCGCTGCGACAGACAGAAGAATACTGGACTGCGTGGGCGAAGCCATGCCGCGCGGAAGGACCGTGGCGTGATGCAGTGGTTCGCTCGCTGATTACGTTGAAGGGTCTGACCTACGCGCCGACCGGCGGCATTGTCGCGGCCGCGACGACTTCGTTACCCGAGGAAATCGGCGGCGTGCGGAACTGGGACTACCGCTATTGCTGGTTGCGTGACGCGACTTTCACCCTGGTGGCGTTGATGGGCGCTGGGTATTTGGACGAGGCGCGGTCCTGGCGCGAATGGCTCCTGCGCGCAGTCGCGGGCAGCGCGTCGCAAATGCAGATCATGTATGGGGTGATGGGCGAGCGCCGGCTCGATGAGTTCGAGCTGGAGTGGCTCGGTGGTTATGAGAAGTCGCGGCCGGTTCGCGTTGGCAACGCCGCCTCCAATCAATTTCAACTCGACGTTTACGGCGAGGTGTTGGACTCGATGTATCGCGCCCATGAAGCCGGCATTGAAACCAATGAGACCGATTGGCGGATGCAAGTCGCGCTGGTCAATTTCCTGGAATCAAAATGGGAGCAACCCGACGAAGGAATCTGGGAAGTACGTGGTGGCCGGCAGCAGTTCACGCATTCGAAGATGATGGCGTGGGTGGCGTTCGATCGCGCGGTGAAGTTGATCGAGCAGTGCCACTGCGCGGGCGGCGATCACCTGGAACGCTGGCGAAAGATCCGCGACGAGATTCATGCGCAGGTCTGCGCGCAAGGTTATGACGCGGAGAAAAAAGCGTTCACGCAATATTACGGATCGAAACATCTCGACGCGAGCCTCCTCATGATGCCACTCGTCGGTTTCTTGCCGGCGACCGATGAACGAGTTCGCAACACGATTGAAGCAATCGAGCGCGAGCTGATGCAGGATGGTTTCGTTCTGCGCTATCTCCCGCAGGCGAATCAGGTCGATGGATTGCCGGGGACGGAAGGCGTCTTTCTGCCGTGCTCATTTTGGCTGGCCAATTGTTTGCATTTGCTCGGACGAAAATCCGAGGCGCGGGAATTATTCGAGCGCCTGCTCGCTGTGCGCAACGACGTTGGTCTTCTCTCGGAAGAATACGATCCGAAAGCAAAACGCCAGCTCGGCAATTTTCCGCAGGCGTTTTCCCATGTCGCGCTGGTCAACGCCGCGCACCGCCTGAGCGGCGGACAGGATTCAGCCTAGAACCCGCCGACCTGAACCAGACGCTTGATCGTGTCTTCGCCGGTGACGATGCCGATCAGTTTCTTTTGCGAATCGACCACGGCGGCGAGGCCGAGCCGTGCCGCGCGCAGACGCTGAATGATTCGATAGGCCGGCTCGCTTTCATCGGCGGTCACGATCCGGCGCATGTAATTAGCGAGCGATTCGCGCCGGGTATTCTCGAGGAGAATGTCCAAGACGTTGATGATTCCGATGGCCTGGCCGTCGGGTGAAATCACCGGGAGCCGATCGAGATTCGCGCTGGCGCTCAGTTTCAAAACTTCCTCGATGGAGGCGTCGGGCCGAACGGTGATCGCTTTTTCCAGCGGCACCATCACATCGGAAGCTTTGACGTTCCGGAAATCCACGACGTTGTGAATCATCGCGCGCTCGGTGGAGGTGAGGGAACCTTCCCGCTCGCCCTGCACCGCGATTTGCTTCAGCTCCTCGCGCGCGATGAAGAGCCGGGCGGAATCGGTGGCCCGGCGCGGGATGAGAAGGCGGCCGGCGCGTTCGCCGATTTCCAGAACAGGCCAGAGCAGGATGGAGATCCATTCGAGCATGCCGCCGAGCGCGGCGAGGGCGCGAAAAGGAAATCGGCGGAAAAGCGATTTGGGCAAGACGCCGAGGACAAAAAGATAGAACGGCAGCGCGACCAGGATCGACCAGGCGTAGCCGGCGTTGCCGAAGTGGGCGACCATCCATTTCGTCAGCAAGAGCAATCCGAGAATGTCGGCAAGGTTGGTGACCAACAGGACTGTGATGAGCAAGCGCTCGGGCCGGTTCGTGAGTCCGGCGAGGCGCAACGCATCCGGCCGGCCTTGCTTCACGTGATGACGCAGGCGAACCGGATCGATGGAAAGCAGGCCGGCTTCGATTCCGGCGAAAACGAACGAGACCGCCCAACAGCAAAAAATGAGAAGGTCGTAGATCATGTTTCTTTCGTGCCGTTTCCGTGCTTCGAATCGCAGTCAGTAAGGCAGCTCGTTTTTTCCAGCAGGATTTCTTCGATCCGTTTTCGGCCCGCCCGCCGGATCGTGACGGCGAGCCGCGGCATCTCGAAGTGAGTGCCAGATGAAGGCAGGTAACCGAGCCGGTTGAAAATAAATCCCCCGATGGTGTCGAGCCCGTCCGCTTCCAGCTCGAAGCCGAGGTGCTCGCTCAAGTCATCCAGGCGCGCGTTTCCGCTCACCAAAAAACTCCCGTCGTCCAGCGGCTCGATGTAGAGCCCGGCGTCGCCCAGGGGCGCGGCATCGCTCATGATTTCCTCGATGATGTCGGAAAGCGTGATGATTCCTTCGGTGCCGCCGAATTCATCCACGACGATGGCGAGCCCCTGGGCGTGCGTGAGAAAACTGCGCAACAGGTCCATCGCTTTCATCGTTTCGGCGACAAAGGAAGGCGCGCCCATGAGCTCGGTGTAATGCTCGGCCGGATTCAGCAGAAACAGTTTGACGTCGAGGACGCCCACGATCTGATCGGGGGTGTCGGCGTAGACGGGCACGCGCCGATGCCGCCGCTGTCTTATTTGCGTGATGGCGTCTTCGTTGGTCAGATCGTCCGGCAGCGCGAAGGTATCCACGCGCGGCGTCATGCAATCTTTCGCGGTCTTGTCACCGAGCTTGATGATTTCCTGGATCATCTCGCCTTCGGCCTCCTGGAGCGTGCCTTGCTCCTCGCCCATTTCGACCAGCGTCTCGAGTTCTTCGTCGCTGAGATGTTTACGCCGTTGGAGATGACGAGGCGTCAACCGATCGACGATGCTGGTGCTGACGCGCTCAAGGCCTCGACCCACTCGATCGAGCAATGGCATCATCGCCTTGAGGGTGAAGACACCGAGCGCGGACAGGCGATACGGGGCGGAGAGCGCCAGCAGTTTTGGAATCAGATCGCAGAGCAAAACAATGATCGCGAAAATAACGACCGCCGCGACCCACGAAGGAATGCGCCCGGCGACCGGGCCCTCCCAAATGAGATAGAGGCAAAGGACAACCAGCGGGACGTTGACCAACACATCGCCGAGAAGGAGGACGTTCAGGACGCGCCTCGGGTTTTCGCGGAAGACCTTAATGAATTGCTTGAGCGAAGGATGCTTGTCTTCGAGCCGCCGGAGCTGATGGGACTTGAGGGAGAAGAGCGCGGTTTCCAATCCTGAAAAAAGCCCGGACCAGAAGATCAGGATCGCGATTAAAAAAAGAAGTAGGATCAGGACCGGAAGTGACATTTTCTGGAGACGCCCTGCGCTGGGGCGGTTTGGCGAACAACGCCCGAGGGCTCTTCCGGCGCGGAGGCGCGCCGGCTCCAGTGAAGACTGAAGCGTGCTCGTTTGCCCATCATCGCAGGCGCCCCCAAGTTACGGCCTGCATGAGTAAAGGCGAGAGGATTTCACGTTTCGTCGCCTCCCTGGAATCTGGCGACGCCCAGGCCCGCAGCGGACGGTTGGCGGACCATCCCTATTATCGCGCTTTTTTTCAGTGCTGGAACGAGCAGCGCTATTACGAAGCGCATGATGTTCTTGAGCAGGTCTGGCTTCACGACCCCATCAGCGCCGAGGACGAGCAATATTTCAAGGGCCTCATCCAGGCGGCCGGGGCTTTCGTCCATCTCCAGAAGCAATTCGAACATCCAACGCACCCCAAGCATGGCCGGCGCCTGGGTCCGGCCGTGCGGCTGTTTCGGCTCGCGGAGAAAAATCTGGCGCCCTTTGGCGAACGGCGACATGCACTGGAGTTGACGGCATTTCGCGAAATGCTTTCTCGATACGAGAGCGCGCTGGTCGAATCAGATTACAAGACGAACCCGTGGACGCCCGACACGGCGCCGCGCGTCACACTCAGCTCGTAAAGATCAGTTTGCAGCCGGCGAGAACGAGCACGGTCGCAAGGATCACCGAAATCGTTCGCACCGGAAAACGCCGGCTCCCCAGATACGAGCCGAGCGTGCCCGCGATCACGGCGGCGACCGCGAGGATCCAGGCAAAATTTGGAACGGGCCGGCCGCTCGAAATGTAACCGATCAATCCCGCGATCGAATTCACCAGGATAAACAAAGCCGAGACCGCGGCCGCGCGGCGGATCGTCGCCCAATGGCAAAACAGGAGCAGCGGCGTAAGAAAAATGCCGCCTCCGGTTCCGGTGAGACCGGAGAGAAAGCCGATGCCTGCTCCCGCACCGATGGAAACCGGCACCGGCGGGGGTGTGGTTTCCGGCGGATCGCCGTGACGAAAAAACAAACGCGCGGCGGAAAACAGAAGGACCGCGCCGATCAATATTTTTAGAACGGACGCCGGAAGAGGAATGAAGCCGCCGAGATAAGCGGCCGGAATTGAAAACAACGCGAACGGCCAAAAGAGCCGCCAGGAAAAATAGCCGGCCCGCCAGAATTGAAACGAGCCGATGCAGGCCACGAGAATATTCAGAACGAGTGCCGTCGGCCGAATGAACGTCGCGGAAAGTCCGCACAACGTCATCACCGCGATGTAACCGGAGGCGCCCGCATGGCCGACCGAGGAATAAAGAAATGCGACGATCGTGATTCCGGCGATGAGCAGAATCAAATGCGTCGTGTCCAAATTCACGCGGCGATTCTTTCCAAGGAGCCGCGCTTTTCAACCAACGATTTCTTAGGCCGGCGGTTTCAAACCGCCGCTCCTTGGCTTTGCAGAGCAAAGCGATAGGGTGCAGCAATGGACAACCGCGCGGGTGAATCGAAAACTGCGAACCGGCTCGCGCGCGAGAAATCGCCCTATCTTCTCCAGCACGCGGATAACCCAGTCGATTGGCTTCCGTGGGGCGAGGAAGCGTTTGCCAAAGCGCGCATGGAAAACAAACCGATCTTTCTCTCCATCGGTTATTCAACCTGCCACTGGTGCCATGTCATGGCGCACGAGTCGTTCGAAAACGCGGACGTCGCGGCGATCATGAACCGGGAATTCGTGAACATCAAAGTCGATCGCGAGGA
>QHBM01000006.1 GCA_003244145.1 Chthoniobacterales bacterium
GCGATGTCGAAGGACCAGATCAGTTTGCCGTGCTCCTTCTCCAATTCGGAAGCGCTGATCGTCCCGTTCGGAACTTTCGCCAGCGCGGTCTTCTCAGCATCCGCTTTAGTGATTTTCGCTTGAGCTTGCAGTTGCGCTTCCGTCTCTTCCGCCGCCAGCATGGTTGATGTCGTCAGGCCGGCGAATGCAATTGCGGCCGCCATTGTTGTCCATTGTTTGTTTATTTTCATACCGTGAGCCTAATCGCCACAGCTGTCGGTTTGGCACGCCGGCGCGTTACAAGTTCGTTATCTTCACTCCGGCCTCTCGCGCTTCCGAGTTCAATCTCTTACACTTCGGAACAAATGCGCGTCCTGGTAGTCGAAGACGAAAAGAAGCTCGCCGCTTTTCTGCGCAAGGGCTTGCTCGAGGAAACTTTCGCGGTCGACGTCATCCACGATGGGGCCGAAGCCCTCGAGCGTATTTCAAGCGAAGCATACGACGCGATCGTTCTCGATATTATGCTGCCGAATCGCGATGGCCTCAGCATTCTGCGCGAGATGCGACGGGAACACATCAACACGCCGGTATTGCTCCTTTCCGCGCGCGGCAACGTCAACGAACGCGTCGAAGGTTTGAATCTCGGGGCGGACGACTATCTGCCGAAACCGTTCTCGATCACCGAAGTGGTGGCGCGGGTGAGAGCTTTGACCCGCCGCGCCTCCGGTGAACACGCCACGATGATGCAGGTCGCCGATCTCTCGCTCAACGTCGTCACGCGCGAGGCCACGCGGGCGGGAACAAAGGTCGAGCTAACGAATCGTGAGTTCGCCTTGCTCGAATATTTAATGACGCACGCCGGTCGAGTGATCACCAGGACCACGCTCTGCGAGCATGTCTGGGAACATCATTTCGACACTGGCACGAATGTCGTCGAGGTCTGCATGCAGCGGCTGCGGCGCAAGATCGATGAAGGCCATCCGCACAAGTTGCTTCAGACGGTGCGCGGGACCGGCTACTCGCTGCGCGGCTCCGAATGAAAACTCTTCGTGCCAGAGTTGCCCTCTGGACGGTGGCGGTGGTGACCGGCGTGTTGATCTTATTCGGCGCCGGCGCCGCCTGGAATCTCCGCAAGGAGCTGGTTGAAAATCTCGACCAGGAGATCAAGACCGAAGCGGGGACACTCGGTGCTGAAATCGAAGAGCGACAGGTGGATTGGAGCAATCGGCCACGCGCCGAAGCGTTCTTCGCCGAAGAATTGGCGCAGTTCCACTACGTGGAAATTCACGACGCCGCGCAAAGTGTCCTTTACCGCTCGCCCATACTCGGAAATCAGGAAGTCTTTTCCGGGTCGCGGCAAGGGCGATCTTTCGAGCTCAGTTCGAACGGCCGCCCGATTCGCTTCGAAATTTTCGAACGCGGCGGGCTCACGTTTGCCCTGGGGAAAGATCTCGGAGGCGTGAACGAAACTCTCGCCGGACTCGTGCGCGCCTATCTCTTCACGCTCCCGCTCGTGGTCCTCGCGGTCGGAGCTGGCGGCTGGTTGAGCGCGCGCCGAGCCGTAGCGCCAATCCAGACGATCACCGCGCAAGCCGAGAAAATTTCCGCCTCGGATTTGCATCAGCGCATACCCGAGCCCTCATCGGCGGATGAGATCGGTCAGCTCGCGCAGGTTTTGAATGAGATGTTCGATCGCCTGCAACGCAGCTTCGAGCAAATCACGCGCTTTACTTCGGATGCTTCGCATGAACTGAAAACGCCATTGGCATTGATGCGCGCACAAGTGGAGACCGCGCTCGCGTCGCCAGAAATCGGCGCCGCGGAGCGTGAAGTATTTTCCGATTTGGTGGAGCAGTGCACGCAGCTTTCTCAGATCGTGGATGGACTGCTCTTTCTCTCCCGCGCGGATGATCGCGGCCTTGCTCTGGAGCAGAGTGCCGTCGATTTAACAGCTCTCGTCCGCGAACTCGCCGAGGATGCTGAGATTCTCGCGACCGCGGCGACGCTCACCCTTCGCTGTGAGTTGGCGGAGGAAATCGTTGTTTCCGGTGATGGTCGGCTTCTTCGTCGGGCCGCGATGAACCTGATCGATAACGCCGTAAAATATAACCGGCCCGGCGGAATGGTGATTCTCGCTGCGTCGGTCGACGGACGAGAGGCCGCCTTCAGCGTTCGCAACACAGGTCTCGGGCTGGCGCCCGAGTCGCACGAGAAAATCTTCGAGCGCTTTTTTCGCAGCGACCTCTCGCACTATACGGAGACCGCCGGACACGGCCTCGGATTAAGCATCGCGCGCGAAATCGCGCGTGCCCACGGCGGTGATGTTGTCCTCCTTCGATCGGACGCGGAGTGGACGGAGTTTTCGATTCGATTACCGCTCAGTCCGGCGCGGGCGCTCGCGACTGCGGGATCGAGCGGTTATCCGCCCGTCGGTCCGTAAACCAAAAGCTTGAATGTATTCGGCACCATCTTCGGGCGGGTGGGGGACACTCCGGGTGAAGGCGATGGCGCCGGCTCGAATTGGGCCGAGGGCAAATAAATGCGGTGCGTTTTCGGATCGAGCGCGATCGTCCGCGCACTGCGCTCGGTCTTCAGGGTCTGCACCGGCGTCAGCTTGTCTGGCGCCTCTTCTTTAGCAATCGTCGTCGTTCCTTCGCCGCACGACGCGAACGCGAGCTGGGTCGCGTCATCGAACGCGCATCCATCCACCCCCGCGCCGATCGGCACACTGGCCAGGACTTTCCCGTTCGTCGTGTCGAGCATCTCCATCACCTTGTTGTGGCAGGTTACGAACAGTCGATGATGCGCCGCGTCGAGCGCGATCCCGGTCGGTTCCGTTCCGGGCGCCAGCGGCCAACGCGCCACCACTTCGTGTTTCGCCGCGTCGATCACCGCGACCTCGTTCTTGTCCTCGAGATTGCAGTAAACCCGGCCAGCCGCAGCGTCGCTCACCCCAAACTCCGGACCGCCGTCTAGGGGAATCGTCGCTGCAACTTTCGCGTTCTTCGCGTCGATCACCGTCGCCGATTTTCCGCTGTGATTGAAAATGTAAACCTCGCCGCGCTTCGCATCGTAGGCGAACGCATCGGGGTTCTCACCCGTATCGATCTTCGAAATCGTCTTCAACGTCTTGAGATCGACGACGCTGGATTTGTTTTCCTTGCCGTTCGTCGAAAAGCCGCGCTCCAATTCCGGCACCGGGATCAATCCGTGCACGCCGGGCGTGTCGGTGATTTCGCCGGCGATAGCGTTCTTCTCCAGGTCGATAACGACGACCTTCGTTGCGTGCGACAGATAAAGTCGGCGCGCCGCCGAATCGACCGTGAGAATATCCCAACCGCCTTCGCCGCCGATCGGGATTTCGTTCAGGAACTTGTAGGCATCTTCCGCCGCCGCCTTCCCGACCAACAAAACAAAGGCACAACCCACCGCCGCCATCAGAGGTTTCATACGCATTCTGCACTGCTACACGTGTTTGATAAAAGTGCACGTTCGGCGCGTTGGCCCCCCCTGGGCCTGTCTCTTGCTTAGATAAGACTACCTTTTACTTTCCCGTCCCTCCGTGATCGATAACCACACCTACCAACAGCTTCTGCCGCTCGCTTGCGAGTGGGCCAAACAACAGGAGGAATTTATCCTCGCCCGTGGCTCACCTCTGGCGCCTCGCGGCGCGTCTGACGCGCGCCAGATCGGCGTGCAAGATCCTTCACGCGTCAGGGTCCTTGTTGTCGATCGGATTCCGATGCCGGAGAATGAGGCGTTGGCGGAGGCTTCGCGGCGCGCTCAGATCATTACCGACTCTTCCCGCGGCGTGGCCATCGGTTACGGGATCATTCTTCGCGCCGATTCCTGGGGCAATCGCGAGCTGCTTCTGCACCAGCTGGTCCACGTCGCTCAATGTGAGCGAAGCGGCGGCCTCGAGTCGTTCGTTGAAGAATATCTCGGCGACCGCAAAGCATCGGCGAAGTTCACCGTCGGTTCCCTCGAAGAGGAAGCGCGCCGGGTTGCCCGGGAAATCTGCGCCGCTGAACCGGTCGCCAAATAAGCGGATCCCATCTCACGCCGGACAGCGGTGTTTCCGCGGGACCGGACAAAACTTTGCCTTTCGGATCGAAGCGCGAGCCGTGACAAGGACAATCCGAGGTCGTTTCGGCTTGATTTCATCGATGGCAGCCATTCCGGAACAGGCGCCCGCTCGTATCTGTCGGTGTGCCTAACTTTGCGCGTCGCTCGCCAGCGCGAACCAACAAGGTTTCAAATGCGCGAGTGGTTCTCTCAATTTTTCGAGTTCCTTCGCCGGACCGTGCACTTCGATTCGGGTGAGGTCAGAAATCTTGAGCGCTTCCGCCAGCAGCGCACCGACATTTTCCAGATGCTGGAGAAGTCCGTCGGCATCGACATAACCTTCGCGGCAAAAAAACTCATCACCGTTGATGCTGAATTCGTAAAAGAGATTCTTCTCCTCCGTCCCCGTCTTTTCGAGAAACGCGGGGAACGCGGCCTTGATCGCCTCGAGTTTTCCCGGATACACTTTGAAGTAGGGATGAAGGCTGACGAAGTTGGACAAGGAGCTCATATCCGGATCGTAACCCTCACGCGCCGACCCGTCGAGCCCATGTGGTGCTCATCGGGTTCGCCGCGTCGCCTCCTTTGGTTTCGACAATAAAGCGCTCATTTGTCCGTTTGATCCGAATCAAGCAGTATGATTAAGAAAACATTGCTGCTCATCGCGATTGCCGCGACGGGCGTTATTTTCCCGACTGTCGTCCAGGCGGGCCTCCGTATTGAACTGGGCGATCGGCCGTTTTACAGCCACGGCGACCGTTATTGGGAGGGGGACTACGAAATGATTTGGGTTCAGGGCCATTGGTCCGAACACGGTCATCATTGGATCCACGGTCATTACAACCGCATCCAACACCGCCATCGTGTTCATTGGGATAGTAACAATGAGGATCGTCATTTTGATCGCCGGAACGATCGTGCCAACGACTACCGGTAATTAGGACGCGAAATTATTCGGGTCCGGCGGCTTCGGCTGCCGGGCCCGTTTCTTTTGGCGCGATCTCCCCGCCTGCCCTCGAATCGCCGCGACGAAACGCGCGCGGAGGGGTTTCACTCTCTTGATCATCAAATCAAAAATGAACTCAATCGCCAAAATTTTCCTGACCATAACCGTGCTAGCTGCTCTGCCCATTTCCGCTTTCGCCAAAGAGAAAAAAGCGAGACCTCCCATAGTGCCTTGGAAGAAGCTGCCGGCAGTGGTGCAAACGGCGATTCAGAGTAACGCCGCAGGCGGGAAAGTGGTGGAGGTAAGTCAGCCCACCGGAAGCGGTGTTTCCTACTACCAGGCCGAAGTAAAAGGAACGGACGGCATCTGGCGGAAGGTTTATGTTACCGACGCGGGCATCCTGATGAAAGTGGAGCCCGACAACGCGCGCAACAAGCGCAAGCGCAAACCCCTTTTCGGAACCGGGCCGCGGTCTGACGCGGCGCGTTTCATTTAGCTCCGTGCCCTCTGCCCCCCTCCATGAACACCGTTTAGCTCTTGACCATGGAGCGAAAAATGGGCTCGATGGAGCTCATGAAAACAAAAACAATTGTATTGAGTTTGGCGCTCTCTCTCGCTGCGGGAGCGCTCTGTTTTGCCAGTCCGGCCATGGGCACTTGGAAACTAAACGAGGCCAAGTCGAAAATCGCCGCCGGCATGCCCAAGAACATCACCGTTGTCTATGCCGCAGCCGGCGACAAAGTGAAAGTCACGGTCGATGGCGTGGAGAAAGACGGTAAACCCACTCACAACGAGTGGACGGGAATGTTCGACGGAAAAGACTATCCCGTCACCGGCGATTCGAGCGCGGACATGCGCGCCTACAAGCAGATCGATGCGAGCACGCTCGAATTAACCAACAAGAAAGACGGCAAGGTTGTCGCGACTGGCCGCGTCGTTATTTCGGCTGATGGCAAGACCCGCACCGTCACCATCAGCATGACCGATTCTGCCGGCAAGAAGGTCGAAAGCACAGCCGCCTACGACAAGCAGTAACTGGATTCATCCAGGCGGGATAGGTTGTTAGCTGGCGAGCGCTGTCGCATGGCGCGACAGTCCTTGCCGGCTTCCGCCTCTACCCCTTCTTCGCGATCACGCTGATTGAGCCATCCGTCTCGAGCATGGCGATGTGCACTTCATCCGCGGAAGCACATCCGGCCGAGCGTAACGCCGTATCCAACTCATGCTGGGTAATCTTGGTGTGCTGCAACGCCTTCGCGAACAGCTTGCCGTTGTGGATCAACACTTCCGGTCTGCCTTCCACCAGCGTCTCCATCCGTTTGCTCTTATAAGTTAAAAGGCCCACCAACCAGTTTACTCCTACGAGAGTTACCGCCGAAACTACACCGGCGGTGATCGAGTTATCGCCGCCGTTCATGGCGTTCTGGACTGCATTGCTTAAGACCAAAAGAAGCACCAGGTCGAACGGCGCCATCTGCCCGATCTGTCGCTTACCGGTGAGCCGGAGTAATACGATCAGAAAAAAGTAAACAATGATCCCGCGAAGAACGAATTCCCACCAGGGCAGCGATATGACCCACATAGTTAGTTTGTTGGTTGTTGGAGCTAACCAGTTCGATGCCGGTTCTAGCCGCGCCGCCCGACCCTGTCGAAACTAAAACGCTTCGCCGCCTTCACCCGATCAAGGGCAAGCCCGCAAACTTCCGCCCGAGCACCATCTCGCTCGGCGCCTTCAGCCATTTCTCCAGGATGGTTCCATAAACGCCGCGGAAGTCGGTGTTAAATTTCAGGTCGCCGTGATCGAGATCGGACAAGCTCGGATGCTTTCCAAACAAACCGGGTCTTACTCTGCCGCCTAACACGAACATTGGCGCAGCGGCGCCGTGATCAGTTCCGCCATTGGCGTTCTCAGCCACACGCCGTCCGAATTCGCTGAACGTCATCAACACGACCCGATCGAAATTGCCCTGCTGCTTTAGGTCCGCCACAAACGCGGAGAGCGCGTCGTTGAATCCACTCATGAGCCGATCGTGCGCGTTCAACTGGCCCGCGTGCGTATCGAACCCGCCCTGGCTGGCGTAGTAGACGCGCGTCGGCAAGCCGCCGGCGATCATGCGCGCGATCATGCTCAGGCTCGCGGCCAGCGGGCCCGGCGGATACGGCACGGTCGATTTATACTTGCGCGCGATCGCCAGGATTTTGTCCGAGCTGAGCTGCGCATCCAACGCAGTGCGTTGCAGGAAATCGAACGCGCTTTGGTCCGCCCGGTTGCGGCCGGCGATCGTGTTGATCGATCCACCATCCGCGGGGGCAGCCGCTTGATCATCGATGCCGTTCAGTTGTCGGAAGAAGGCCTCTTCCTCACTCATGGCGCCGGCCATTTTCTCCGATGGCTGCCAGCGAAATTGTTCCGGCTTCGAGAAGGTAACGCCCGTTGGCGTCTTCGCGACGAACGCCTGGGGCATCTGTTCGCCGATAGCTACGCCCACGGTTGGATCAGCTCCGGCGCAACAGCTATCGAAGTATTTTCCGAGCCAGCCCTGGCTCTCGTTCCGTTCCGCGTCGGACGCTGTCTGCCAGATTTCCGTGGACCGAAAATGCGAGCGGTTGGGATTGGGATAGCCGACGCCTTGCACCACGGCGAGGTGGCCTTCGTCGAAGAGTGACTTCAAGCCCGTAAGCTTGCCGTTAAGTCCGGCATAAGAATCGAGCTTCAGAATTTTGTCAGCCGGTAAGGCAAGTTTGGGCCGGGAGCGGTAGTAGATGTCGTCCGCGTACGGAACCACCATGTTCAAGCCATCGTTACCGCCGGCCATTTGCAGCACGACCAGGATAGTAGCATCCTTGCCGGTGATGGCCTGCGTGGGCGCGTCCGCGGCCATGGCGTCGAGCGCGAAGAATGTTTTTTCGAGGAATACTGGCAGCGTCCAGGCCGCGGCCGCGCCGAGCGCGGAGGTGCGGAGAAATCGCCGGCGGGTGTGAAGGGTGGTTTCCATGGATTCGTTAGGTCAATTGAAATTGTGGCGTGCTCATCATCAAGTGCAGCAGCTCCCGCATCGCCTGGTCGCTCGTGTCCGGCCGGCGTTTCTCCAGGAACCCGATGAACGCCGTGCGTTCTTTCTCCGGTCCCGGTGTTCCGAAGAGACGCTGGCAGAGATGCGCCACCAGATCGTTAGGTTTGTCCCGCAGCTCTGCCGGAATGATTCTGGCCACATCGAGAGGAGCGCGAGGCGGAATCTCCGCCATCCTCGCCCCGCGACGAAAGCCGAGGTCCGCCCCTTTTTGTTTTCCGCGATCCCCCGCGGGCCGCATCGCATCGCCGTTGATCAGATAATTGGCGAAGTTGTAGCGAAACAGCAGAGTCGATGTGCTGACCCAGGACTTGCCGCCATCCCAGCCTTTCACGTTCGGCGGCGCAAAAAGAATCTGGCCCATCTGCCGCATCGCGTTTTGGGCCACGGCCGGTGCCGGTAAATCGGTCGCAAGGAGCTTCGTCGTCTGGACGAGATACTGGACCGGGCTCTTGATCTGGCTGCGTAATGCGCCCCGCGCATAGAATTGCGCCGAGCTAAACATTTCGCGCAGCACCGGACGTATCTCGTAATTGTGTCCGCGGATTCGCGCCGCCAGCGCGTCAACGATCTGCGGCGACGGCTCATCGTCGGCGAAAAATCGCCAGAGCTTCCTGGCGATAAATTTCGAGCAGGCGGGTTGCCTCGCCAAAATATCGATGATCTCATCGCCACTTAGGTCGCCCGTTTTGCCCATGAAATTCTTCGCCCCATCATCCCGCTGGCGCGGGGCGAACCGGAATTGCTGATTGGTCATGTCCACGCGATAGCCGGTGAACGCGCGCGCTGATTCCCGGATATCGTTTTCGGAATAATTTCCGATCCCTACCGTAAACAACTCCATCAACTCACGCGCCCAATTCTCGTTGGGATGCTCCCGGCGGCTCTGTTGCAGATCGAGGTAGATCATCATCGCCGGGTCGCGCGACATCGCTTTGGTCAGGGTCACGAAATTGCCGAGCGCATGGCGACGCAGCGTGTCGTTCTGCAGCCACATCCAATAACCGTTCTGCACTTTCTCCGCGCTGGTGGCGAAGTGGCCGTGCCAGAAGAGCGTCATCTTTTCCAGGAGCGGCGCCGGCGTCGTTGCCAGGCGTTCCAGCCACCATCGCCGCAGGTCCAGCAGATTCTCGCCCTGCCTCCGGCGGAACTCCTTCATTTTGTCGATGGCTTCTCCGCCTTCTTCTTTGGCCGCGCGAATTTCCATTCGCTGCTCTTTGATATTCTCGGGATGCGCCCAGGCTGGGGCCGGGATGTTAGCGGCCTCGACCGTCTCATCGAGCAGATGGCGTAATGTCGCCGCCAATCCTTGTTTCCGCACCGACTCCACTTCCTCGGGCGTGCCGCCAAACGCAGCGCGGTTCAGCAGATGCGCGGCAGTTTCATAGTTCCAGCTCTGAGTCGGAAGCGGATCAAACACGTTTATTAAACTCGACTGCACATTCGAAGTTGCGAGCCAGAGATTGCTCGGCTCTTCGTTTCCAAGTTGAACGTTGGGCGTTAGGTGCTCGCTTGCGAAAGCTTTCGGAGTTAAACGTTAGGCCGTTTCGCGCACCACCAATGTCCACGCCTTCTTCCTTAAAAACATTCGAGATCACCGTGCCCGTCCTGCCTGCGGACATCGACACGCAGGATCACGTGAACAACACCGTTTACCTCCGCTGGGTCCAGGAAATCGCTACCGCGCATTGGGAAGCAGTCGCATCGCCCGAAGCGCAGGCGGCAGTTGGCTGGGTCGTCTTGCGGCACGAGATCGAATACAAAACGCCTGCGCTCCTGGGTGACGAAGTCGTGCTCCGCACCTGGGTAGGCAAAGCCACTCGACTTACCTTCGAACGCTTCACCGAGGTCCGGCGCAAAGCCGGCGACCAGCTCCTCTCGCAAGCGCGCACCGTCTGGTGTCCCATCAACGCCCAGACCGGCCGGCCCGCGCGCGTCTCCGCCGAAGTGCGCGCCCAGTTTTCCACTTGAATTCAGTCAGCCGCCTTGTTGTGGCGATCAAAACTTTTTGTTCAGGCTGACGTACCAGTAACGATTCCGAATCGAATAATTCGACGTATCGTAATTGTCGTTAAACGCCCCCAGAACCGACGGAGGTTGGCGATCGAAGACGTTGTTCACGCCCAGCGTTATTCTGGTTCCCCACAGGAGCCGCTGCCAAATCGACGAGGTAGCGTCCGTTTGCAGGCTAAGAGAGTTGTCGCTGCTCTTCGTGTCCTTGGAATTCGTCGGCACCGGTTCCGCGGCCGGTTTTTTCCACTCGTAGCTCAACTGCAGATCGAGCGTGATGTAACTCGTGATCCGCCGATGCAGGACCCAGTTGGGTTCCTGTAAAGTGCCCTCGTTTCCCGGGACCAGCGTGTTACCGGCGATGAAACTGGGATCGTCTTCCATGTCGCCGACATAATTACCGGTCGCGACGAAATCGAAGCCTCTCCATTCCCATTCTCCGCGGAGGAAGGCCTTGTTGAAAGGAATGCCGCCCGGTGTCAGCGGAATGGAAGTATTGAAGTCTCCCAGGAAGTTATGAGTCCCAAGGCCCGACCCCGGTTCTGCCTTCCAACTGAAGAAGTGATTATAACCCAGAGACAAGGTGAACTGACCCCAATTCGTGGTTGGGATTTGATAGACAGCGGTGACGTCCATGCCGGTCACGAGTCGCTTGCCGGCGTTTCCAATGGTTGAGTCGATCGCTAACAGATTGCCATTGGCGTCGCGAGTCACGCCCAAACCGGGGCCGCCTAAGGCACCGACCGATCCAGAGCCGTTACCGTATCCGTCCGGATCGACCACACCTTGAGAGAGCAACACCTGCGCAAAGTTGTTTCCACTTAGGAGCAGGTTGGTGGTGAAGAGTTGATAGTAGTCTGCCGTCACGGTGAATCCCGGGAGGAATTTCGGCGTATAGACGAGCCCGACCGAGTAAGCATCGGTGGTCTCAGGCTTCAACGCCGTATTGCCTCCCCGCCAGACGCCTTGCGGCGGCTGCAAGGTAATTTGTTTCACCGGATCGAAAACAACCGGGAAATCCTGCACGACCGGATTGAACAAATTGGTTGGGGTTGGGCCCCGGAACGATTGGTTCCAGTTCGCGCGCAAGGTCAGGTCGGGGATCGGCTGGTAACGCAGGCTCACCCGCGGACTCCCGCCGAAATCTTCATCGGGATTAGCGTTATTAAAGCTCGAGGACCGTTTGTTGTATTGGTCTTTCTCGTCGAAATGTTCGTAACGATAGGCAAACGATAACTCCAGGGAGCGCACGAAAGGCACGTTCATGGTTGAGGTCACGATCGGCACGGTCAGTTCGGTGAAAAAGGAATCGACTTCCTGGAGCGTCTTTGTGTTAGGAGATTGATCGAAGCCAAGCTGGTCACCGGCAGCCTGCACCGGATCGGGGACGGAGTGCTCGGCCACGCTCCGGTGTTCGTAACCGGCCGCGACGTCCAGGCCTCCATTCCACAAATTCGGGAACAGGTGTGCGTTCAGCTTGATGTCGTAGAGATAATCCCGTTCGTAGAATTCGGAGTGACCGAGATAGGACGAATTCTGGAAGCCGAGCAGGTTATTGTAAGGGGCCGTCATGCCCGTGGGCACGCCATTGATATAGGTGGGCGCAAAGCCGATGATGGGCGCGCTCTGACCTATGAACGGATTGAATAGATTAGCCGCGATCTGGTTTAGGATGGCAGTGTGAGTCGCGTCACCACTGTCGATACGCAGCTGGTCGAAGCGCTCATAGACAAAGCCAGTGTCATAACCGAAGCGGCTTATGAACCCATTGTCCTTGAAGTTGAACGAGCCGTTTAGGCCTACCGTGTAACGATAATAGTCCTGGTCGAAGAATTCCCGGCGCAGTCCCGATTCCTGGACGAACCGATATCGGAGCGACTCCAGGTTCGTGCCGAACGGATTGAAGGTGGAATCCCTGACCAGCGTGCCGTCGCTTGCCGCCTCATCTCCTCCGAGGAAAAACGGCGCGGCCGCGAGACCGTTGTCCTGTTTGGTTTTCGCATACATGATGTCGCCATAGAGTTGGACTGCATCACCAAACAGTTTGTAACGCCCCGTGACATAGTAGAGCGCCTTCTCCACTGCCGGGATGGCTGGAGTAAAGTTGCGGAAGTTGAACGCCGCCGGATCGGACCCGGCATTGAAGGTACGATAGGAGGCTGGAGTAACCTGGCTGATTCCCGGACTAATCAGGACCAGGTCGCCGATTGGACCCGGCTGCCCATTATCAGTTACAGTCACGTGCCCCGCGAAAGTCGCGCTGTTATTGTTCAAGCCGCCCCAGCCGAGCCCCGCGGAGTTAGGATAAAACGGGTCTGCGGGCGAATTGCTCGTATCGCCCGTGGTCGCGATGGTGCGGTCGCGCGAAAATAAATTGGCGCGAGAGTAATACTCACCCGAAGCGGCGATCGAGACCTTGCCATCCAATCCCGTCACGCCACCGCGGATATAAGCCTGCCGGACATGCGCGTCCGTCTCCGTCGTATTGCCGTAGAGGACATTCATCTCGGCGCCGACGTAAGGCGGTTCGCCCGGTCCATTCAGCATGATGAAGTTCACCACCCCGGCGACCGCGTCGGATCCGTAAACGGCGGACGCGCCATCTTTCAGTACTTCGCTTCGGGCCAAGCCACTGATCGGGATCGCGTTAATGTCCGCGGAAGTATTCAACCCCTGGCCCAGGAAAGCGCGACGGCCATTGATGAGCACGAGCACATTCTGCTGGCCGATTCCGCGAAGGTTGATGCCGGCCTGGCCATCGCCGCCGTTGGAATCATTCTCGGTCGTGGCGGCGCCCACAAAAGAAGGAAGCTGGCGCAGTCCTTCTACGGGGGTGTTGGCGCCGGCCTTTTGTAGCACCTCGGCGGTGTAGACGGTAACCGGAAGTGCCGACTCGCTTTCCGCCGTGGGAATGTAGGAACCGGTCACGATTACTCGGTCCGTCGTCGATTCCACCTGCGCAAAAGTATAGGCGGGGCTGTTCGATTCTGCGAGCGGCGCCCCATTGGCGTCGTGCGTAGGAGCCGGCGCGCGATTCGTTATTCGCGGTGACGCAAAATCCTGCGCATAAGCGCCCGTGCCGGATAACAAAAGAAACCCAAGAGCCGCCGCAAAACTGACAGAGTTAAAGGTGCCGAATCTTTTCATAGTTGTTCCCTCCGTTTTGATCGCTGGCCCCAGCGTGAATATTTACGCCGAATGTTTCAATCCCTTTTTTTCAGGAAATTTGGGATTCGCTCCGGATGTTCTCCCAATCTCGCGCAGGCGCTCGATACGTCTGCCTCTCCCCTCGTTTCCGATTCTAGATTGGGGAAACCAAATATACCGAGGAACCAGAATGAAAAAATTCGTCACGCTCATTGCACTCTGCGCTCTCGCGCTCGCCACCGGCGCAAACGCCGCCCAGGAAGACCCGAACAATCCGAAGGCTCCCGTCAAATCGAAAGCGGTCCAGAAACACCCAACTGGTCCCAAACAGAATTTTGCGCCAAAACAGCACGTTCAATCAGTCCGCACCCAAAACACGACGAACCTGAACAGCACCAAGATCCATCAGAACAACGTCTCCAAGGAGCAATTCCGGAAATCGACCAACGTGGAGTCAAAGAAGCTGCCGGCCGTTCAATCGAACAAAATCCAGACCGACAAACTGCAGTCGAGCGAAGCGCGGACAAAAAAGCTTCAAACCGACCAGCTCTCGAAAAAGACCCAGAAGACAGAAAAGCTGCAGACAAACCAGTTGCCGGCGGTCCAGAACAACTGGAAGAACGCGGTGGTCCCGAACAAGGGACCCGTGCCGAACATTCAGAAGATTCATGCGCAGCATCTGAATTTTCACGCGAAAGCGAAGACGTCTATCGCCAGCGTGCAGTTCAACCAGAATTATCAGATCCAGGGCGCCCAGAATTGGAAAGGCCCACAGTACCGGGTCTTCCAATCGTATCGTCCTCAATGGCACGATCGGGGCTGGTGGCGGTCGCGTTACAGCGACAATCTCCTTCTCATCGGCGGCGGCTGGTATTACTGGCAGGGCGGCTATTGGTATCCAGCCTGGGGCTACGATAACAGCGCGGCCTATTACCCCTACGACGGACCGATCTATGTCGGTGACAACCGGGTCCCGTTCGATCAGATCGTTGCCGACGTCCAGGCTTCCTTACAGGAGCAGGGATATTACAAAGGCGAAGTAGACGGATTAATGGGACCGCTAACCCGGGAGGCCCTGGCCGCTTATCAAGGCGACCACGGTCTCGTCTCGACCGCCGCCCTCGACCAGCCCACGCTCGCCTCCCTCGGCATGGGCTGAGTTAGCGTCTGAAAATCTGAAAGTCTGAAATCCTGATCTGACTACGACGTCCGACCTCTGACTTCCGTCCCCGCCCTTCGTCCTTCCCGATAACTGACAGCGGATAACCGATAACCGCAGCTCTGTCTGACCGCGCTGACTTCCGACATCTGACTTCTGCCTGTCACGCGGTAGCCTTTGGCGACGGCGGGACCTCTCACCTCCACTGCTCGAAACAAAAAAAAGAGACTGCCACATCACGCTGCCGCGAATCAGCGGTATGAAATCGAGCACGAAAGATAAAATCAAAGGCACAATGAGAGAAGCCAAAGGCAAGGTGAAAGAGGAAGCCGGGAGAGCGACCGGCAACCGCGACATGCAAGATCGCGGGATCGCGGAAAAGGCCGGCGGAAAAATCCAGCGCAAAGTGGGTGATGTGAAAAAAGTGTTCGGAAAATAATTGGCGCCGCGATCGGGGTGTTTTTCTTTTGGCTGTTCCGTCCGATAACCGATAACTCGCCGTAGCCTCGTGCGAAGGCGTCTGACCTCCTCCCAATAACCAATAACTGATAACCCAGCGCGTTGCCCCTCCGCCGAAAAGAGAAAGCCGCCGAGGTCCCGCGACTGCGGTACGCTCGGCGGCTTTCGTCGCTAGTTAAGATTTCCTTTATCCCATCCCGAGCGCGTCGAGCGTCGGTTCGTCGATCACCGCCGTCGCCACCATGCCCCGGTCGGTCTGATAGCTAATGAGCGCCTGCCGGGTTAGCGGCCCGAGCAATCCATCCACCTCACCCTTGTAGTAGCCCATATCCTGGAGCACGGCCTGCACGTCCGCGATCACCTTGTCTGGCGGTTGCGCGTGTTTGCCGACATAGATCGGCGCATCGTAAGCATAATACTCATGGGTAGGATTGTAGCCCCACGCCGGATACCAGTAGTTGTTGTTATAGTAGTAGTAACCGCCACTGATTAGTTCCACCCGCTGATACCGCGAGTGATACCAACCCTGATCGTGCCGTTCCGGGTGGTAGGAGCGATACACCTCGTACTGCGGCCCCTGCCACCGATCGCTTCCCTGGATCCGGAAGTTCGCGCTGAACGTGACTGCCGGAACCAGGTCCGGCCGTGGCTGCGCATGAAAGCTCATGTGCTCCTGCTGGATCTGCTGCACCTTCTGCACGTCCGGCTTCTTCGCCGCAAGCACAGGATTAACCGAAGCCGACGGGCTGGTTTGCGCAACTGACGGAGCCGCGCTGGCCGATGTCGCCACTGCCGGGGTAGCACTCGCCGTCGTAGCTGCTGCCGGAGTGGCAGTCGCCATCGCAGCCGCTGCCGGGCTCGTCGTCGTCTTTGCTGCCGGAGTAGTGCTCGCGGTAGCCGTTGCCGGGGTGGGGGTCGTCTTGGCTGCCGCAGGCGTGGTGCCCGGCGATGTCTTCGCGCTAGCGTCAGGCGCCTTCATATCTTTGCTGTGCTGCGGCGCTTGCTCCTTCTTGATGGCAGGCGTCGTACTGGCGGCCGGTTTTTCCGCGGAAGTCTTCGTCTCCGGAGCGGTGGCTGGCGTGGGCTTCCGAGTCGGCGGCCCCTTCTTGTCCGGCTTTGGCACAGCCGGCTCCTTCACGACAGGCTCCTTCACTGACGGAGCTTTCGCAGCCGGCTC
>QHBM01000157.1 GCA_003244145.1 Chthoniobacterales bacterium
GGCGTTCGACGAATGAAAGTGGCTAAGGTTCACTATCAGCCGGAAGCGGCTGGCGACTTCGCTCGTTAGGTCATCGCTATGAAGTTATGCGTCGTGGCCTTGGACTACGATGGCACAATCGCGCACGACGGTCGCGCCGATCCGCTCGTGCTGGAGGCGGTGAAAGAGGCGCAAACGCGTGGAATCGTAGTCATCCTCGTGACCGGGCGGATTCTGACGGACTTGCAGCGCGTTTTGCCAGAGCACGAATTGTTTGATGCCATCGTCGCCGAGAACGGAGCTGTGCTCGCGTTCCCGAAAACTCCAATGCGGCGGCTCACTCATCCGCCGCCGCAAGTTCTGCTCGATGAGCTTTGCGCGCGCGAAGTAGCAGTCGGCTTTGGCGAATGCATTATCGAAGCGGATGCCGCGGCGGCGCCGAAGATTTTGGAAGCAATCAGGAAGCTCGAACTGCCGCTCGTTCTCCAGTTTAATCACGGTCGCGTCATGGTCCTGCCGCAAGGAATTAATAAGGCAACTGGCTTGCGCGAGGCGCTCAATACATTGCGCCTCTCCTTGCATAACTGCGTCGGCATCGGTGACGCAGAGAATGACTATGCCATGCTTGATGCCTGCGAAATTGGCGTCGCTGTCAGTTGGGGAAGTAAAGCGCTCCAACAGATTGCAGATGAGGTTTTGCAGGGGACGGGACCGGCGGCGGTCGCTACTTACATTCGCGAAGTCATTACGCACATTAAGCTGCCGCCGCATCGCGCTCACAGCCGTCGCATCATNNATCCATGGCCGCAATATTCTCGTCGCGGGCGATCCCCGGTCGGGCAAATCGTGGATAACCGGACTTTTTTGTGAGGAACTCATCCTGCAAGGTTACTGCCTTTGTGTAATCGATCCGGAAGGCGATTACACTCCATTGGGATCGCTTCCCGGAGTCGTTGTCTTTGGTGGCGACGAGCCTCCGCCACGTTTCCGTCGCCCGCGCTCTGCGCCACCCGGATGTCAGTGTCGTGATCGATCTTTCTTCGATCTCGCATGTGGAGAAGGTAACCTACGTAAACGAAATTCTGCCGATGCTCGCGTCTCTCCGGCGCACGGTGGGTCTTCCCCATTGGATCGTGGTCGATGAAGCGCAATATTTTCTGCACCAGCCTAACGAGCATTGCATCGACTTCGAGCTGGCCGCCTACGTCATGTCCACTTACCAGCCGTCCCAACTGCACCCTGAACTCTTGAAAGCGATCGAATCAATTATCGTGACTCCACTAACCAACCCCGTCGAATTGCAGGTGCTCGCGAGGTTATGCGGCGCAGAAGAGGCCGAACCCGAGTGGGGAGAAATTCTGGGCAGCCTGGGGATCGACGAGGCGGCGGTGCTCTCCCGATTTAACGGATGCAGTAATTTGCCGCGCCGCTTCACCATCACTGGTCGCAGGACCTCGCATGTGCGCCATCGCGCCAAGTATCTCGAGGTTCCGATGCCCGAGGAACGCGCCTTCGTCTTTACCTGCAACGGGCGCCGCTTCGGACCGCCAGCGCGAACATTGAAGGAATTCGTCGCGCTTCAGGCGAAGCTACCGACTCCAGCATTGGAAGGCCATGCGCAACGCGGTGATTTTTCTCGCTGGATTCGCAACGTTTTCGGAGACGAACCATTGGCCGTCAAAATCCGGCAGGTGGAAAGGGATTTCCGGGAAGGCAGAATTGCGAATCTCGCCGAGTCACTCGCTGCACCGATTCATCAGCGTTATCAGTTGCAGCAGTAAAGCGCGCTGGCTGAACTTGCGATTTCTCCAGTCGTAACCGCGCGCGAACTGGAAGAAACTCTCACATGCGCCGCACGAAAATCGTTGTCACCCTGGGACCGGCGAGCAGCTCGCCGGAAGTAATTCGCCAGCTTGTGCAAGCCGGAATGGACGTCGCGCGTCTCAATTTCTCCCACGGCACTCATGACGATCACACTCGCAACATCGCAACCCTGCGAGCGATCTCGCGGGAACTGGATACGCCGGTGACCATTCTGCAGGATTTGCAGGGACCGAAAATCCGTGTCGCGCAGTTGCCGGGTGGAGAAATGTTACTCTCGCGTGATGCCACGGTTTCGCTCGTGCCGGAGGCCGACTTTACCGGTGAGAAAAATGCGATCCCGATTGATTATGACGGAGTGGCAGATGAGGCCCGACCGGGGATGCGCGTCCTCCTTGCCGACGGGTTGTTCGAACTAGAGATCGTGGAAATAGCGGGACGGGCTTTGCGTTGCAGAGTGCTGGAAGGAGGCAGCCTCAAGAGTCGCAGCGGAGTTAATTTTCCGCATCTCACTCTGCCGCTGCCTTCTTTGACCGAGAAAGACATTCGGGATGTCGCATTTGGGTTGGAGCAGCAGGTTGATTGGATTTCTTTGAGCTTCGTCCGCTCCGCCGAAGATGTGCGGACTTTGAAGAAACTTCTGGCCGAGAAGGGAGCGTCTACGCCTGTCATCGCGAAGATCGAAAAGCCTCAGGCCGTCGAACATTTCGAGGAGATTCTGAAGGAAGCAGACGGCATCATGGTCGCGCGCGGCGATCTCGGCGTGGAAGTGAGTCCCGAGAAAGTTCCCATGCTGCAAAAGCAGATTATCGAAAAGTGTAACCGTTCGGGATTACCGGTCATCACGGCGACTCAGATGTTGGAGAGCATGATCAGAGATCCGAGCCCGACGCGGGCGGAGGCGAGTGATGTGGCCAACGCAATTATCGACGGCACGGATGCCGTCATGCTCTCCGGCGAATCGGCGATCGGAGCGTTTCCCGTCCGCGCGGTCGAGATGATGGACCGCATCGCCTCAGAAGTGGAAGGCGGGATCGAATTCAAAACCTACCCGGCGAGCGATCCGACCGATTCGCATGCATTGAGCGAAGCCGCGGAGGCGATCACGCGGGTGATCGACGTGCATGGGATCGCGGTGCTGACTTCCAGCGGTTACACCGCGCGTCTGATGGCGGCGAAACGGCCGAAGGCGCCGCTCTTTGCCCTGACCACTGATGCCGGAGTCTATCATTCATTGAATCTTTTCTGGGGCCTCAAACCGTTGCTCATCGAAGGAATTCCGGAGACCTTTGAAGCTCTCGTGCAACAAGCCGAGTCGGCTCTGCTGAAGCTGCATTTGGTGAGTACGGGGAACAAGATTCTCGTCGTCGGCGGCATACCCGCCGGTCAGATGCGCG
>QHBM01000110.1:0-3074 GCA_003244145.1 Chthoniobacterales bacterium
GACCAAATGGAAGCCGCCGGAGAAATTCGCCGGAGGAAGAAAATTGCTTCAGCTCCGTCGGAGCGGATCCATTCGTAGTGCGGTCGATGACCCAGCGGGTGCCGTCGCGGCCGGGAACGGATGCGATTCGCTCGACGTTGGGTGGGGGAGATTCGGCAGGCGCCGGAGACGGTGTCGGGTCCGCGTCGGTATCACTCAGCTTCGCGTCTTTGCGTGCCACATCGTAGAGCACATGGCCTGGGCCGGGCGGAACGAGTTCCACCGCTAGTGAGAGATCGTCATCGCGCATTCGCAGCGAAGTGATCTTGAAAAAGCGGGGCGAATCCGGCGAGGTGATCCAATCGTTAAAGAAAAAACCGACGCCTTCGATGCGAAGATCGCCCACGACGAATCCATGCGCGCTGTATTTCCCGGCCGGCACGTTTTCACCTTTGTCGTCTTTTCCGTCCCACGTCGTGGAGAGAGAGTCGTGTCCGATATTGAATTCGTTGATATCCGCCTCGCGAAAGAGAACGCGGACGAGTTTTCCTTTCGCGTCATAAATGCCGAGGCTGATGGTTCCATCCAGCGGCGGCGGCACAAAACTAACGCGCACACTTCGCGCGGGCGTCGAGGCCGGTTCGGGAGAAGGCGATTCCTGCCCTCGCGCCGCGACTGTGAATCCGACGAGCATAAGCAGACCGAGCGAGGTTCTGCCGATGCGCGTGATCATCCCAAGTAATAGCGCCAATTCACGTCCGGGAAAAGATTATCGCGCCATTCGCAGTTCGAGAGGAAACCTTCATCGATCTGGCCGTTGGTGAGTTCGTCGAAGAGACGATTGAACCGCAGGAGGTGATCGGTCACCCGTTTCGTCGCATAATGCCTGGCGGTGCCGGTCTTCATCAGGAACGCCCAGTCGCTCGATTGCGCGAGTAATAATTCGCGCGCGAGTTGTTTGAGCGCGCGGTCGGTCAGCGCATCGGCATCCGACGCATGCGCGCGCGCCGCTTCCGTCATCCGGCGGGCGGCGGCATGGAGATGCGGATAGATCCAGGAATTAGTCTCGTCGAGCCAGACGCCGAGATATCCATTTTCTCCCCAGCTTGACGCGGCCGGCGCAATCGTCTGTTGGGTCGGATGACTGGCGAGAAATTCGGTTGGTGTCGTCAACTGAAAATCCGGCTGACCATAGTCGTCCTTGCTCGTCAACCGCAGGTCCTGGTGCTGGTAAGCCGCTTTGCGAATGAACGATTCCAAAAACCGCGGACCCTCGAACCACCAATGACCAAACAACTCCGCGTCGAACGGAGCGACCACAATCGGATCGAAATCCAAGGCGCGAAGTTCGCTCAACTGTTGTTGTCTCGCTGCCAGGAAATGGGCCGCGTGTGCTTCCGCCGCGGTTGCGGCCACCTCAGGATCGTAAAATTCCTTCGCGCCATCGCGACCGGTGATCCGGTGATATTTGATGCCGGTGAATTTTCGAATACCCGAGATCGATCCGGGTTGAACATACGCCGGCGGAAGATCGAACCCAACGTCGCGATAAAATTCACGATAGGCGGGGTCGCCCGGATAACCTTCCGTCGCGCTCCAGACCTGCCGGCTGGAATCGCGATCGCGCGCGAATGCGGCCGGCCCAGCCGGGGTGTAACACGGAGCAAAGATGGCGCGGCGCGGCCGCGGATGGCCAAACATCAAACCGTGAGCATCGATGATGAACCAGCGCAGGTTTGCTTCCTGCATGATCGTTTCGAGTCCCGGCGTGTAGGCGCACTCGGGCAACCAAAATCCCGCGGGATCGGCGCCGAAGGCGGCCCGGTAGGCATCGCAGCCGATGAGCACCTGCGCGCGAACCGCCTCGGGAGATTGCGCAAGCAGGGGCAGCAATCCGTGCGTGGCAGCGGAGGCCATGATTTCGAGGCAGCCTTCGTCGCGCAGTTGGCGAAAGCCTGCCAGCAGGTCGCCGTTCCATTCCAGGAAGCGCTCTCGGCAATTCGAAAAGTTTTCTCGATAAAACTCCGCGAGCGCGCGGAGTTGCTCAACATCGCGATTGCGTTCGATCTCGCGCGTGGCCAGATCGATCAGGCGCTCGATGTAACGCAGATAGCGCTCGCGCAGCATTTGGTCCTGCAACATCGAGCAAAGCGTCGGGGTGAACGTCATCGTCAGCTTGAATGGCACCTGGTCGCGCGCCAGCCGCTGCATCATCGCGAGGAGCGGGAGGTAACTTTCGGTGATCGCTTCGAAGAACCAGTCCTCTTCGAAGAACTCCTCGTGTTCCGGGTGCCGCACAAACGGCAGGTGCGCGTGCAGGACAAGCGCGAGGTGACCGTTGGACATTGCGGAAAGATTTCCGTTTACCGACTTAAACTAAAATCGAATTGCTCGGCCTTTCCGCAATCCGAAATCCGCGATCCGCAATCGTTAGAGCGTCCGGCAGAAATCCTGGAACCGATCGAGACCTTTTTTAATGATGTCGATGCTGGTCGCGTAGCTGAGGCGCACGGTGCGATCATCGCCGAAGGCAATGCCGGGAACTACCGCCACGCTCGCCTTGCTCAATAAACGATCCGCGAAATTCTGCGAGCTGAGCCCGAGCTGGCTGATGTTGACCAGAATGTAAAAAGCGCCTTCCGGTTTTACGGCGGTGATGTTCGGGATCTTTGTGATCCGGTCGAACATGTAATTGCGCCGCATGCCGAACTCATCGCGCATGTCGGCGAGCGGCTGCTGGTCGCCTTTCAGCGCCGCGACCGCGCCCTTTTGCGCGAACGAGCAGGGATTCGAAGTGCTGTGGCTCTGGATATTATCCACGGCTTTCGCCACCGCTTCTGGCGCAGCGAGATAACCGAGCCGCCAGCCGGTCATCGCGTAAGCCTTGCTGAAGCCATTGACCGTGATGGTGAGGTCGTAGGCTTCCTGCGAAAGCGAGGCGATGCTGACATGTTTGATATCGTCGTAAACCAGCTTCTCGTAAATTTCATCCGACAAAATGTAGATGTCCTCCTCGGCCGCGACTTCCACGATCGCTTCGAGTTCCTCGCGCGTGTAAACCGAACCAGTCGGATTGCCCGGCGAGTTGAGAAAAA
>QHBM01000110.1:3136-7948 GCA_003244145.1 Chthoniobacterales bacterium
GCATTTTCCAGCCGTTGCGTTCGTTGGTGGGGACGATCACCGGCTCAGCGCCCGCAAGCCGAACCATGTCCGGATAGCTCACCCAATAAGGAGAGGGGATCAGCACTTCGTCGCCGGCCTGACAGGTGGCGAGGATGGCGTTGTAACAGGAATGTTTGGCGCCGCTGCTGACCACGATCTGGCTCGGCCGATACGTGATTTGATTGTCGGCCTCGAGTTTCTCGGCAATCGCCTGGCGCAATTCCGGCAGGCCGGCGCTCGGTGTGTATTTGGTGAAGCCCGCTTCGAGAGCGGCGATGGCCGCCGCCTTGATATGTTCCGGCGTGTCGAAATCAGGCTCGCCCGCACCGAAGCCGCAAACGTCGATTCCCTCGGCTTTCATCGCCTTGGCCTTGCTGTCGATGGAAAGGGTGAGGGATGGAGTTAGTTGAGCGGCGCGCGCGGAGATTTCCATGGCTGTCGAGGTCGGGTTCAGGGTTTGCAAAATGGGAGCGCAAGCTATGAGCGCGCGTAGAAACTTTCAATCAAAGGTTTGAAGTTATTCTCGTCGACTTGCACGATCGCCATCTCTCGCTTCGCGTTTTCCGCGGAGTCGGAGGCGTGAGCGGCGTTGATCATGATCGACTGGCCGAATTCTTTGCGGATCGAACCAGGCGGGGCTTTCGCGGGGTCAGTTGGCCCCAGGACTTCGCGGATTTTGCGGACGGCATCGTCGCCCTGATAGACGATCGCGATGCATTTCTCGCTGCCGGGCGCAGTGCGTTGGTCGCCAGTGGTCCCGCTTGGGCGTCCGCCTGCCATGAACTCGACGATGTCTTCCCAGGCGTTTCGTCCCTTGGGCGCGCCGAGTTTCTCCTCCAGCACCGGCAGCACCGGTCCGTAGAACTCCTCCGCCTGCGCCACGCTCATGCGGTGCACTTTGAATCCGATAATGTAAAGACCGGTGCGCGAGAAAACTTCGATTACGCCGCCGGGCCGCTGATTCGGGAACTTGAAATTGTCCGGCTTGATCAGCACGAGCGATTTCTCAACCTTCGCGTCGTTCGGGAATTCGATCACGCGATCGAGGATTCCGCCGTCGCTGTCGGAGAATTCAGCCCAGAGTTTTAGATCGCGTTCCACTGCCTCGGGATCGAACGCGGCCAGCGCAGCCGGTTCGAAGTAAATGACTTTGCCGGCATCATCCGTGATGTAATCGCCGAAGGTGTCGCGGATTGTTTCGCCGCTCGTCCGCTCGTGCACGATGTGGCCGATGGTGCGATGCACCTTCTCGACCGCGTCCTCGCCCCGAAAAACCAGGATCATCACGCGCGGGTTTTGTCCGTTTACTTTACCGGTGAAAGTCTTCAGGACGTAGTCCCGGATCAACTCCTGCGTGGCCCGATGAGCCGCATCCGTTTCGGTCACGATCGTGTCTGCGTAACGCTTTGTCAGTTCTGCGCTGGGCGCGAACATCCGTGCCGTCACGAGGTCGAGTCCGGTCCGGGAAATCAGGCGCGCGATGATCCCGCCGGTGCGCGATTTGCGCATCGAATAGGGCGTGACGATGACGTAGGAAAGCTCTTCGGCGGACATGCGATTTTCCCGCGCGGCTTTACAGATCAACCGCGCAAGTGCAGGAAGTCGGAGCCGCTCAGGGTCGAGGAAAGTAGCTTTCCCCCGTTCCCTCCGTCAACTGACTTTTTATTTTCGCCGTTGCGCCCGCAGCGCGATCCATTTTCCACGGCGTCGGATTTCCGGGGTGACGAAACCGTTCCGCTTCAAGGCGCGAACCACGGACGGTTCCTGGCTCCGCAAAATTCCGGAAAGGATCAGAATGCCATCAGGAGCGAGGTGTCGCGACCAGATGGGCAGAGCGGCGATCAAGAGCTCGTTGAAAAGATTTGCGGCAATGACATCGAATTCTCCGCGCAGTTTTGTTTTCAGAACATCGCCGATGACGAACTCGATCTTTCGAACGCGGTTCGCGCGGGCGTTCCGGCGCGCCGTCGCGCAGGCGAGGGAATCGTTGTCGATGGCAACCACTCCCTTCGCGCCGAAGCAGCGTCCGGCAATGGCGAGAATCCCGCTGCCAGTTCCGGCGTCGAGCATTGTCCACCCCGGCGCGAATCGACGCGTGATTCGTTCGAGCAAGCGCAGTGACATCGCGGTCGTCGCGTGATGACCGGTGCCGAACGCGGCCTCAGCCGGAATGACAATGGCGCGCGTGGCGTCGCTCCGCGATGCCGGGGCGCTCAGAATCACCAGGCGGGAGGCGATCCGCATTGGCTTGCCTTGGCCCTGCTCCAGAAAATTCTGGAGCCAGCGGCGCGATAATTTCTGTGCGCTCCCGCCAAACTCGCGGATTAATTCGTGCGCTTGGTCCCGGGTGCGGCAGGAAATTTCCAGCAACGCTCGCTCGCGTCCCGGCCGCTGCGTGATCGCGAGCGAATTGCCGAAGCGATGCGTTAACTCTTCGCTTCGACTGCGCAGCCAAAGTGCTCCAGCCCGTTTTCGCCAGGTATACATCGAGATTGCTCCAGTATAATGTCGCCTTTACGGAAAGTTTGATCTCCGAATAACCGTTTATATGGATTACACGCATCGTTTCATCCCAGCTCCACAGAGCCCGCCGGCTCGCGTGCTCTTGTTGCTGCATGGAACCGGCGGGAACGAAGACGACATGATTCCGCTCGGCCGCGATCTGGATCCCGCGGCAGCTTTGCTCAGTCCGCGCGGCAACGTTCTTGAGAACGGCATGCCACGGTTTTTCCGGCGCCTGGCTGAAGGCGTCTTCGACGAAGAAGACGTGATCCGGCGTGCGCACGAACTCGCCGACTTCGTCACGGCGGCGGCGGCGCAATATCAATTCGATCCGCAGCGTGTGACGGCGGTTGGTTATTCCAACGGCGCCAATGTCGCCGCCGCTGTCCTCTTGCTGCGGCCAGGGGTGCTCAGTCGCGCCGTATTATTCCGCGCGATGGTGCCGCTCGTACCGCCATCACCGCCGGATCTCGCTGGAACGCGCGTGCTGATTTCCTCCGGCAAGTATGATCCGATCGTTCCATTGGAAAATGCCGGCCGCCTGGCGACGATGCTTCGCCAGTCCGGGGCTGATGTGACGGCTCGCGTGGAAGATGCCGGACACGAGCTGACGCATGGCGACACTGCCGCCGCAAAAAATTGGCTCCGCGAATCGCAAGGCGATGCCAGAACTCCGAATCCAGTCTAAGGTAACGATCACATGCTCATTGTAATGAAAGCCGGCGCTGCCGAACGCGAGGTCGCGGACGTCGTCAGCGTCATCGAACAGCTCGGTTATCGCTCCCACGTCATGCCGGGCGCGACGCGATGCGCCATTGGCATCACGGGCAATCAAGGGGCAGTGGATCCGGCGCGTTTCGAAAACATGCCCGGCGTCGCCGAAGCGATTCGCGTCAGCAAGCCATATAAGCTGATCACTCTCGATCTGCGGCCGGATAAAACCGTCGTGCGGGTGGGGGACGCGACGATCGGTGGCGACGAGCTGGCCATTATCGCCGGTCCGTGCGCGATCGAGAATCGGGCGCAGGCCTTTGCCGTGGCGGAAACGGTGCAGCGCAGCGGCGCGCGTTTTTTTCGCGGCGGTGCCTTCAAACCGCGCAGCTCGCCTTATGAATTTCCCGGCCTCGGTGAGGAGGGCCTCAAAATCATGGCGGAAGTGCGGGAACAATTTGGCTTGAAGATCGTGACCGAAGCGCTCGACGTGGCTGGTGTCGATTTGGTTGAAAAATATGGCGACATCATCCAGATCGGCGCGCGCAACATGCAGAATTTTTCGCTGCTCCGCCGTGCCGGCCGTTCGAAGCTTCCTGTTCTCTTGAAACGCGGCATGGCCGCGATGCTCGATGAATGGCTGCTCGCCGCGGAATACATCATGTCGGAAGGAAATTATCAGGTGATCCTTTGCGAGCGGGGCGTCCGGACTTTTGCGCAGCACACGCGCAACACCCTGGATCTGGCGGCGATTCCCGCGGTCCGGCGCATATCGCATTTGCCGGTGATCGTCGATGCGTCGCACGCCGCCGGGAAAAATTACATGGTCGCGCCGCTCGCCCGGGCCGGCGTCGCTGCGGGTGCGGACGGCGTGCTGGTCGAGGTGCACAACAACCCGAAGGTGGCGTTGTGCGACGCGGCACAAGCGCTCACGCTGGGCGAATACGAGGAGATGCTGAGTCAACTGCGCGCGATTCGCGAAGTGGTCGCGCCGATACCGAGCGCTCACGCTTTCGCAGGCTAGAGCGCGAGAAAATTCCCGAGCAGCGTCTTTCCCTCGGCGGTCAGGATCGATTCGGGATGGAACTGCACGCCGTGAATCGGGAACTCGCGATGTTGTAGTCCCATCACTTCTCCCTCCACTGTTTCCGCCGTGATCTCCAGGCAATCTGGAATCGTTTCGCGGCGGACGATGAGGGAGTGGTAGCGCGTTGCCTCGAAGGGCTCCGGAAGGTTCGCGAACACGCCGGTCCGCCGATGTTGCACGGGTGAAGTCTTGCCATGCATCAAACGTGGCGCCGACACCACTTCGCCGCCAAAGACCGCGCCGATGCACTGATGCCCCAGGCAAACGCCCAGGATCGGTTTCTTCGGACCGAACCGGAGAATGATCTCGTTGCTGATCCCTGCGTCTTCCGGTCGTCCCGGGCCGGGTGAAATGCAGATTCGATCCGGACTGAGCGCTTCGATTTCCGCGAGAGTGATCTCGTCGTTGCGTTTTACCACCACGTCGCAGCCCAGCTCGCCGAAATATTGGACGAGATTGTAAGTAAACGAGTCGTAGTTATCGATGATCAG
>QHBM01000079.1:0-35650 GCA_003244145.1 Chthoniobacterales bacterium
GTCCTCCGCGTGCTCGATCGCTCGACCGTCAACCTCGATCTCGAGGCGCTCGGGATGCCCGATTACATCCACGATTACATCATCGACGTGATCAATCGGCCGAACGGAATCTTCATCGTGACCGGCCCGACTGGCTCCGGGAAAACGACGACGCTTTATTCGTGTTTGCGCAAGATCAACACGATCGATTCAAAACTCCTGACCGCGGAAGAACCGGTCGAATACGATCTCGAAGGCATCGTCCAGGTACCAGTCAACGAAGGCATCGGTCTGACCTTCGCGCGAATCTTACGTGCGTTTTTGCGCCAGGATCCCGACCGAATCATGGTTGGTGAAACGCGAGATTTAGAAACCGCGCAGATTGCGATTCAAGCGTCGCTTACCGGACATCTTGTTTTCACGACCTTGCACACAAACGACGCACCCGGCGCGGTCACGCGAATGATCGACATGGGTGTCGAACCATTTCTCATTTCATCCACGCTCGAAGCAGTCCTCGGTCAACGATTGCTGCGCAGCATCTGTGCGAATTGCCGCACCCCCTACGAACCTAGCCAGACGTTTCTCGATCAACTCGGACTTTCACGACGCGACATCGGCGAGAAACAATTTTTCTACGGCAAAGGTTGTGAGGCGTGCAATCAGACCGGCTACAAAGGTCGCAAAGGTATTTACGAATTGATGAAGATCACTGATCCGATCCGCGAGTTGATTAACGAACGCGCGCCGACTGTTGTCTTGAAGCAAAAAGCAGTCGAGCTCGGTATGGTCACGCTCCGTCAGGATGGATTGCGCAGCATTTTCGAGGGCGACACCACCATCGAAGAAGTGCTGAAATACACTTGAAAAAAATGACGAAATCCGAATGACCAAGCTCGAAACAATGAGGAATCACAAATGACGAGAAGTGACCGGCGCTTTTTCGGATTTCGAGCTTCGTCATTGTTTCGGATTTCGGTTTTCGGATTTCGTCATTTTAGTTTTCAGCTCGTAGGTTTTCGCGACGGAAAGGAATTCATAGATGGCGTGCATTCGCGCGAAATAATAACCCTCCCGGCCGTCGAGAAAGCCCTTCTGCCAAACATAAATGTAAAGGAAACGCAGGAGCGGACGGAAAGGCAGATGTTGCGAGAGCAGCTTCAATCTTCGCCGCCGTTCCACCGTGCCACTCCGAATCTGCGCGGCGCTGCCGGAGAGGCCGCGGTCGGCCGAGACCCGCGCTTCCCAGTTCGAATACCGGTTATGCTTTTCCACGAACACTTCCACGGACGGAAAAGCGTAATGATCCATCTCACAATGGAGACGGCCGGTGGGCCCCTGCACGATCACATGTTCGTGCACTTCGTTGTCTCCACTGTGCGTATTTACATCCGTTAGCTTTTCATATCGGCCTAACGAGTGGCGAAACAGGCGGAGGTTCCAGTTCGGATAATACGAATGCCGGAGCCAGCGGCCCATGAACATGAAATGCCGGTTAATCCAATATCCGGCGGTCTCACCCACGTTCGCGATCGCGCGGGCAAATTCTTCGCGCGCTTCTGGCGGCAAGACTTCGTCCGCGTCGAGGATGAAGATCCATTCATTGCGAAAGGGAAGGTGCTCGAGCGCCCAGTTCTTTTTCTTCGGCCACGTCCCACTGAAATCGAATTGCACCACCTGCGCGCCGTGGGCTTGCGCGATCTCGATCGAGCCATCCGTGCTCTGCGAATCGACCACGAAGATTTCGTCGACCCACTTCACCGAAGCAAGGCAACGCGGAAGATTCACCGCTTCGTTCTTGATCGGCACGATGACCGAGACCGGCACTTTGGACTTCTCGCTCATACGGTGCGAAGGGCGATCGGATATCCCAGGCCGGCAAGAACATCGGCCACCCGTTGATCGAGATCCCGGGCGACCGCGAGGACGTTAACCGTCTCCGCGGAGATGGGCGTCCGCCGGTCAGAATCGAAGCAGTCGTACCCGAATTCATTCAGAAGGCCGAAGGTTTGCGGCCGGTCTCCGAAGATTTCGAGCAGGAGAATGGGACGATGCTGTGCCAGGAGATGCTGACCGCCTCGCAAGACGCGCAACTCCGCCCCCTCGACATCGATCTTCACCACGAGTGGAGCTGGCCAGCCTTCCGCGATGAGGTGATCGAGAGTTACGGTCTCGACTTCAATTCCTCGCGGGACGGCGCCGTAGTGCGTGGTGTTGAAGGCGCCGGCCGCCGGTTCGAGAGTTCCCGTAGCACGAGAGATTTCATCGGCGAAAAAAGTCGTGCGGCCGACCTGGTCCGAAACCGCGCGCGGGACAATATCGTGCGCCACCAGGTTCCACGCCACGCTGGTCCGCCGGAGGCACTGGAGGTTTTTCGCGTCGGGCTCGAAAGACACGATGTGAAAATCGGGCCGGACATCAGCGCAAGACCAAGTGTAGAGGCCGATGTTCGCTCCGATGTCCCAAAACACTCCGCCCGTCGCCTCGGGCAGTGCGGCAAGAATCGCGATGAATGTTTGCCGAATGCTGTCTTCCTGGTGTTTCGGATCGGCGATTAACGACGCGTTGGAAATCAAGCAGAGGTAGATCGAGCGGGAAAGAAGCGGCGAATGCCAGCGGATCAATGGATCGAATCTGCGTGAGATCGCGCGAAAGAGAAAACTTTTCCGTAAAGTATGCAGAGGATGAATGCGACCGACCGTTTCGATTAAATTCATCCTGCGGCAGTCGGTGTTCTCGGTCCCAGAACGCGGCAGGGATTGCCGGCCGCCATCACGTCGGGCGGAATGTCTCTCGTGACAACGGAACAGGCGCCGATCACGCTCCGGGCGCCGATTGTGATGCCCGGCATGACAAAAGCCCGCGCGCCGACGAACGCGTCGTCGCCGATCGTGATTTTGGCCGTGACGAGTTGAAGCGCGGGGTGTGAAAAATCATGGGTGCCCGTGCTGAGATATGCTTCCTGCGCCACGGTCGCGCGCTCGCCGATTTCAATTTCGCCCAGGCTGTAGGCGTTAGCGCGATCGCCCAGGCAGGCGCGATCGCGCAACGTGAGATGCCACGGGATGGCGATGCGCGCGCGTTGGTGTACGAATGGTTTTCCCTCGATCGTGGCGCCAAAAACATCGAGCCAGAAGAGGCGCCAGGGGTTGAGGGGTTTCGGCGTCCAGACGCAAAAAACGAACCAGCAAAATTCCCAGAGCAAACGAAGCGCCCGGTCGCCCGGCGACCAAGGCGATTCCTGCGCGACGCTTTGCTCAGGTTTGACCGGTGTTTTTATCTCCATGCGCAATTAAAAGGTAACTGGTTAAAAGCAGAAAGGCAGCCACGGATAAACAGGGATTCTCACTGATAGGATTGGCGGATGATTTCGAGCAGCGAATCGGTGGCACGCTCGATCTCGAACCGTTCCGCGAAGGACTTCCTGGCATTGTCTTTCATCGCCATCCGAGCATCGGGCCCGGTAGCCAACCAGCGTTTCAACAAAGCAATCGTTCCTGGGAGATCATCATTTTCAACATAGCCGGCGCAGTCCGCTTCGATTTCGCGCCAGATGTTCACCTTGTTGGAGATGAGCACGGGCGTCCCGCAAGCGAGCGCTTCCGCGACGGCGATCCCAAAATTCTCCTGGTGAGATGGCAGAATGAACGCATCCGCGGCACTGAACGCGCCCCATTTCCGGCTACCGGTAAGCATTCCAGTAAACGTGATCGAGCCGTCATCCTTCGTCGCCGCCCCAGCCAGCCGCTGCAAGTGGCGCAGGTATTCTTCGTCCGCACAAGGCCCTGCCAAAACCAGGTGCGGCGCATGCACAGGAGAAGAATTTCGGATCGCGGCGAATGCTTCGATGAGCAGCTCGCATCCTTTTTTAACGTGCAGACGACTGAGGAACAGAAACAGATGCTTTTCGCGGAGCTCTGGATATGGGCCGAAGAAATCCTCGCGCGCTTTTTCCAAATCCACGGCGGGCGCGGCGGTCCCGTAATTCACCACCACTTCGCGGCAGCGATAAAGCGCGAAAGATTCGCGGGCCAGACGCCGTTCCTCTTCCGAAGTGAAAAGGACGGCGGCCGCATCGCGCAGGACGCGGTATTCCGCCCAGGGCCAATAGAGCAGTTTCTTCAAATGTTTGAGCGGATAGGTCCGCTTGAACCAGGGATCGAGCATGCCGTGCGGAAAAACGAAGTAGGGGGTGTTACTCCCGCGCAAAGCGCGCCAGACGCCGAAGCTGTTGTATTGCCAGATGCCGTGCACGATCACCGCCTGGAAAAGCGAGCGGCGCTCTCTCACCCATCGCGAAAAGGCGGGCGCGTATCCATAACTGCTTCGCCCGGGGCCGAGCGCATGCACGGGCACGGGGAAAGCGCGCACCCAGGGATCGCCCGGTGCATCCAGCGAAATGATCTCCACGACATGACCGCGCCGGGAAAGAATCGCGGATGATTGCTTAACGGATTCGATCGGGCCGCCGAGGGCCGGATTAACGGTGTGAATGGCTCGAAGAATTTTCATCCGCAGAGCGAAACAGATCCCACCGTTTCGCGTAATGACCGAGAACAACGATGCTCCACAAACGCGTCCAGTGCAGGCGATCGCGACGAAATGCTTCACTCATTTCGTTGACGAAACTTTGCGGGAGGATCTCGCGCGTCCTCGTTTCGCGGAGGCCGTCATTCACAAATGAGGCAAGCGGCCCCCGCATCCAAGGTTTCATCGGCAAGACGAAGCCGGCCTTCGGACGTTCATAAACGGAAGCGGGAAGGAGATCGCGGCACGCTTCTACGAGCAGCCCTTTCACACCCGGATATCGTTTCTTCGCGGCGGCGGGAAGTCCGAGGACATACTCGACCAGCTCGTGATCGAGAAACGGAACCCGCATTTCGAGAGAGACGGCCATGCTCATCTGGTCCGCGTCCCGCAATAGCATCCGGCGCATGTAGCCGGTAAGTTCCGCCCAACTCACCCGCGCAAAATCGTCCGGTAACTCCACCGGACAATCGAAGGCGGTGGGCGCAAGCGGAAGGCCTGCCCGATGGATCATCTCGTCTGTGAAAAAACGCCGGCGCCATCGGGCGAGTTCGCCAGCATCTGTCGTCGCGGGAAGATCGGCCAGGCGGTCGCCGAGTCGCGCGGCGCGGCCGAGGGTCTTGCGCAATGGCCGCGGTAGACGGGCGATGAGTTGCAGCCGAGGCACGTCCCGGAAACTGGGATAACCGCCGAAGAGCTCGTCGCCACCGAGACCTGATAAGGCGACTTTCACTCCGTGCGCCGCGACGGCGCGCGAGACGATGAAGGTGTTGATCGCGTCCACCGAAGGGAGATCGAGTTTCGCCACCGCTTCGGTGACGGAGTGGATCACCTCCTCTTCGGAAAGCTGAATGCGGTGATGGTCCGTTCCGTAACGTTGGGCAATTTCCTGCGCGATCGCGGTCTCATCGAATTCCGCCAGGTCGAAACCAACCGAGTAGGTCTGGAGTTTGTTCTCCAGTTTTTGCGCGGCAATCGCGGTGACGATGGACGAATCAATTCCTCCGCTGAGGAAGCTGGCGACGGGAACGTCCGAAAGAAGATGTTCGTCCACCGCGCGCTCGATCAGCTCGCGCAATCTCAGCAGAACGTTCTCAACCGGCGAAACGAAAGTTTTCCGCGCAGGCCAATATCGCCAGATTTTTTGTTTTCCATCAGATCCTATCGTCATGGCGTGGCCGGCAGGAAGGACGTGGATGTCTGGAAAAAGGAGTTGGCGCTCAGGAGACGCGCCCCATTGCAGATAAGCGGAGATGGACTCTGCGTCGATCTGCTGCGACGCGCCGGCGAACATTTTCACTTCCGACGCGACGCGCACGCTTTCGCGATCGGCCGTGTAGTAAAGCGGTTTGATCCCGAGACGATCGCGAGCCAAAAATATTTCCTTTCGCGCGGCATCATAGATCGCGAACGCAAACATGCCTTTCAGGTGCTGGACGACTTCATGGCCCCAGCGCGCGTAGCCCTGCAAGAGCGTTTCGGTATCGCTGGTCCCGCGCCAATCCACGTCCGGCCCCAATCGCTCCCGCAAGGCACGATGATTATAAATCTCTCCGTTCACGACCAGGACGTTGCCTGTGGCCGGGTCCGTCATCGGTTGCGCACCCTTGGGCGAAAGATCTACGATCGCGAGCCGTCTACTTCCGAACCAGCAACGGCCATCGGGTGAGGTCCATTCCCCGGAAGAGTCGGGGCCGCGATGGTGGATGAGGCGAAGATCGAGCGGCGTGGCGCGGCCGGAGGAATTAAAGTGAAGAGCGATGCCGCACATGTTGGATTATCGCAAGCGCGGGCGTCTCGTTTACCTGGCCACGACGTGGTAAATGCCGAGCGGTGAGCCGTGCACATCGGCGGCCTTCACTTCCGCGCCTCCGTAAGTGAAAAAGGAGTAACCACACTGCTGGAGAAACTCGACGACACTTTTCGGGGAAAGTTTTCGTTGCTCCAGGTAATTCAGATGGAGTTCGAGAAAGATCGTTGGCCGGTGCCGGGACAAGAATGAGAGCGATCCCTTGATCGCTTCGTATTCATAACCTTCGACATCGATCTTGATAAAATCCGGGACAACTTTGAGGCGGGCCGAGGCGCCATCGATGCTCTCGATCGCAACGTCGATGGATTCGGGCGCGGACCACATGGTATGATCAAAGTGGCGGCTCTGGACGAACCCACCTACGGGATCCATCAGCATCGCGGCCGTGCCGTTCGCTTCCCCAATGCCGATCTGGTTCACATTCATTCGCTCGCCGAATTGATTTAACTCGCGGATTTCAGCCAGCCGTTGGTTCAGCGCGGGAGAAGGTTCGAAACTGAAAACCCGATTGCCAGGATTCGCCGCGCACCAGAGCGTGGAGATCAGTCCGCAATGCGCGCCGATGTCGAACAAGACGCCGCCCGGATCGCGCGCCATCTGCGCAATGGCGGCAAATTCCGCGCGGCCCTCGAACGACGTCGCATAATGGGTCAGGTCAGCTTTGCAGAGGATGGGCGCGGAAAAGGAGAACGCATCATCCACGTTGCAAACAATCGCGGAAGGCGATTCGTCCAGCATCAACCGGGTATCTACCCGGTCGATCGATTGTCCTAAAAAATGGCGCTTGGCCCGTTCCCGAAAGCTGCCCGGTAAGAGCCGGCCCAGTTTGCGAATGGTGGACCGTTTCATTTATGAGGTCACCAGACGAATCCTTCGCTGCGGCGAAAATATTCCATCTCCGGCGATAGTTCCTTCAAGGGCTTCGCCGGAACTCCGGCATAAAGCCGATAAGGCTCATCCCACTTTTTGTTCAAAAGCGATTGCGCGCCCAGGACGGAGTGGTGCGGCAAACTGCTGCCGCCGAGCATCACCGAATTCGTGCCGGTAAAACAATATTCGCCGATGTCGATCGGCTCCGCGGTCTGCCGGCCCGCCGCAAGATCGATGGTGTGGGTGATGAGCTGCGAGCGAAATCCGCCGATGGTCGCGAAGGCGCCGATGCGTACGCGCGCGGTGCAATCGATCAAATGCCGGCTGCTGATGCCGGAGTGTGTTTCCAGGATCAATTCCGGGTGGCGATCGGTTTGATGCGCGAAGTGCCGGCTGGCGCCAGTGGGAAAACCGGTAATCCAATTCAGTTGGCCGATGATCGCGTGCGCGCCCAGATGAAGCAGGTCGATGTTCTTGCAGAGCGTGAGATGGCCGATGCGCGCTCCTTCTTCCAACACGAGGCGGCGCGGGAAAATCCAGGCAAACCCAATGTGACTGCCAGGATGAATCGAATAGCCAAACTGTTTCTCCAAGAGCGAGCGCCGCATCGCCCATGGCAGCAGAACGGAAAAAAACATCAGAAGCTTTTTCATGAGGCTGGAGCGAGCGAGTGGTAGAGCCGGGCGTATTCCGCGGCCATTCGCGCGGTGGAAAAGCGCTTCGCGTTTTCGAGCGCCTTCGCGCTCCAGCGTGCGCGTTCCTCCGGGTCGATCAGGCGAAGGAGGTCCGCGGCGAAACCCGCTTCGTCGTCAAGAGGATGATTCAGCCCCGCGTCCCCCGCCACTTCCGTCATCGGTTCACGATTGGTGCAAAGGACCGGGCAACCGCAAGCGTGCGCCTCGGCGATGGGCCAACCAAAGCCCTCGAAGGTCGAGGGAAACAGTAACGCGGTGGCGCAGTTGTAGAGAGCTTCGAGTAATTCACTGCCAGGATCGGGGATCTCCACGATCCGATCCGAGAGGCCGAGATCGTGGCCTAACGAACGAAGCGACGGCGAGAGAGCATCGCCCGCAAAAACGAGCGACCCGTTCCATTGATCTTTGGCGCGGGCGAATATGCGCATGACGCCTTCCCGATTCTTCCGGCGCAAGTTCGAGCCGACATGGAGAACAAAAGAGCCGGCTCCGAGAGCGGAGAACTTTGCCAGCCGCGCCCGAGCTTCTTCCGGCGCCAGCTTCCGGTATGGATAGCTCAAGCCCAGAGTAATCAGTTCTAGCGTGGGTTTCCCATTCTGGCGCGGCACCAAACGGCGCGCGTCTTCCATGGTGGCGCGGGAAACGCAAGCAATGGCGTCGGCCTGTTCGAGACCAGAGACGATCCAGCGCTGAAGAATTTTCCCGGTGAAACTCGCCGGGGTATCGGTTTCTTCCCCAAGCCCACCCCGGACCGCGAGCAGATCGTGGCAAGTCACGACCACGGGCGTTCCGCGAATGCTCTTCGCATACATGGCGTTGGAGTGATCGCAGATATGAACCACGGCGGGGCGTTCGCGCATTTTTTTCCGGAGCCGCCGCCGGAAGAGAACAAATTTGTCGATGTAGGCGAGCCACTTCGCGATAAAATTTCCCGCGTAGCGGAATCGCCCAAAAAAAGGCTCTGGCTGGATTAACTCCACCGCCAGGCCGCTCGCGCTCAATCCATTCAACATCATCGATGCGAATCGCTGCATGCTTTGCTGGCGATCGAGCGGGTAATTACCGATCAACAAAATCATCGGGATGACGCGGCGCCGCGGGAACGCTATGCAAACCCGCCGCGTAACGAGAACGCCGCGCCAGGCGCGGAAGCGCCGGGGCACTCGGCACCTGGGATCCGGATTTCGGCGAAGTTCGAATATTTCCCGCGGCCAGGCAAAGGCCGCAGACAAAGGTGGCAAATCCCAAATTAGTGGGCTGACCAAATTGTCCGGTTAAAAGAGAGATGAATCCCGCGGCATACAACATGAGGGGAAGAATTTCGCCTTGCTTAAGCTGTCTTAAACTGAAGAGGCCGAAATTGAGGGTGAGCAAGGTCCGCCAGGCCAGAAAGGCGAGGCCGAGAATCGGGCCGCTCTCCAAAATGACTCGCCCCCATTCGCCCTCGGTCAAAAGGTAGACCGCGCGGCCGGTGAGGAATTTCGCGCCGCCATTAGTCCCGATGCCAAGCCCGTAACCTCCGATTGGCGCCTGGCTCATAAACAAGATTCCCTCGGTGAAACCGCCGAACGTCCGCTCCAGCAGGCCGCCGGCGATCGTTTTTTCCTCCGCCTCGGCCACAGCCGTGAAACGATCGGAAAGAACCTGGATGCCTTCCTTGAAAACAGGCAGCTGAGTGGCCACGAGCAGGACTACCACGACGATGAGAAGATTTCGTCCGAATTGATTAATCGCACTGGGACGATAAACGATGATGGCCAAGAGAGAGGAAAGAACTACCAGGACCGCCAGGAGCACGGAACGACTGCCCGAAACGCCAATCGTCACGACCAACGCGAGACCGGCACTATAGAGAAGCCAGGTCCGATACACTCCCCGCGACAGGGAGGCGTAAAGCAAGTAGGCCGCGGAAAGCGCCGCATAATAAATGACGCCGGAGACAAAGGAAAAGGTGCCGGGCGGCCGTATTTTTCCGCCACCTGCCGTGATCTGTTGCGTTTCACCAAGTCCAGCAGTGCGGTTGATGAAAGCATCCGGCGCGGCGTTAAACTGGAGCGCCAGGAGCACGCACATCGGAATCAACCCGAGCAAAACCCACCAGCCGAGTTTCTTCACATCTTCCTGATCGAGCGCTTTGCCGATGACGAAAATGAGCGGCAGATGGAGGAAGTTGGATCGAAACCCAAACCCCGTGATCAGGATGAGCGGTTCGATGGAAAGGTAGGGCTCGAGAACGATGAGAGAAACCAGCCAGGATAGCATCGCGATGATGCCCAACGAAAGGATCCAGTTGTTTCGCGGGAAGACCTTCGCCTTGATCGCCATCGCATAAATGGCGAGCACCACCGGATCGCGGATGACCAGAAGGATGTCCGAGTATTGCGGCAGGATCCATTTCCGGAATGTGCCCTCGAAAATGAGCAGCCAAAAATAGAGCCAGATCAGCCGCTTGAGGTAGATGATCGGGCGTTCGTCAGTTCGCGATTGCATGTAAAATTTTGTCGCCGTAGGCCAGCCACGTTAGCTCAGCAGCTTTCAGGCGCGCTGCCGAGCCCATTGCCGGTAATTGGGCCCGATTTTGCACAAACCAAGCGATCTTTTCCGCCAGCGCGGCCGGTGCCCCGACCGGGACAAGAAACCCCGTTTCCCCCTCGACAATCAAGTCTTCTCCGCCGGCGTTCCTGGTCACGATCAAAGGCAGACCGCAGGACATCGCTTCCTGTTGCACGAGCGCGCGTCCCTCCACGATGGAAGGCAACACCAGAACGTCGCATGAGCGCATGAGTTGGAGCACAGCCACGTGCGCGCGCGGCGGTTCGTAAACGAAATTCTCGAATTGGCTTCGATAAAACGGCATCGGCAAAATAAGCGAACCCATCACGACCAGCTCGGCCTCTTTCGATCCGACCAACCTCATCGCGGCGAAAAGATCGGCCAACCCTTTTCGTTGCGTCAGCGCGCCGGCGAAGAGAAAGCGCAATTTCCCAGTGGTCTCATGGGACCTATAGGACCTGTCGCTCTGCGGTGAACCGAACGGCGCTACGACGCATGGTTTCGAAAGGCGCGTCTTTTCCGGAAGCGAATCGAGAACGAAGGCGCTGGGACAAATGACAAGGTCAGCCAGCTCCAGCTCCCGCGTTTTCCGCGCAAGTTTTTCCTCGGAATCGCGGGTGCCGCCGAGAGTAGGCTCCCATTCCGGATAACGCGTCGCTTCCTTTTGCAAAAGCCGCTGCGCGGTTTCCCAGTAAGCGATCGGCAGATCGTAGATACGCCGAAGACCAAGCTGGCGCGCGGCTTTGAATGTTTGCTCGGCGCAATCTTCGTAGGCGTAAACGCCGCGAACCTTGAGGCGCTCATGGTTTTTCCGCAAGTAGCCCGCGGCAAATCGATCGAGTTGTCGCCAAACCTGATCGATGCTCGCCCAACCTTGTTCATGCCGGAGGAGCGAGCGTTGTCGAAATTTCTCCGCCAGGAGCCGCACCATTCCGCGGACGGGATGAGTCTTAATTTTGTAATGCGGAAGGTCGTAAGCGCGGCGGCCCATTTGCGCCCGCAGTCTAGTCGGCAGCATGTTCAGAAGGGGCGAGCTGTCCGACCATCCTACGCTCGTGACAAATTTTGCGAGCAGGCTGGCGCGATCGAGCGCGCCCAAAACCGCGCGGACATTCGCGTTGCCAAAAGGATGCGTGACCAGAATCATCGGCGCGCGTGCTCCATGGCGTTGAGGTACAATTGCGCGACATGACGCGGCGCAAATTGCGCCAGGTGCGCGCTCGCATTCTGCCGGAGACGATCGCACTCCCCGGGATTTTCGAGCAGTCCCCTCAGCGCGTCCACGAGCGCCCGGACGTCGCCGTTTGGGAACGTTACCCCACAAGGACCGATCGCTTCCGCAAGGCCGCCGTCCGCGGAACCAACCACCACGCAACCGCAGGCGATCCCCTCCAGTGCGACAATTCCGAACGGTTCCCGCCAGCGCGACGGCACGACAAGGATTTGGTGTTCGTTGAGAAGCTTCGCGAGTTCCGCGCTGGTTTGATTGCCGATGAATTCGATCTGCGCTTGCATTTTCAAATCAGCCGCCTGGTTTTCGAGGCTCGCGCGCTCCGGGCCGTCGCCGGCGACGGTCAACCGCGGCTTCGACTCGAGCAATGCCAGTGCTTCGAGAAGAAGATCAGCGCCTTTATCGGAAACCAATCTTCCGATAAAAATCAGTTCTTTCGTCCGTGCTTCCGGCAACAGCTTCTTGAAGATTTTGTCGTCGTAGGGATTGCCGACCTGGATGGAAGGCACCGGCAATTGCTCGGCGATCGCCCGGCTGATCGCCAACGATGTCGCGAAGCGCAACACGAATCGTTTCAACCAATGGAGCCAGCCCGTGCTGCCATCGGGATTCGTGATCCAGGTCTGGTGCGCGATGCAAAGCGGTCGGCGCACAAAAAGCAGCGGCCAGAGAGTGCGCAGCGAAATATTATTTTGCAGGAAAACATCGCTCCATCGCACCTGGCGCAGGAGTTCCCGCGCTCCGGGGCGGCGAATCACCGGAAACGGGAAATCACCGTCGCCTTTCGTTTGCGTGATCAAGCGCACGTCGTGGCCCAATTGGACAAACTCGCGCGCGAGCAAATTGGACGCGATCTCGATCCCGCCGGTGCTGGGAAAAAAATGATGCGATCCGAGCAAAATTTTCACGGGGCGTAAATCGACTTCAAGCGCGGAGCCAGGCGCCGCCAAATTCTCTTAAGGTGGGTCGCGACCGAATTTTGCCGGATCGCCGTTTCAGGAAAACCCCAAGCTTGTGGTCGATCTCGAGGAGCCAGAACCGAAACGAAGCCGCGTTTTGCCGGGCGAGGCGATGAGCGAAACGCGACGTGGCCGGGACCTCCAAATCATCCAGCACAATCACCGCGCCGGCCGGCGCGTGGTCCATGGCCAGATAAAGCGCATGCTCGCGCTTGGCCGGGTTCGGCGGACTATCGACCAGGATCAGCCGGGCGTGCTGCAGACGTTCGAGAGATTCCCGCTCCGCTCCGACATTGAACGACTCGATCGGCCGGCAACGATTCCAACAACGAGTCAGGGGAACGACCGCTGAAAAATCCTTCTCGCGTTTGGCGATCGCCTCCTCGAGCTGCTCCGTCCGGCTGAGCCAATCGGCGGAGTCTTCGATGCTGGCCGTGGCGGCGGTAGCGCGGCGGAGCGCATGAGTCGAGCGGCCGGATCCGAATTCAAACGCACTGCTGCCTTCAGGCAAGAGGGCCGCGGCCTTTTCCAGAAACCGACAGCTCGCGAGAGGAAGAATCCAGGCGGGAACTTCGACGCCGGGCTCGCTCCTGGCATGGTATTTTTGCACGAGCTGCTCAAGCTGACTTTCGAGCGAAGCGTTTGCCGCCGTCAGATTGGACTCAGTGATAACCTTTCAGAACTCCTTTCAACATTTCGACTCGTGTATGAAGTCTCGGCTCGTTTTTGAACAGAGCAATCACGCCAAACCAGGCCAGCTCCAGGAGGTGCCTAACGAACAGTAGCGGCCGCAAATAGAAGCGGCTCGACGGATAAAAGCGTTCGTAGAGATGGACCCGCGAACGGTAAAGATCGAGGATCCGGGCCGAGCCGCCGCCTTTCCCGCCGGCGCCATCGTGTTTCACCTGATAACCAAGATCGGCGCCGACGCGGTAACCGTTCTGGCGCAAACGCAGGCTGAGATCGGTGTCCGACTGGCATTGCCAATACCAGCGATCGAACCCGCCGACGGCGTGGAATGCCTCCATGTTCACGAGCGTGCAACTCGAATGCGCGACTTCCACCTCCAGAATCCGCTCTCCCGGCCGTGGCGTCGCCGGGCGCTGAAATTTTTCCCACCAGCGCAGGGCCTGGTTGCCCAAGGCAAAAACCCACGGCGGCATCAGCGGCTGTTCGTAGCCGTTTTGCGAGACGCCCTGGAAGTTGACCTGTCGGAAATTTATCCAGGCCCAATTTCCTTTTTGAAATTCCGCGTACCCACCCGCGAAATCTCCCGGCTCAAAAAGAATGTCGGCATCGGCCAGCAGCGCGTACTTTGTCCGGACCTGGCGCAGAGCCAGATCGGAAGCTTTGCAAAATCCCTGGGCTTGCTCGGTCCGGACCACGCGCAACAGCGCGCTCACTGGCGGAACGGCGTAGGGCTTGGTGGATGCGTCATCGACCAGGACGATTTCCTCGGGCGTGCCCAGATTGGATTCAAAGGATCGCAGCATGTCCGCCGAGAGTTGGTCGTTGTTGTGCGCGGTCGTGGCCAGCGTTAGCTCGTTGAACTTCATTTTGTCAGCGCCTCCGCGTAAATCCGGGCAATCTGCCGCGAGGCCGCGTGCGCCTGATACCAGGCGTGAATTTTTTGCCGCGTCTCACGCAAGCGATCTGGAGACGGAAAATCAACTGCGTCCCCAGTTATGAAATACGGGCCCGGCAATGCGTCGCCCTCGATCGCGATCGCTTCTTCGCGATGGGACAGAACCGGGACGACGCCGTGGGCGCAGTAAGCCGCGAAGGCGCCCGATTTCAAAATCATCCCCGGCCACATCTTACCTGTGCCAAAATAATCGATCCAACCAAATGACGATTTTCTCAACAGTCCCGAGGCAAGTTCGGCGCTAACTTCCGGATGATAATGGCACGACAATCCGGGAGTGTTGCGACTCAACCTTTCCAGGACCACGCGCGTGGAATTTTCGTCGCGGCCTCCAATCACGTCGAGGTGGTCCGGAGAAAAATGGTCTGGGATTGAGCGGTGCCTTTGTTCAAACAGCGCCAGGGAACGCGCGATCAGGGCGGTGCCGCCGCAGATGGCCCATCGTTTCGGCGAAACATCGTCGACACCATTCGGTTCGCCAAAATTCGACATGACGGGAGCGAGATGGACCGGCTTCCGCGGATCGCAAACGTGGATCGCTTTCTCGATCGCCGAGTTGCTGACGAAACAGGAGGTGGACAGGTCGATCAGATCGCGCGCGATTTTTACCTGGAGCGGGTGAAGCCAGAACGCGCTCTTCCAAGGTGGCCCGGACGCATACAACTCGTGAAAGGTCGTGAGCCAGCGACCGCGCAACTGACCGCGAAGCTGGCGCGCGAAACTGCGCAAGTGAAACGGAATGCCGCGCGATTGGTATCCATAATTCGCGTAATGCAAAATGACGTGCTCGCATTTCTCCGCCAGCGCTTCGATGGAACATTCGTCCAGGCTGGAGATCACGGAGAAGCCGTCCTTGTTGTTGATAGATGCTCCCCGGGCGACGGCAAACAGGGTCGTTAGGCCGTGATCGGCCGCCAACGCCTTCGCGAGATTGAGCGCGTAATCGCCGACCCCGTCGAGCGTGCCCGGCAGATAGGGCACAATCTGCAGAACTGTCTTAGGCGTGGGCATGCGAGGCGAGATCGTGAATTCGCTTCCGATATTCTGCCGCGGTATCGCGAGCAATCGCAGGCCAGGAAAATTTCTCCGCGGTCTTCGCGCTGCGGTCGCTCAGTTCCTGGTAGCCTGCAAAATCGCCCCGCAGGATTTCGATCAGCGCGTCACTGAATCGAACGACGTCGCCAGCCGGCATGAGCAATTCAGGCAGGCTCTCCCGCAAAATATCGCGCGGACCCGGCGCGTCGTATGCCACCGTCGGCAGGCCGGCCGCGAGTTGTTCGACCACGGCCATGCCGAAACCTTCCACGTAACTAGGGAACGCGGCCACCGTGCAATCGGAAATAAGTTGTGGAAGTTCATCCGGCTGGAATTGCGGAACCAGCCCAACGTAATCGACCGGCTCGAGATCCAGATCGTTCCAGACATGGCGATTTTCGATCATCGTTCCCAAGAAGAGAAAGCAGGCGTCGGGCACTTTCTCGCGAACTCGCCGGATAATTTGTCCCCAGTCCCTGGCTCCTTTGCGCACGCTCCACATCCCGACGAAGGCCACTTTTTTCTTCTGCCAACGAGCATCGGCGGAAGCGGCCGCGTCCGAGAGAGCCTGGCGTCGTGCCGGCGTCAAACCATACGGCTCGACCGCCACCGGGGTCGCCGATCGAATTTCATCGCGAACGCAAATTAGCTCATCGGAGTTCGGCAAATTCAAAAAATCGCAATGCGCGATCGATGCCCGAGACGCGGCCCGGACGCGTTTGTTGAAGACCCCATAGAACAGGCGGCCGATGAGTTTCCCTTTCGACGCCGGCGGCCAGCGCTTCGCGGCGACCCGTTCGAACTTTTCGTAAAGGTGATAGAGCCCGACGGAGCGGGCGACGAGCAAGCCGCGGAATTGAAGCGAATTTTTCGAAAACGGGAGCGTGCCGACCAGGGCATCGATGACATCGAAGCGCTCCGCGTTGCGACGGACAAAACGCGCCGCGCGAAACGGAAAGAGGAGAAAGCGAAAGGCGGAACGCGCGGGAGATGCGTCCGGTTTCGCAAAGGCATCGGTGAGGCAGAATTTTTCGACGACGTGCCCGGCTCTGGTCCATTCCTCGGCCAGCTCGATCCACACCCGCGCCGCGCCGAGGCGCGGATCCCAGGGCAGATTCACCACAGCAAGAATGCGCAGCGGTTTATCCATCACGCGATCGATCCGGAAGCGGGGAGGCTGGTCCAAAATTTGTGCCGCACCGGATTCACGTAGTGCCGCATCGCGATGCGGGAATTGGCGTAACGATCCGGATAAGTGAATTGGTCGTCGAGCTGGAGAACGTACTTCCGCGAATCAAATTCCCCTGCTCCATTGGCGTGCATCGCCAGGTGCGCCATGGTCTGGTTCGTAAAAAAATTCGGGGCGCCCTGGAGTTCGAGAAATCGCGCGACGCTCAACGACCAATCCAGCGGCCGGAAGAGGAGGAGGAACCCGGTATTCACCGGATCGGTTTGTTCGGACGGAGTGTGAAGGAGACGCTCGTCCCCGGAAAACCGGCAGTCCGGCAGGTAAAGGGCGGGGAGATCGCGCGTCTCGGCGTGCTCCAAAAGATCCTTCGCTCCGGCGAAAAACAAGATGTCGGAATCGAGATACAAGACCGGCGCGTTTTTCGGGAGCGACATGATGAGAGCAAGTTGACGACCCGTCGGATGCGTTTTCAAATAGGGATAAATCTTGTCAGGAAGATTTGGTGGAACCCATTCACTCGCCGCGCTCACAGTTACCGCCGGGTCCAGACGCCTGAGCAGTTCGATGCTGCGATCCGAATACGTTCCATCCGAGACGACAGTGAAACGGGGCGGACGCCCGACCCATCGGAGAAACGAACGGATGGAAGCGACCTGTTCGGGCAAGGCAACTTCGCCTGAGTATGCGAAAACTTCCAGGGGAAAAGATCCCGGCGGTTCGATCTTCGAGCGGATGATGGCGGGTAGCAGAGCGCGGTAGAAGGCGCGGGTCGCCCTGCCTTTCGCCCGCGCAAGATGATAGCCGTAGTTTGGCATCCGTTAACCCGCGGCCAACTGCCAATTCCGAAAACCGCGAAAGCTCAGGATCAGATTGAGGACCAGACTCGGAATCGCGGAGATAAGATTGAACATGAGCACGCCGCGCACGCTGGAGAAATCGGTGGAAGGGATTATCGCGAGCTGCGTGGCGAGGGTGAGCGGTATGTAGAGCCAGGAGCCGGCGATCCACGCTTTCGCGGCGTTCAAGGCCCAAAGCGTGCCGGCCATCGCCGTGATCACCGCGCCCGCCACCATGAGGAGCAATTCGCGCTCGAGATGCGCGTATTTGTTCCCGAGCACAAAAAGAAATTCGTGCGCAAACAGGTAGGCCGCACCGATCACCGCAAGACTGAACCCAGCTACCGCGCCCACGATGGCCGCGTATTGCCAGCGGAGTTTGCCCAGGCTCTGGCAGCGCGCAAAGGCGGGAGCGAAGACGTTCGAGAGGAGATGACTCAGGACGGCGAAAATCATGGCGAGCCGGCCGAGCGCGCCGACTTCGGCCACCGACGTGACATGACCAAAGAAGCTGATGAGAAAAACCGTGATCTGTCCCTGAAGGCAAAAGAAGACTGCATTCGCGGCCTGACTCCGAATGAATCCGCGCATCGCGTCGCGATCCTCGGCGTTTTCGGGCGCTTTGAGATCGATGACGCCGGCGACATATCTTCGCAACATCCAGTATTGCAGGAGCAGTGTGGCCGAGCCGATGGCGAGCGCGACGGCGCCATTGAGAAACAGATACATCAACGCGACCAACGCGAGAATGCGCGCGATCGCGCCGGTCATATCTATCGTCTGAATGCGGCCGACATCAGACCGGAGCCGCGGCACGACGCCGAGGACCCCGAGAGAAAGTTGAACGACGAGGCCAAAGAGGAGAATGGCGATGAGGATCGCGGTGTAGCCGACGGACGCTCCATTTTTTAGGAGCATGAAACAGACGACGGGCGTGACCAGAACGATGGCCAGGGCGCCGAGTTTGCGGCGAAGACCGAGCGCCGTGTTCACGAGCTGACCGAAACGGTGGCGATCGTGCCAGACGCGGCCGCCGATGGAGACAAGGCCGATGCTGATGCCGATATCGGCGAGGACATTGAGCGTGCCCTGCATCGTGTTCGCGATGGTGAAGTAGGCGTATTCGCGCTGGTCGAGCTGCCGGACCAACAGGATGCCGCTAAGGAACCCGACGATTTGCACCGCGGCCTGGACGATGGCGAAGCTCCCGACCACGCGCGCGCGATGGAGCGCCCGGCGCACGATCGGAGTCGAAGCTTCGTCGAGAAGTGGCGGCGAAATCGGGCCGAAGAAACTCATCGCTTGATTCTGCGCGACGGCGGGCCGCTCGACGTCACGGTCCGGAAAGAGGAACGCGTGCTAGGACGATTGGATCTGCTTGGGCTGAGGATGAAGAGTGGTGGCAGCGACCTCGTCGTGCTCCTCAACCGGCACCGGCGTGTTGTAGTACTCCGAATATTGGTAGTAATAATATTCCGGCAGCGAGGTATCGACGTAATTCAAAATGACGCCGGGCACATTGACCTGGCGATTGTAAAGCAACTCGAGCGATTTGCGGGTGAGACGCGCGGAGGTATACGAGAGCCGCACCACGAAAAGGGTCGCGTCGATCTTCGGCGCCAGGCTGGTGGAATCATCCGCGGCCAAAACCGGCGAGCTATCGATGAGGATGTAATCGTAGTGATTGTACATCTCCTTCAAAAGCTGATCGGTCGATTCGCGCAGGAGATGCTCGCTCGGCTGGCCCAGCGTTTTGCCGCGGGGCATCAGGTAAAGGTTGGGATAAGAAGTCGGGACCACCACTTCCTGCCAGTTCACTTCCTGTTTCAGCACTTCTGAAAAACCGATCTTCGAGGAAACGCCGAACGATTCGCGCAGCGCGCCGCGGCGGAGATCGCCGTCGATCAGCAAGGTGCGCGCGCCCGAAAGCGCCATGGTGATGGCGAGGTTGGAGGAGATGGTCGACTTGCCTTCGTTAGGCACAGAGCTGGTGATGAGGAGCGTCTTCGGACGCGGTCCCTCATATGGCATGAAGAAAATAGACGAGCGGATATTGCGATACGATTCGGCGAAGACATGGCGGGCGTCGTCGGGCTGAAGCAAGGTGACGCGGCCCTTGGTTTTCTCCTTCGGAATCTGGCCGAGAACGTTCTCGGAAAACTGGTGCTGAAATTCGCCGAAGGAGGCCATGCGATCGTCGATCCGATCGAGCAGGAGGAGAATGCCGATGCCGGCGAGGGCGCCGCAACCGAGACCGATCAACAGACTCTTGAGCAGGCCGGGCCGCACGGAGATTGGCGCGCCGGCCATTTCCATGATCGAGATCTGATCGCCGCTATCGACGCTTTGCGAGACGTTGATGTCCTTAAGATTGTTGGTGAGGCGATCGTAGAGTGTCTTCAATCGCTCGGCCTTTCCCTTGATGCGATTGAATTGCGCGAGCCGCTGACTCAAATCGAGGGCCTTGGCTTCCCATTCCTTGATGTTGGTCTGCAGATTCTCCATCTGTTTCCCGATCGATTTCCGGCGGGTCTCGAGTTTCTCAACTGTGTCCTGCCGATAAAGTTCGATCAATTTTTCCTGCTTGGTGATCTCGTCATTGATCTTGATGATTTTGGGGTGCTTGGGCCGGAGATCTTTCGAAAGCGTCTCCCGTTCCGCCTTGAGCAACTGCAGCGTTTGCTTCGCCTTCAGATAATCGGCTTCCGGACCTACGTCCGAGAATGCCATGCCGGGCGCTTTTTCGTCGGTCGACTGGGTGCTTGGCGGGGTGGTCCCATCGTTCTTGCCCGAAGTCCGATCCAGATTCTGGTCGAGATCGAGGAGGCTCAAGAGGTCGTATTCAGTTTTGAGCTGCGCGTATTGCTGATTGAGGCGGACGAGATATTGGGCCGCGCTGTTCCCTTCTTCCTGGATGAAGCCGATGTTGTTTTGCTTCTGGAAGTCGAGCATTTCGTCCTCGCTGTTCCGCAAATCCTTTTCCACCTGGATCAACTGCTCGGTGATCGCGGTCGTGACGGTTGAGCCCTGGTTTTCGCGCAGGCCCTTTTTGAAATCCACGTACTTCTGCATGACCGCGTTCAAATAAGCCTGGGTGTACTCCGGGGTGCTGCCGATCGCGACCAGGTCGAAAATCGACGTGCGCGGTTTCTGGGTGACGGTGATTTCCACCAGGTGGGGCTGCAATTCCGGATGGGTCGAGCGGACGAGGGCTTCCGCGCTGCGTCTCACTTCCGCGCTCTGCATGAGTTGAATCTGGGTGCCGTAAAAATTCACGCTGTCTTCGCTGTAAACGGCGCTCTGGCTGATGTTCATCTTGCCGGCGAGCATCATCTTGCTCATCGATTGAAATAGCGGCGGGGTCTGATAGCTCAGCCAGGATTGGACAAAAAGGCCGAGGCAGATGGTCAACACCGGAATCCACCAGCGGCGCTGGAGGAGCGATTTGTAACGATGAAGCCGCGTGATAAACGCAGTGCTCCAGGGTGCGGAAGCGGGACGATCGGTGGCGGCGGGCGCTGGCATGACTACATGTTGATCAAACGCTGCGGCACATAGATCTGATCGTCCGGTTGGAGCACCAGGTCTTCTTCGCTGTGGCCTTCCTCAATCACCCGTTTCAAATCAACGACGAAATCGTGACCGCCCTTGCGCGTCACCTTCACTTTGCGCTTATTCGCGAAATCGCCAAACCCACCGGCACGGATGATCGCCTTGCTTACCGTATAAGATTCGTCAGTCGGTATTTCCTGCGGCCCCTGCCCCTTCACTGATCCATAAACGTATACTTTCCCGCGCGATTTCTCGCTGATGTGATCGACCGCAATGATCACGGTCGCGTGGTAATAATACTCGCGCTCGAGCGCGGCCTTGACCGTGTAGGCCAGTTCCTTGCAGCTCTTTCCCGCGGCCGGGACGAGACCGATGTAAGGAACTTCCAGTTCCCCATTGTCGTTGACGCGGAGATGCTGGGATTCGTTGTCGCGATCTTCGACAACGCGGAAGCTGACGTAATCGTTAGACCCGAGTCTCTTCTTGTCGTCCAGCACGTTCATGGAATTGGTCCGCATGACCGTGCTGGTGGTGGGCGGCTCGACCGCCGCGGCTTTGGGAATCGAAGGCACGGGGCTGCTTTCCTGCGCCGGGAGCGCCAAAGGCCGCGCCACAAAGGTAGCGACGAGGAAGATGAAGGCCCAGGTTCTCATGAAAGTTCAATGGTCTCCTCTTTAGAAGCTATAGGTGCCATCAAACCCGACGCGATTTTGCCGGTAATCGCGCAGCGGCTGATCCGAATCTTTCTGTGTGTATTGATATCGAAGTCCAAGCGTAACGTGGGGCGTCAACTGGTAACCGACCGTGACCGCGCCGCCATAGCGATGGATGTGTTCCGCCACGAACGGATTGATATTTGGAACTCCGGGCACGGGCGCAAACAATATACCGCTTCCCCCGGAATCGTCCGCGTCCTCGTAAAACAACTCGGTCGAGAGGAGCGTGTGATAAAGAATGTTCCAGTTAGCCGTGTGCCGGACGTAATTGAGTTTCACGTAGTTGGAATTGACGCCGAGCTGGGTTTCGTGGCCGGCCGAAATATTCTGGGTCAACACCGAGTTGACGCGATGTGAGAGCAACACGTTTGCGTAATAATCGTTCAGATCGTGCGCATCGTTGACCAGGCCGGTGTTGTCGAAATTGATCATCTGATAGCCGCCGGCGACGCGTAATTTCAGATAACTGGTGAGCTGGGTCTCAAGGAATCCACCCACGCTGTAGTTGACCGAGTCGTTCAAGATATTCTGGTCGTAGGACGTATTAACGATCGATCCTTCGATGCCGACCGTCATGGTGGAAGTCGGAGTAAACCCGATCGATCCCGAAACGATGTCCGCGTTCCGATCCAGATAATCGAAGACAGAATTGGTCGAGATGAAATTGTAATGGTCGTAGCCCAGGGTGACGACGGCCTTATTCAAATCCCACAAGACCGAGATGCCGGCCGTATTCTGGAAGCGGCCGTAATCGGCCACGTTGCTGAGAGCGACTTCCGCGACGGGGTCCTGCTCGAGGGAAAAGCGATCATGGAGGTTGATCCGGAAATCGCTCACAAAAATGTCGAAGGCGAGCTGCGATCCGGGCTGAATCAGAACGCCAGTGGTATTGTAGCTGGAGTGGTCGAGGTAGATGGCGTAACCGACGCCGAGATCGAGCTTGAGGGTATTGAGCTGGGTGATCGGCCAAAGCGCGTCGATGTTGACCTGCGGCCGCAGGATGATATCGCTCTGCGGCATAGTCGTCACCAGGATCGGGCCGGTGGGACTGGGGATGAGAGCAGAGCCGTCTTCGGCCAGGTTGATGTTATCGTTGTACTCGATTCCCATGGTCGCGCTGAAACGGAACTTCATCGGCCCGAGTTGCAGGTTGTAGGGAATCTTGTCGATCGATTGGCGGCGCGCTTCGGCGGCTTGTTCGCCGGCGAGCGAGGGACGAATGGCATCCTGGGCGCGCGCGATGGGTGCGGCGCCAAGTAAAGGAACCAGAAGAGCGAGCGCAATTTTGCGTGCGAACAAGGAAGAGGGAGTGGCTGGACGGCTCATGTGGGTGTCAATCCGGTGGTAGTTAGCAGATGTGATACCAAAACTTTTGAGAGGCCCCGACGCGCTCTCAAGACCGCGGGCGCAACCGGCGCACGCTGATTTTGGTTGGGAAATTTGATGTTTCAATGGTTAAGGCTATGAACGCCGATTCTTCTAGCGAGAGAAGGGCACTACGGCAAGGAAAATCGCTGGGGTCCGTCGGGAAGAATGGGCTGAATTCCCCGAAGCCAAATTGTTTTACAGGAATCGGGTAATAAATGGCGCCTCCGGAAGCGGTTGCAAAAAGTCGGCGACCTTGGCCCGCTCCTAGCTTTGCAGCGATTCCCATATGGCTCTAAGTATTGCCCGCAAGCTGGCGCGCGCATCCGCTGTCTTCGCGCTTCTTTTTTTTCTCTTCCCGCTCCAATCCACTCTGGCCGGAGAAACTTTTGGCCCGGCCGATGACAGCAACGCCGCCAAAAATCTTGCCCGCATGAACTGCGGCGCGCGAATCGATATCATCACCCCTGACGGACGAGTCGTGGCGGAGATCCCGGGCGCAACCGCGAAAGATGCAAACGCCTCCGCCCTGATCATGGATGACGACACCGTCAGTGTCCCGCTGCACGAAGGCGACACCACTTTCATCATTGCTTTTCCGAGAACGTCGGCGCTCGACCGCTTCACCTTTGTAAATGAGAACGGCTCCGCCGAGGGCGAGATGAAAGTCTCGGTCTCGAATTATCGGTTGCCCGCCCAGAGTTCGAAATGGATTGAGGTGAACGGGAGCACGCTCTTCACGCATCAGCGGCACTTCAATCTCTCGCTCCTCGGTGTGGAAGCTCGCTACGTAAAACTTTCCTTTCACGTCCAAAAAGCCGGCCGGATCGCGGCGCTCGGCCTTTATGGCGCCCAATCGCTTCAGAAATTTGCTTCGCGCCAGAGCAGCGTCGTCCGCGTCAAGAACCTCATGGCAGCGCGCCGGCTCGAAGACATGCTCAATTTTAATTTCGCGAATCTTTACGCGAAGGCCCGGGTCGTTTTCGTGAGCTCCGGCGCGGAAGAATCCGCCCGCCGCATGATCGACGACGATACCATAACCGCTTATCGGTTCGCGGCCGCGGACCCGCATCCGACGGTCATCGTCGAGTTGGCGGAACGGGAACGGCTCCATCGCATCAGTGCCCTCTACAAAATGCAGGCGGGCACGCTCGAAGTTTTCTTGCTCGATGAACTCGGATCAAATCCGGGCGACCTCAGCGGGGCAAAGCCGATCGCGTCCATCGTTGACGCGAGTGGCGGCGGCAAGGCCGCGGTAAACTTCGATCCTAATGGCGGACGCTATGTCGCTCTGCGCTGGACTCCCAGTGCGCCGGAAGCGATAAAAGTATTTGAGGTAGTGGAGATCAGCGCGTTCGGCGATATGCCGCTTTCGATGCTGAGTACGACGGAATTTCCGGACGTTTACGCGAGCAACACCGCGACCGAGGTCAAGGCCCCGGAGGTCCCCGTGGAATTACCCGTGCTTGCGCTGGTCAGCGAGTAGGCTTTTCCTTCGCCACGATTTCGCCCACGGTCTTGGCGACCGCGGCCTTCGCTTCCGCGAAGTCATCCATTCCCGTCACGGCGATTTCCAGCAGACGTTGACCGAGATTGCGTTTCCCATGCAGGGCCGCAAGCAGCCGGCCGCGCATGTTCCACTCTTCCGATTCCGCGGCGGAAGCGGCGAGCTTGTCTTCCTGGATGCAGACGAATACGAAAAGCGGACGGCCGTTCTGCTCGAATTCGTAGGAACGAAAATCCAGGGAAACCAATCCAGCCGGCACGTTCACGTCGGGGCGGGCCGTTCGAAAAGTGCGGCCGATCGCCGGCAAACAAATCTCCGGTGAATGGCTGCGCACGAGCTGGAGCGCGGCGCGCTGCGGTTTCCAGTGCGCGAAAAAAGCCCACCAGTGCACGCCGCGCGGCGCTTCCCACGCGGCCGTCTTCGCGTCGTCGTAGTGGAGAATCACGCGCGTCGAATCGGGAATAGGGAGCGGCGCGACTGTTTCATTTTGCGGCCAACTGACTTGCCACGCCGGGCTCTCGATCAGTTGCCGTTCCTGGTTGCGGTACCAAAATTCGGTGCCGGCGAAAACCAATGCGAGCCACGCGAGCGCGCCCCATTGCGCCGGGAAAATTCGCGGCGGACCGGATTTCCGCGGATCATCGCGCGGTTCGCCTTTCCACAGCCAGGCCAACCCAAGCATCCCGGCCATTCCGCCGATCAAGGCCGCGGTGCCGATCGCGTCATGCCAATGACTGAGCGCGTCCAAGCCGCTGTTGGCCGCGACAAAAACCAGGGCCGTCGCTCGAAAAACGTTGCAGACAAAAACCCAGCCGCAGCCGAGCACGAGCAGCGCAATGCGTCTGTTCCATCGCAGCCGCAGAAGTTCGCCCAAGACGAGCGCCACCATGATCCCGGCCTGGAGCGTTTTCACTCCGCTGCACGCTTCATCGACGCCGACGAACCCGTTCCGCAACTGGATGACGTTGCCTAATTGATAAGCACCCACTCCAAACCAGCCGGCGATTTCCACCGCCACGGACGCGACCGCGCGCATCATCGTTTGGACGACGAAGTTCTCAAATTGCACTGGCCACGGCACCGCCACGAGCGGAAAACAAACGGGAAACGCGAAATGCTTCAGCCATCTCGCCCCGCCCGCGCGGAGAATCGTGAGGAGGGAAAAATCGATCACGCAAAACGCCAGAACCCAGCTCAACAAACGCCAATCCGGATTGGCCTCCTCGATGACGCGAATCGGAAAGAGCAGCGCCAGCGCGAAGGCCATGCTCACTTTGGCCATCGCGTTGTTTCGCGCGCCGATTTCGGGTGCAGGCCGGCGTTGCCAGCGAAAATAGAAGAGCAGCAGAGCGAGGAAGGGCACGCCCCAGCCGTAATTGTACTGCGGATTCAGCGACCACTCCACGCGTAGATGCGAGAACAACCACAGCCAGAGGAGGCCGGGAACCAGCCAGGGTGAAAAGCGATTAAGCGAGAACCGGCGCGGCATCCGCCAGAGATTCATCGCGCCGCGTGAAAAGGGCAACGCAGAAACCATATCGAAAATCACGCACAAACCGGAGCGCGCCGAGGTCCCGGCATGACGGGTGCTATAGGCAATAACTCGATCATGTCCTTTTCATTACGACTTTTCCTTTCGCTCCTCTTGACTCCTTTCCTCGTTAGCGCGGCTCATGCGATCACTCTGGACTGGGACACGGTCACCTGGACGCCAGGGTCGCTGAGCAATTCCTACGATGTCGATCCGACCAAACCGGGGAACGACATCTCGGTGAACATCACTGGCGACACAGGCCAGTTTGCACCGAAAGGGGGCAGCACGATTCCGGCGATCATGAATATTATCGAAGGCGGACTCACACCGGTGCAGAACGCCCTCGTTCTCCATCTCGATCTCGCAAATCAAAGTCAGTTCGTGACTGTTACCGTAAACTTTTCCGCTTCCTATACCCTCGGCGTTAACAATGTTTCCTTTACCATTTTCGACGTGGATTTCGCCAGTAGCGCGTTCCAGGATCAGCTTAGCTCCATCACCGCCCTTTCGATCGACGGCACGACCCTCGTCGCACCAACGATCACGACCAGCAGTGGAAATTCACTAAGTGGCAGCGGCCTCAATCAGATCGTTACCGGCCTCAACAACAACCCCGACACCGGCGCCGGTTCGGACAGTGGAAACGTCACGATCAGTTTTGGAGCGACCGCGATCAAGTCATTCACTTTCACTTACGGAAGCGGGGCCACTGCGCCGGCTGATCCTTCAACCCAGGGAATCGCACTGCACGACATCACCTTCACGCCGGTCCCGGAGCTCAACCCGGCCTGGAGCGGGCTCGCGGCGTGCCTGGTCGCCATAGGCCTCGCCTTTCGTCACCACGCCAATGTTCGCAGGAAATAACGAGTGCTTCGGCAACGTGCGCACCTTGGAACGGCGCGATTTTTATTTGCTCTGGACGCGCCGGTTCGCGGCTTGCCTTCTCCTCGCGATTCTCGCGTTCGGAAGTTACCGCGGCTATGGGGTCTGGAGAGAGCGACATCTGGCCAAACAAACCCGGGAATTTCTGGCGAAGGGCGATTACCAGAGCGCGGTCCTCGTCGCCTGCCATCTTTTGGAGCTGAATCAAAACAACGTGGCAGCTTGCCGCGTCATGGCGGAAACCGCGGCGCTCGCGGGCCGCGGCGAAGCCATTTCGTGGCGCCAACGGGTCGCGTCGCTGGAACCGAACGCACCCGAAAATAAGATCGCACTCGTTAGCACCGCGCTGCGCTTCGGTCAGTTCGATCTTGCTCGGAAAGTGCTCGACGCGATCGAGCCGTCGGCGCGTGCGAACGTGAAATATCATCAGCTAGCCGGCGCTCTCGCCGTCGCGGAAAAACAGCCCGCCGCCGCCGAAACCCAATTCGCCGCCGCGCTCCAGCTCGAACCAAATAATCAGCAGCTCGCCCTCAATCTCGCGACCGTCCGTCTTGCTTCGACCGATCCTGCGACCAACGAGAAGGCTCGCGCGGATCTCATGCGGCTTTCCAGCGAACCGGCGGTGCGCGTCGAATCGCTGCGCACGCTGGCAGCCGATGCGCTCGCCCGAAATTCCCGCGTCTCCGCGGAAAAATGGGCCGCGGAATTGAAATCCGAAAAGAGCGCGACCTTCGCCGATTTATTGCTTTATATGGAAGCCACCAAGGGAACAGAAGCCGCCCAAGCCGTCCTTGCGGAAGCGGAATCCCACGCGGCCGAATCACCCGCCACCGCCGCCGCGCTTCTCACCTGGATGAATCGCCACGACCTGGCGTCAGCCGCGCTCAAGTGGGGTTTGAGCCTGCCCAAAAAAACTCTCGAGACTCAACCGGTTCCGCTCGCGCTCGCCGAAGTTTACAGTTTTCTCCAGGACTGGCGCGGAATGGAAGCGTGGGTCGACGGGAAGGATTGGGGCGATCAGGAATGTTTTCGGCTAGCCGTGCAAAGCCACGCGTTGCACCACCTCAGTCTCGTCGATCGCATGTCGATGGAATCGGAAACGATCTGGCGCGCCGCATTGAAGGCAACGAAGGCGCGCCCGGAACGACTCGCGGCCATCGCACAACTCGCGGAAGGCTGGGGCTACACGGCCGATGCGGAAGAGGCCTGGTGGATGATCGCGAACGGAAACGAAAACGCGAAGGAAGCGCTGGGCGCGCTGCAGCGTCTCTATAAATCCAAAAAAAATAGCCACGGCCTGCTTCGCGTGGCCAAACGCGCGCTCGAGTTGAATCCGGCCGATCTCGTGGCCGCGAACAATTGCGCGAGCCTCGGCTTGCTCCTGACCGGCGACAGCTCGGCGCGGCGGCTCGCCGGCAAACTGCACTCGGAAAATCCGACCAACGCGGTCTTAAACACCACCTTCGCTTTCGCGCTCTTTACCGAAGGCAAAATCGCGGCCGCACTCAAGGCGATGGAAACGTTAAAAGAAGCGCAGCTGCGCAGTCCCGCGGTCGCCGCTTATTATTTTGTCATGCTGGTCGAGAACGGAAACATGGAACGCGCCCATTTGTTTCTTTCCGCCGCAAACAAGGCCGCGTTGCTTCCAGAGGAACAGGAGCTCCTCACTGCGGCGACGCGCAAGCTGCTCAACCACGATTCGCAAAATGTGGCGAAAAGTGTTGCCGCGGCGGACTCGCCCAGTCCGTAGCTCGCTTCATCCGCCCGTGGCGAACCCGGGATAAAGCGTCATCCCGCCATCGACGAAGAGCGTCGTTCCCGTCACGTAATCGGACGCGTCCGAGGCGAGCCAGACCGCGGTCCGCGCAATGTCCTCGGGCACTCCGACGCGCCCTTCCGGAATCAACTTGAGCAGCTCGGCCTCCGCTTCCGGCGTTTCCCACGCGGCGCGATTAATCGGTGTCTTGATCGCGCCCGGCGCAATGCTGTTGACGCGGATTTTCTTCGGCGCCAGCTCCTGCGCCATGCTTTTCATCAGGAGCATGACGCCGCCTTTCGAAGCCGCGTAGTTCACGTGGCCGCCCCATGGAATCACTTCGTGGACAGAGCTCATGCAAATGATCTTGCCCGCGGCGGAGGAAACTTCGGGCACCACGCCGCGCCGCAGGAATTCCCGCACCGCTTCCCGCGCGCAAAGGAACTGGCCCGTGAGATTGATCGCGATCACGGTGTTCCATTGCTCCAGCGTCATCTCGTGGAAACGGGCGTCGCGTTGGAGGCCGGCGTTGTTCACCAGGATATCGATGGTTCCAAATTCCTTCAGCATCTGGGCAAACATGGCTTGCACCTCGTCCTCCCGGCTCACATCCGCGCGCACCGCGAGCGCCCGACTACCACTTTGCTTGATGAGTCCCACGACCCGCTCAGCTTCTTCCGGGCGCGAGACGTAATTGACCACGATATCGGCGCCCGCGGCGCCCAGGGCCAGCGCGCACGCCTCGCCGATGCCGGAATTCGCGCCGGTGACGAGCGCTTTCTGATTCTTGAGAGGTTTAAGAGGATCGGGCGCGTTGTTCACGGCATGAAACCAGGCCGGCAGGATCATTTTCCCCGGTGGCAAAGGCAAGCGCTTTCGATTTCGCGAGGTCCGACGCAGGGGCATGGAACTAGCTCTCTGAAGCGTGGGTTCCAGCACAACCTGAAGATGCGATTAGCAACCGAAATTCAGGGCGACGAGGCATCCACGCAGAAACTCCATCGAGCTGACTACGAAACCTCAAAACATTCGTCGAAAAAATATGAAACTCCTTCTGACCTATCGAGCGGCCCGTCTGAAATCCCGGAACATTTTGCGCTCGCTGCCCAGGCTACGAATGATGCTGTTCGGGTTTGGATTGTAGCCACCGGCGCCCTCGCCTGGCCCCAGGGCCTGGAGGCTCTGCTCGGTTACGATCGCTCCGCCGCGGCTGACACCATCGGCTTCTGGCAGAAACTGATTCATCCCCAGGACCGCGCCCGCGCCGCCGGCTCCATTCGCGATGCTCTGGCCGGCGAAGTCAATCACTGGACCGGGGAATATCGCCTGCGCCACCGCGACGGTTCGTATCTGGATTTGCTCGAGCGAGCGGCAATCGAGCGCGATGCCAAGGGAGCGGCCGTGCGTTTTGTTGGTTCGCTCATGGATGTCACGGCGCGCAAACAATTGCAGGACCAGCTCGTGCGTTCCCAAAAAATGGAGGCGTTCGGCCAGCTCGCGGGCGGCGTCGCCCACGATTTCAATAATTTCCTCACCACCATTCTCGGCTATAGCGATCTCCTTCTCGACGAGCTCGGAATGAAAGGCGAGGTCGCCGGTCACATTAGCGAAATCAGAAACGCCGCCGGCCGGGCCTCGGTCCTGACCGCGCAATTGCTTGCCTTCAGCCGGAAACACCCGCTGGCGCCTTGCGTTCTGGAAATCAATTCTCTTATCAATAATCTCGAGCGGTCGCTCCTGCGCCTCCTGGGCGAAGACATTTCGGTGGAATGCCATTTCCATCGCGGCAAGGAAGGCACGCACGCGAAAGTGGATCCGGGACAGCTCACCCAGGTCCTGCTCAATCTCGTCGTGAACGCGCGGGAAGCGATGCACCACGGCGGGCGCCTCACTCTCGAGACCTCGGTGGTGTCGGTCGCTGGATCCGAAGAACACGAGCTGGGTTGCGAAGAACCCGCCCCCGGCAATTACGTCTGCATCAGCATCACCGATACCGGAATCGGCATGAGCGATGAAGTGAAGCAGCATCTCTTCGAGCCGTTTTTTACGACCAAGGACGCTGGCCGCGGCAGTGGGCTCGGACTGGCCACCAGCTATGGAATTGTGCGCCAAAGCGGCGGCCACATTTGCGTGGAAAGCGAAGTCGGAAAAGGCACGACGGTGAAAATTTTTCTGCCCGAAGTACCGGCCCCGCCCCCGCCCTCCTACAAAAAACCTGGCGCGAACAAAATGCCCACCGGCGTCGAAACCATTCTCGTGCTCGAAGACGACATCAGTGTGCGTCATCTTTCGGTGCGCGTCCTGCGTAGCCTCGGCTACCAAGTGCTGGAAGCCGCGAGCGGCGACGATGCCCAACAGCTCGTCGGCCGCAGCGAAAACAAGAAGATCGATCTGCTCCTGACCGATATGGTCATGCCGCAAATGAGCGGACGAAGCTTTGCCGATTGGCTGAACAAGACCAGCCCGCAAACCAAGGTTGTCTTCATCTCCGGCTATCTCGAGGAGTCGATTCATCCCGGCGATCGGCGCAGCCAGGAAATGTTCTTCCTTCCCAAGCCGTTCGATTCCGAACAGCTCGCCGAAAAAATCCGCGAAGCGCTGGATTCAGCGGCGACTCGTTAGGCGAATCTGCAACATTGCCGCTGCCCGCGCCGCGGTATATTAAACCTTCGCGTGATCACGTTGAAGGACATCGAGGCGGCGCGTGAGCGCATCCAGGGCGCCATCTATTATTCGCCCTGCCAGCCTTCGATCCCGCTTAGCGAAATCACCGGGATGGAGATTTACTGCAAGCTCGACAATTTGCAGCGCACCGGCAGCTTCAAGGAACGCGGCGCCCGGAACGCGCTCGCGCAGTTACCGCCCGAACAACAGAAGCGCGGCGTCATCGCCGCGTCCGCCGGCAACCACGCCCAGGCCCTCGCCTATCAGGGCAAACTTCTCGGCATTCCTGCCACGGTGGTGATGCCGAAGTACGCGCCTCTTATTAAGATCGGCAACTGCCAGAAACTCGGCGCCACCGTCATTTTGCATGGAAAAGATTTCTCGGAAGCGAAAGCGCACGCGGACGGCCTCGCGACGGAACGCGGCCTGGCTTACATCGACGGTTACGATGATCCCGCGATCATTGCCGGCCAGGGCACGATGGGTCTTGAGATTGTTGAACAGGTCCCCGATCTCGATGCCGTGATCATTCCGGTGGGCGGCGGCGGTTTGCTCGCCGGTGTCGCGCTCGCGATCAAAAGCCTGAAGCCAGCGGTGAAAATCATCGCGGTGGAAGCGGACCATGTCGCGAGTTTTTCCGCCGCGGTGCGCGAAGGAAAACCGGTCCGGATCGAGATGCAGCCGACGCTGGCCGACGGTCTCGCCATCGCGCAGGTCGGCAAGAACGCTTTCGCCACCGCCGCGTCGCTGGTGGATCGCACCGTCACGGTCACGGAAGAACAGATCGCGGTCGCCATCTTGCGCATCGTCGAGCTCGAGAAAGGCGTGGTGGAAGGCGCCGCCGCGACGCCGCTCGCCGCCTGCCTTTCCGGGCAACTTCCCGAACTCGCGCGCAAACGGGTCGTCCTTCTTCTTTGCGGCGGGAACATCGACCCAAATGTTTTGGGCCGCGTCATCGAACGCGGGCTGGTGGCCGATGGCCGGCTCTCCCGCTTTACCGCCATGATCAGCGATCGCCCCGGCGGCCTCGCCGATCTCGCCACGCAAATCGCGTCGACCGGCGCCAGCATCAAGCAAGTCGTGCACGACCGGGCCTTCGCCGGCTCGGACGTTTCCGCGGTCCATGTGTTGTGCACCGTGGAAACGCGGAACAAGGAGCATCTCGCGGAATTGCGCACCCGCCTCCAGGAACGCGGCGTGCAGACGTACGATTCGAAGTAGCGCGGCACGTTTCCATTTCAGCTGATGAGCGGAGAAAAAAAACGCGCCTTCGATCCGCTCCGGTTCCTGACCCGGCTCAAGCGATCGATTCGCAAACGCGTTCTCTTTCGCAAGTTCGGCGATGAATGGAAGGTGAAGAAAGAGGCCTTCCAAAATCGCAGCTACGATTCCTACGAAGCTTATCTGGAACATCAGAAATCCAAGCTCGAGACGCACGACTTTGGGAAATACGACGTGGAATTCCGGACGGCGTTGCGCGAGCGATTGGCGGCGCTCGACCTCGACTGGAAAGGCCGGAGCGTTCTTTGCCTCGCTGCGCGCATCGGCACGGAAGTAAAAGCGTTTCTCGATCTCGGCTGTTTCGCGATCGGGATCGATCTCAATCCGGGAAAAGAAAATCGCTACGTCGTTCACGGCGACTTTCACGATCTGCAATACGCGCCGCAATCGCTGGATGTCGTCTACACGAATTCGCTCGATCACGCTTTCGACATCGATCGGATCGCAAAGGAGATTTCGAAGGTGCTGAAACCATCCGGACTGCTCATTGTCGAAGCGTCAAAAGGTCGCGATGACGGCGTGAACCCGGGATTCTTCGAGAGTTTTTTCTGGAAGAACCTGGAAGAACTGATCCGCGTCTTCGAAAGCGCCGGCTTCAAACTGAATCAGCGCATTCCGATCGCGCATCCGTGGCCAGGAGAAATGCTGATCTTCCAGCCGACGTCGTAGTTCCAAGCGAACCCTTTCGCTTGAACCAATAAACGCACTCCGTAGGATTCCCCATGCCCACGGCCGAAACCGACCTGCCCGCAAAAACTTTGGAATCCGGACGCTCGAAAAGCGCCCACCTGTCCCGCGAAAAAGACCGCTTCGATTCTTTCGCCCGCAGGCACATCGGCCCCAATCAACAGGCGCGCACCGAGATGCTCGCTGAGATCGATTTCGAGAATCTCGACGCTTTGATCGATGCCACCGTTCCGAAAAATATCCGTTTGGATCGTTCCCTCGATCTCCCAGGCGCGGCATCGGAATGGGACGCGCTCGCGGAGCTGCGTCAGCTCGCGCGGAAAAATATCGTCTCGCGGTCGTTCATCGGCGCCGGTTATTCCGACACGATCACGCCTCCGGTGATTCAGCGAAACATTCTCGAGAATCCCGGCTGGTATACCGCCTACACCCCCTACCAGGCGGAAGTCGCCCAAGGCCGGCTCGAGGCGCTCTTGAATTTTCAGACGATGATCACCGACCTGACGGCGCTCGACATCGCCAATGCGTCGTTGCTCGACGAAGCCACGGCCGCGGCCGAAGCCATGACGCTTTGCCACGCCGCAGTCGGAGGCCGGAGAACTTTTTTCGTCGCGGACAATTGCCATCCGCAAACGATCGAGGTCGTGCAAACCCGCGCGAAACCGCTCGGCCTCGAAGTGGTGGTCGGGGATTTTTCGCAATTCAAATTCGACGGCACGGTCTTCGGTGCGCTGGTCCAATATCCCGCGACCGACGGCGCGATTTGCGATTACGAATCCTTTGCCAAAGCCGCGCACGACGCCGGCGCTCTTCTGGTGATGGCGGCGGACATTCTCGCGCTGACGCTGTTGAAACCGCCGGGCGAAATCGGAGCCGATGTCGCCGTGGGGACGACGCAACGATTCGGAGTTCCACTCGGTTTTGGTGGACCGCATGCCGGCTACTTTGCGACCCGCGATGCCTACAAACGCCACATGGCGGGCCGGCTCGTCGGCGTTTCTCACGACACGACCGGCAAGCCCGGATACCGCCTCGCACTGCAAACGCGCGAACAACACATCCGCCGCGACAAGGCCACCAGTAATATCTGCACCGCGCAGGTCCTCCTCGCTGTGATCGCATCGATGTATGCGGTTTATCACGGACCGCGCGGCCTGCGTGCGATCGCACAACGCGTTCACGACCTTACCTGCCGCCTGGCTAACTCAGGCTTGAAGCTGGTGCACGAAAATTTCTTCGACACCTTGCATGTCGATCTTGCCGGCAAGAGGTCCGACGAGGTTCTGGCGCGCGCGGCGAAGAACGGAATCAATCTTAGGAGACTCGGCGACCACGCGATTAGCATCTCCCTCGACGAAACAACTACCGAGAACGATCTCGACGAGCTCTGCGAGATCTTAGGCGCGAAAATCGGCGAAGCGGCGCGCGATCAATCATTCCGCATTCCGCAATCCGCAATCCGCAATTCCAAATTCCTCACCCATCCCGTTTTCAACACCCACCACACCGAGACGGAAATGCTGCGTTATCTCCGCCGCCTCGAATCGCGCGATCTCTCGCTCACGACTTCGATGATCCCTCTCGGCTCATGCACAATGAAACTCAACGCGACGGCGGAAATGTTCCCGATCTCGTGGCCCGAGTTTGCGAAGCTCCATCCGTTTTCACCGGATGAGCAAACGATCGGTTATCGCGAGATGTGCGCGCAGCTCGAAGATTGGCTTGCCGAAATCACCGGCTTCGCGGCGGTCTCGCTTCAACCGAACGCCGGCTCGCAAGGCGAATACGCCGGCCTGCTCGCGATCCGCGAGTATTTGGAATCGCGCGCCCCGCAGTCGCGGGAGCATCGCAACATCTGTCTCATCCCGACTTCCGCGCACGGAACGAATCCGGCGAGCGCGGTCATGGCCGGTTTCAAAGTCGTGCCGGTGGCGTGCCTGAAAGATGGTGACATCGATCTCGCCGATCTGCGCGCTAAAGCCGATGCCCACAAAAACGATCTCGCCGCCCTGATGGTCACCTACCCGTCCACCCACGGCGTTTTCGAAACCACGATCCGCGAGATTTGCGAGATCGTGCACTTGCACGGCGGCCAGGTTTACATGGATGGCGCGAACATGAACGCGCAAGTCGGCCTCTGCCGCCCCGGCGACATGGGCGCCGACGTTTGCCATCTGAATCTGCACAAGACCTTTTGCATTCCCCACGGCGGCGGCGGCCCCGGCGTCGGCCCGATCGGCGTCGCCTCACATCTCGCGAAGTTCTTGCCGGCTCTTTCTTCAATCCAAAATCCAAATTCCAAATTCCAAAATGGCGTCGGCCCCGTCACCGCCGCTCCCTACGGCAGCGCCAGCATTCTCACCATCTCCTGGAT
>QHBM01000079.1:35658-35783 GCA_003244145.1 Chthoniobacterales bacterium
TACATCCGGATGATGGGCGGCGAAGGCCTGACCGAAGCGACCAAGATCGCGATCCTGAATGCAAACTACATCGCCAAGCGGCTCGATCCGTTTTTCCCGGTTCTGTTCAAGGGCAAACGCGGGCT
>QHBM01000004.1 GCA_003244145.1 Chthoniobacterales bacterium
GAAAAGTTGACGCCCGAGATAAAACGGGCCTGGGGGCCGCTGGCGTATTTGCGAGGCGCAGCGGCCGCTTTACCGGAGTTGCGCGCCTATCGGACCACCCTCGCTTTCGATGACGCGGAGTCGATGACCCTCCAACTTTACAACGTGGTGGTTGCCAACGGCCGTTACGTGGCCGGCGGCACGCTGATCGCGCCTGAGGCAGCGATTGATGACGGAATGCTCGATATCATTTTGATCAAGAAACGTTCCGCCCCGGAGTTGGCGTTGCTCGCCGCACAGGTCGCGCTGTGCAATCATCTTTCGAGCGACTCGATTGTTTTTCGACGAGCGGCCAAGCTCACCGTGAATTCAAAACCAGGAATGTGGTTTAACGTCGACGGCGAGCTGGTGGGAAATCAGCCGGCGCGTTTTGAAATCATCCCGCGAGCCTTACACTTTCTGGTTCCAAAATCATGAGAACAAAAATTGTTAGCGCGGACCAGCTCGCCGCGATCCAGGAAAAAGTGCGGAGTGCCGGCCGCAAGCTGGTGCTGACTAACGGCTGTTTCGATTTGTTGCATCTCGGCCACGTTCGTTATCTGCAGGCGGCCCGCGCCTTGGGAGACGCGCTCGCGGTGGCGATCAATGGCGATGAGTCGGTGCGCGCTTTGAAAGGCGAAGGCCGACCCCTGAACGGCGAAGCAGAGCGCGCCGAAGTCGTGGCGTCGCTCGAATGCGTGGATCACGTCGTCATATTTCCTGAAACGCGCGCTACTCGTTTACTCAAAACAGTGCGCCCTTCGATCTATGTGAAAGGGGGCGACTACACCGCAGAAACTTTGGATGGGGAAGAGCGAGCGGCCTTGGAAAAAACGGGGGCCGAGATTCGGATCCTGCCATTCGAAGCTGGATATTCGACTTCCTCGCTCATCGAACGGATAAAAAAACTTTCGGCCTGATGAGTGCGCTGGCATTGGGGATTCTCGGCTCGGGGAAGGGAAGTAATTGCCGCGCGATTCTCGAGCAGATCCACGCACGCAAGATCGCAGCCGAAGCGCGGCTGATCGTATCCGACGTATTCGACGCCGGCATCCTGGACATCGGGCGCGAGTTCGGTGTGCCCAATGTCTATCTGCCGCCCGGGAAGTTTCGGACAAGATTGGAACCGGTCGTGGAAATGGAGCTGGTGAAATTGTTGCGCGAGGCCGGGATCGATCTCGTCGTTCTCGCCGGATTTATGCGCGTACTGAAAGAAACGATGCTTGAGGCGTTCCCGCGCCGGATCATTAATCTGCATCCTTCGCTTCTGCCAAAATATCCCGGGGTCGAGGCGTGGAAACAAGCGCTGGCCGCGGAGGAAAAGATCACCGGTTGCACGGTGCATTACGTCGATGCCGGAATCGACAGCGGCGAAATTATCGCGCAGCGAAAAGTCGCAATCCTGCCAGGTGACACGCCGGAATCTTTGCACCAGCGCATTCAAATCGCCGAGCGCGAACTCTACCCGGAAGTGATCGCCAGATTTGCCGAGATATAAATTCTTAGCCGCTCAAGCGCGCTCGGCTTTTTGATCGCGGCCGAGAAGTTCCTGCATTGCCTGATCGGGCCGCTTCCCTTCGTAGAGAACGGAATAGATTTGATCGATGATCGGAGTCTCGATCTTCAACTTTCTCGCGCATTCGTAAGCGCTTTTCGCGGTCGGAATTCCCTCGGCCACCATATGCGTGCCGGCTCGGATTTGGTCGAGCGTCTGACCGCGCCCGAGTTTTTCTCCGACTCGGCGATTGCGGCTGTGTTGGCTGAAGCAGGTGGCAATCAAATCTCCGGCGCCGCTGAGGCCGTAGAAGGTTCGCGGATTTCCACCCATGGCGGTACCGAGCCGGAGAAGTTCCGCCAGCGAACGCGTGACCAGCGCGGCTTTCGAATTATCGCCCAGACCGAAGCCGTCACTGACGCCCGCGGGTATCGCGAAGACATTCTTTAGAGCGCCGCCTAACTCGATGCCGATGGTTTCATCGCTCGAATAAATGCGAAAATGTTCGCTGCCCAGATAGCGTTGAAGCTCCTCAGCACATTCCGAAATCCGGCAACCAAGAACGGAGGCGGTGGGAAGGTCGCGCGAAACTTCAACGGCAAGGTTGGGACCGGACAGGACAGCGATGGTGTTCTGCGGAAAAATCTGCTCGAGAATTTCGCTCATCCGCAAGCCGGTGCCGTGTTCAATTCCTTTGGTGCCGCTCAAGAGCACTGCGTCGGAATTGGAAAGCGAAGCGCGAAGGCGAGTAGCCACTGCGCGCAATGCGGTCGAGGGCGTGACAAAGACAAGCAGATCCGCGTCGGCACAATCATTGATGTTACTCGTGACGTGGATCGCGTCGGGAATCTTTACCCCGGGCAGGTACTCGCGGTTTTCGCGCGTCGCCCGAACAGTCTCGGTGCGACCGGGGTCGTTCCCCCAAAGCGTGATCTCATTTCCTTTCTTCGACCAAAGAACGGCCAGCGCCGTCCCCCAGCCACCGGCCCCTATGATCGCTGTCCGTCGAATGGTCATTTACGGGTGAAACGTTGTTCCGTTCCCTTGAGAAGACGAGAAAAATTCGAGCGGTGTCTCCACAAGACCAAGATCGAAATGACGGCGGAAAAATAAAACAGGGAAATGCCATCGAGAAATCGCCAACGAAGAAATAGCCCGACGACAATGGGCAACGATGCGGCGGCAACGATCGAGGCTACCGACACGTAACGGGTCGTCTCGAAGATGACGATCCAAATGAGAATAATGAATGGAACCGCCAGCGGCATCAGGCCAAAGAGGGCCCCGGCTGAGGTCGCCACGCCTTTGCCTCCTTTAAACCGCAGCCAGATCGGGAACGTGTGGCCCGCGATGCACATTACCGCGGCAAGAATCGCAAAATATTCTGGGTGCGGCGGCGGTTCCGGCATGCGTCCCGCAAGGAAGAAAGCGAGACGGACAGCCGCAAAGCCTTTGAAAGCGTCCACGAAAAATACCGTGTAACCCCATTTTTTTCCAAGAACGCGCAGAACATTTGTCGCGCCGATATTGCCACTGCCGGCAGAGCGAATATCGACGCCCGTGACACGACCCGCAAAATACCCAGCTGGGAAAGATCCAAACAGGTAACCGAGGCCGCAAATGGCAAGAGCAAAGAACCACACAGCGTTTTCAGTCGGCAATGGTCTGCGTTTGTCTATCAGGTAAATGGCTCTTCTGTAACCAAATGGAGATAATCGAAATGTCTGCCGGAGTAATGCCGCTGATCTGAGCGGCATGCCCAATGGAAAGCGGCCGGATAGTTGTCAGTTTTTGCCGCGTTTCTCGACGCAGGCCTGAGATCGATTCGTAGTCGAGTCCAGTTGGGATCCGCCGCCCCAAGTCGCGCTTAAGTTTTGCATTTTGGCTCGCTTGGCGTTGGACGTATCCCTCGTATTTGAGATCGGTCTCCACTAAATCCCATAGATCACGAGGTGCTAGTCGTTGAATGTCTCGTGGCAATAGATCCAACCGAAACTCGGGCATTTTCAAAAGAGCCGAGACCGATTTATCTCCGACCCTGAGCTCGCACACAGCGCTCCGCAGTTTTTCCAACCGCGCCATCTTTCCGCAGAAAGTTTGGTGTCGCGCAGCGTCGACCAATCCGCTCTCGAAGCCTTTTCTTGTTAGCCGTTGATCGGCGTTGTCCTGGCGGAAAGAGAGACGCTCTTCCGCGCGGCTCGTGAACATCCGGTAGGGTTCGTCGGTACCGTTCGTGGTCAGGTCGTCGATCAACACGCCGATGTATGCTTCGGTGCGGGAAACAAGAAATGGAGGTTTTCCTCGCACTTTGAGCGCGGCATTTGCCCCCGCAACGAGCCCTTGCGCAGCAGCTTCTTCGTAGCCGGAAGTGCCATTGACCTGTCCGGCAAAATAAAGGCCTTCGATCCGCTTCGTTTCGAGGGTAGGCTGAAGCTGGGTTGGCGGGAAGTAGTCATATTCCACCGCATATCCTGGACGCAACAGTTCCGCGTGCTCCAAGCCGGGGATCGACCGGATGAAGTCGACCTGAACTTCGTAGGGGAGGCTGGTCGATAATCCGTTGACGTAAAATTCTTCCGTGTGGCGCCCTTCTGGTTCCAAGAAAACTTGATGTGACGTTTTTTCGGCGAACTTGACGACTTTGTCCTCAATCGAGGGGCAATATCGGGGTCCTGTACCTTGGATACGACCAGCATAAAGGGCTGATTTATTGAGGTTTCTTTGAATTATATCGTGAGTATCGGCTGTGGTATGTGTGATCCAGCAAGGGAGCTGTTCCACGTGGAACGGGTCGGGATTTAGTGTGAAAATATCGTTTGGGTCGACAGCAGTTGCCGGCAAGAAGCTGAACCTAGGAGGCGGGTCATCCCCAAGTTGGCTTTCGCACCGCCCAAAATCGATCGACCGCCGATTGATTCGGCAAGGGGTGCCCGTCTTGAATCGGCCAACCTCAAATCCAAGTTCCAGTAAGGATTCGCTAAGGCCTGAAGAGGTATCCGCCATCCGGCCACCTGGGCGGGAGGTTGTTCCAATATGCAGCAATCCCCTTAGAAAAGTGCCGGAAGTGACTACGACCGCGTCGACCGAAACCACCATTCCAATGTCCGTCTCGACACCTGTAATCTGCCGCTGTGCATTCGTCTGCACCCTCAAAACGGTTGCCTGCTTGATATCCAGTCCCTGTGTTCGCTCTAGGATCGCTTTCATTCGAAACTGGTACGCCTTCTTATCGCACTGCACCCGGGGAGCCCGGACACTCGGTCCCTTCGTCCGGTTGAGCATTCGGAATTGGATGCCCGTGGCATCGGCGTTTTCACCCATCGCGCCTCCGAGGGCATCAATCTCTCGGACTATGTGACCCTTTGCCAAACCGCCTATCGCGGGATTGCAAGACATCTGGGCGACCGTGTCGAGGTTTTGAGTCAGTAGCAGCGTAGAACAACCGAGGCGTGCGGAGGCGAGCGCGGCCTCTACTCCGGCGTGACCACTCCCAATCACGAGAACATCATATTTGATTGCCAAGTTGCGTATACTCCGGGTATGACTTTTGATAATACTCTAGACGATAGTGTCTTGCACGATAACAGATCCGGCCGGTGCCTCTAAGCTTTCCGTTTCCGCTGCAGCTTCCTGCTGCGCTTGTTGAAGTAGTCGCAAAGCGATTCTCCCTAGAAAAATAAGCACAACCGCCGCGCTCGCGAACCCGCCGAGCCAGATAAGATACTCGACGGCTCTAGGATGAGTCTTGCCCCGCGCCAAATTTAATCCGAGCTGTCCCAGAGTTCCAAGATAGGAATACAAAAAAAGACCCGGCGCCTGCCCGATTGCGACCCACAACATGCACGTTCGAAATTGAATTCGGGTGAGTCCGTAAAGATAATTAAGCAAACTGGTGGGGAAGAGCGGATGAAGTTGGCTCAGAAGAATGATCTTCCATCCCTCTCTTTCGACCGCTGGCTCCAAGGCCACCAGCGTCGCGTTACGAAGCAATCTTCGCTTTAACCATCGACCACCAATCCAACGGCTGATGAAAAATGAAATCGCGGCGCCCCCAACGTTCCCAAGGAGAGCAATGAGGAAGCCCCACCACAATCCAAAGAAAAAACCGGCGCCCACACTCAGAACGCCGCCAGGCAACAGCAACACATTGCAGCAAGCGTAGAGCAACGGATAACAAATCGCGCTCCAAGCCCCCCAATGCATGACCCGCTGCTGAATGTCCGCCAAAATATTGACCAGCGGAAAAATACGGGAGATAAAATATAATCCCAGCACTACAACGATCAGCCCACCTAACTGGAGAGCGATTGCGCGGCGAATCTGGACCATCGCGCAATACTCAGTGCTTCACACGCTGCGCGCAAATCGGCGCGCTTAATAGTCGTCTCGTATTTTCCATCCCGGACTGATCGGGTCACGGCGACTTGCGCGCCGTTTCTAGATCCGCGATCGCGGCCGCTACCGCCGCAATGTATTTCGGGTTGGTTCCGCAACATCCCCCGATCAAGCGCGCGCCGGCGGCCGCCATCTCACGCGCAGACTGCGCGAAAGAGTCCGGCGCCAAAGGATAAACAAAACGGCCCTCGTGATACTTCGGATGGCCCGCGCTGGGATAAGCTGCGACCGCACTGCCTGACGGAACCCGCCGTAATAACTGCACCATATCCGGACCGCTCATGCAGTTTAATGCCACAATTCTCGCGCCATCCTCGCGCAGCTCGGAGAATGCATCTATCAACGGCATGCCGGAGGAAACCCGGCCTTCCGGCGTACAGGAAAAAGAGCAGATCTCGAGAGCGGCGCCGATCTCTTTTTTCGCCAGCAACGCGATTTCCATTTCCTCAAAATCCGTAAACGTCTCGAAGAAAATGATCTGCACTCCTCCTTCCAATAGAGCGCTGATTTGTTCGCGAAAACATTGTCCGCGATCGATACCCCGCGCTTTCGCTCCCTCTCCATTGATGCCGAGAGGCCCGACACTCCCGGCGACATAGACGTCTTTCCCGCGCGCCGCTTTGACGGCCACCTGCGCCGCAGCTCGATTAATCTCTGTGACGCGTCTCTCCAATCCAAATCGCTCCAGCCTCACCGCATTCGCGCCAAAACTGTTTGTCTCAATCACGCGCGCACCCGCCGCGATGTATTGCTGGTGAATTGTCTGAATCCGATCCGGCTCCGTAAAACACAGTTCTTCGAAACAGCGATCAAGCGGTATGCCCGCATCGAGGAGCAGGGTCCCGATCGCTCCATCACCGCACACGATTCGCGTTTGCATCTCGTCTAGCAAATCCATCCGAGATGCGATTACTGTCGGCGCACGGCCGGGTCAAACCCGCTCACCGTTTTGTCAGAAGGCTACTGCGGACAGATCGCGAAAACCCGCGCCGGAAATCCCGAACCGCCTTTTGGTTTGGGAAAACTGACTATTACCAGTGCGCCCGTTTCCGGCACCTGATCCAGATTCGCGAGTAATTCGATCTGATAATGGTTCGTACTTAGAATGTAAGTTTCGAGGGTGGCGTCGTCTTTCGAAGCGGCAATTCCAGGATCAGTATCCGTCGTCTCGTGACCAGACGTCGTGATCTTGCGCTCCTCGTAGAGATATTTTAGAGCGGCCATCGTCCAGCCGGGATAATGGGAGACGCCCGCGGCGTCTTTGTTTTCCATGGCGGCGCCGTCCGGCCAACGCTTCGACCAATCCGTTCGCATCGCCACAAACGCGCCGGCTGGTATTGCGCCATGCTCCGTTTCCCATTTTTTGACGCGCTCGAGCGAAAGTGTGTAATCCGGATCCTTCGCCGCTTCCGCGTGCACATCAATCACCACCAGCGGCAACAGCATTTCCTGCAAAGGAATCTGATCGACCGTACGCAAGCCCCGGATGAAATGTGCCGGCGGATCGACGTGCGTTCCCCACTGCCCCACGTGCGTGAATGTCTCCGCAAAGAAACCCTCGCCTAACGCACCTTTGCCCTTGTCGTACCAATATGCCGTCTCGCGTTTCTCGTCGGGAAATCCGTGCCAGTGCGGAATCCCGGGCGCGAAAGCGTGGGTCAAATCCACGAACCTTTTTTGAGTGAGTATCTTTTGGATATCCAAGAGCGACGGCTCGCCGGCGGCCCAAGTTCCGGCTAATCCAAACAAGCCGAGCAAAACAAACTTCGCGGCCCTCATTTCGCGTTGTTAAACCAATGCTCAAGAAGAAGCCAATAAGTTCGAATAAGAGCCAATATATTTCGTCTTCCTCATGCCGAAGGGATTTGTCGAGCTTCTCGCGCGATGTTATCAACAGGACTTCACCGCACCTGCTGGAGAGGCGGAAACAAGAATCCAATGGAGTTGTTCGCGACGATAAGATTAAGAACTAGCTCGCGATAAATTTTAAATATTAAAGAAGGTGTTAAGAACTCTCCCAACTAATCCCACTTCTCTATCGGAACCGGCGGTCTTTCCACTGGCTCACTCTGCCGCCATGGACTCAACAAAAGATATCCCGCGAGAACAAGTCGCGGACGGATCGGCGGACAGTTTGTTTGAGCATTTTGCCTGGCTCTATATTTTTTGCCGGGAAAAACTTTTTCGCGACGATACCACCCGGATGATCAACGCGCTGTGGCCAAATGGCCGGCCAGCAGACGGCGAGAAAGTAATAGAGCTCGGTTGCGGTCCCGGCTTCTACTCCTGTGGATTAGCGGATCGCTTTCGTAAAATTTCGGTCCTGGGAGTAGATCGTTCTCCGAGCCAGTTGAGCTGGGCCAGCGAAAAGGCGGAAGCACGAGAACTCAAGAATTGCCGGTTTCAAAGCGACAACGTTCTCGATTTGCCTCACGCCGACGGCAGTTTCGACGTCTTGATTGCATCGCGTCTTTTCACAGTTCTGCCAAACCGTGACCGCGCCGTCGCGGAAATGTATCGCGTCCTGCGCCCGGGCGGCCGCTGTTTCATAGCGGAACCACGCTACGCCTTCTGGGCTTCGATTCCGCTCTACACCATGTGGCTGTTAGCGGGAATGACGCGCCTTAATAATGGATATCGCGAGCCGGGCAAAGCGAAGGTTTTGTCTCGACCGGAAATGAATCGTCTCTTCGCCTCGCAGCCGTGGCGAAGGATGACGTTATGGCAGGATGGGCGCTATCAATACGCCCTTTGTGAAAAGGGTTGACGCGCCCTGCGTTCAAACGCAGACAGCACGGCTGCATGAATCAGGTTCATCGCGTTCTCGATCCAGATAAATCTGCGCAGGTCCCCGAAGGCCTCTGCGCTTTGGCGGTAATGACGAAAGCGCCGCGCGCGGGCAAAGTGAAAACACGCCTCACACCTCCGCTTACGGCTGACGAAGCCGCGGCGCTCAATATTTGTTTTCTGCGCGACACCGCCGCAGCGATCCTGACCGCGGCGACCAAAGTCACTGCGCGGGGAATTGCGGTTTATACCCCAGTCGGCGCCGAGGAAGCGTATGCCGGGATCCTGCCCGCAGAATTCGAACTCGTGCCGCAACGCGGCGATGCCTTTGGAGAAAGACTCGCCTTCGCGACCGAAGACCTTTTGCTAATCGGGTTCGAATCAATTTGTTTGATTGATTCCGACAGCCCCACCGTTCCGCCGACGGCGTTTGCCCAGGCGGTAGAGCTTCTGTCTCAACCGGAAGATCGCGTCGTGCTCGGCCCGTCCGATGACGGCGGCTATTATTTGATTGGCCTGAAAAAACTGCACCACGAGCTTTTCGCAGACATCACGTGGAGCACCGATCAGGTGTTGGAACAAACCGTTCGCCGCGCCCGGCAGCTAAATCTCAAAGTGCATCTCCTGCCGGAGTGGTACGACGTCGACGATCGAGCGACGCTGGCAAGGCTCTGCCAGGAACTTTTTGATTCCAAGGGCAACGGTGCCGGCTACGCCGCTCCGGCCACGCGCGGTTATCTCGGCGATCTCTTGAAACGCGACGGACGCGAGCGCATTTTGAAATGAAGAGTGCACTCGTCACGGGCGGAGCCGGCCTGATCGGTTCTCACGTCGCTGATTTATTGCGGAGCAAAGGCTGGCGCGTTCGCGTCCTCGATAACCTCGAGCCGCAGACGCATCGCAACGGAATGCCGGCCTGGATCGGAAAAGACATCGAGTTCATCAAAGGCGACCTCACCGACCGGCAGACGATCACCGCCGCCATGGAAGGAATCGACGTCGTCTTTCATCAGGCGGCTTACGGCGGCTACATGCCGGAGATCGCGAAATATGTTTACGTCAACAGCTTCGGCACCGCGCAAATGCTTGAGGTTATCCGCGAAAACAAATTGCCGATCAAAAAAATCGTCGTCGCCTCTTCGCAGGCGGTTTACAGCGAAGGCGCGGCGACCTGTCCGGAACACGGCCTGGTTTTCCCCGACGTGCGCCCGGTCGAACAACTGCAGGCCGGCGACTGGTCGGTGCACTGCCCTATTTGTCAGGCGGCGACCAAACCCGCGCCCACGCCGGAACGCGCGCCGGTCGGCGGCGAGACCGTTTACGGCCTGACGAAGGTCGACCAGGAAAAATTGGTTCTGCTTTGGGGCAAACAGATCGGCATCCCGACGGTCGCGCTCCGATATTCCTGCACCTACGGTCCGCGGCAATCGATCTTCAATCCATACACCGGCGTGATCGCCATTTTTTGCACCCGGCTGCTGAACGATCTCCCACCGGTCCTCTACGAAGACGGCGAGCAGACCCGCGATTTCTCTTTCGTCGAAGACATCGCGCGCGCGAATTTGCTCGTGGCGGAAACCGACCAGCTCGATGGCCTGCCAGTAAATGTCGGCAGTGGCGAAGGCGTCAGCATTCGGAAAGTTGCCGAATTAATTTCCGACGCGCTGGGCATTCGGATTGCGCCGGAAGCGAAAGGCGAGTTTCGGCCCGGCGAGATGCGTCACCTAACGAGTGGAACCGAGCGCATCCGCGCCGCGGGCTATGAGCCGCAAGTCGATCTGGCCACCGGCATTGGCCGCTATCTCGATTGGATCAGGCAGCAGGCCGACGTGCGCGATTATTTTAGCGAAGCGGCTAACATTCTTCGGAGCAAAGGGATCGTTCATCGCGTAAAAGTAAACGATGAGCGAAACGGTTAGCCTCCCCGATTTCAGTTCGCCCATCGTCAATCACGCGCGCACAGATTTCCCGCTGCTCGATGCAAGCATGAGCGTGGCGGAGGCACTCGAACGTATCCGGCGCGAAGGCGTGGGAGAACGCGTCATTTATTTTTTTGCCACCGATGCCGAGCAAAAACTCGTCGGCGTTCTGCCCACGCGCCGATTGCTGACGGCGCCGCTCGAAACACGGCTCGAGGAGATCATGGTGCGGCGGGTGGTGGCGATTCCCGCGAGCGCGACGGTGCTGGAGGCGTGCGAATTCTTCGTGCTCTACAAATTCTTTGCCTTTCCGGTCGTGGATCGCGCGCGCCGCGTGGTGGGTGTCGTGGACGTGAGTCTGTTCGCTGAAGAGATGCTGGAAGCAGGGGACCGCGAACAGGAGCGGCCGACCGTCGCCAGTCTCGGCGACGATGTGTTCGAGGCGCTCGGGTTTCGGCTGGCGCAGATTCGCGGCGCTTCGCCCTGGCGCGTTTTTCGTTACCGCTTTCCCTGGCTGCTCGCGACCGTCGCGGCAGGCACTGCCTGCGCCGTGCTCGCGGGCGCGTTTGAAGCCACGCTCGCCGGCAGCCTGGTCGTCGCATTTTTTCTCACCATGGTCCTCGGCCTCAATGAAAGCGTGAGCATGCAATCAATGACGCTGACCATTCAGGCGTTGCGGGTGAACACACTCACTCGCCGTTGGTTCCTGGAAAATCTGCGTCGGGAACTGGCGACCGCTGTGCTCCTCGGCCTGGCCTGCGGCGCGCTGGTCGGCGCGATCGTTTGGATTTGGCGCCAGGATGTGAGTGGCGCGTTGGTTGTGGGAATCAGCATCGCGGTCTCGCTGGTGACGGCCTGCTTATTTGGATTCAGCGTGCCGTCGCTTCTGCACGGATTGAAACTCGATCCGAAAATCGCCGCGGGTCCTGTGACACTCGCAGTCACCGATTTCTTCGCTCTGGCATTTTATTTCACTCTTGCCTGGTTGGTTCTGGGATGATCTCGGTAATCATTCCAGCCTTGAACGAAGAGGAGCCGATCGGCGCAGTAGTGCACGATTGCCTGGCGACGGGTTTGGCCGGCGAGGTCATTGTGGTCGATAACGGCAGCACCGATCGCACAGCCAAACACGCGAGAGCGGCCGGAGCAAAGGTCGTGTCGCAACCGGCACCAGGATATGGCCGCGCGTGCGCTGCGGGAATTCGCGCATTGTCGCCCGAATGCGATCTCGTTGTTTTTTTGGATGGTGATGGAAGTGATTGCCCCGAGTTCATGCCGCGGCTCATCGCACCGATCGTCCACGGCGATCAGGATTTCGTGATCGGTTCGCGCACGCGCGGAAAACGGGAACCGGGCAGCATGAATTTTCAGCAGATCTTTGCCGGGCGAGTTGCCGGTTTCCTTCTGCGGCTACTCTACAGCGTCGGTTATTCCGATATGTGTCCGTTCCGCGCCATCCGGCGGAGCGCGCTCGAAACGCTCGGGATGAAAGAGGCGACCTACGGCTGGAATCTCGAGATGCAGATGCGGGCCGCGCGCGCCGGGTTGCGCATTCTGGAGGTGCCCGTAAATCATCGCTGCCGGACCGGCGGGGAATCCAAAGTCTCCGGCACGCTCCGCGGCACTTTTGTCGCGGGCCTTCGGATTGTCGCCACGCTCTTTCGCGTAGCCACTGAGCGGCGTTCCTTGTAATCTTGATCGCATGACGCGCGGTCGAGCTATCGGTGCCGGATTGCTCGCGGGCTTCATGGCCGGCTTGGTCATGACGGTCGTGATGCTTCTGCTCGCGTGGCTTTTTGGAGTAGCCACGCCGCTTGCGATCTTCGGCGATCGTCTCTCCGTCTTTATCCCGGCGGATCAATTCCTTTCGCTCATGGGTCGCGTGGGCGGCTACAACCGGATGAAGCAGCTCGGCGTCGGTTCCGTGATCGCCGGACAACTCCTGGTCGGCGCGTTCGGCGGCATGCTTCACGGCCTTGTCGTCCGTCGCCGAAGCAAGACCGCGTTTCGTTTTACCGGAGGCGTCTTCATCTTATTGCCGCTTGCGGCTGTCGCTATTTTTTTATGGCCAGTCCTGGGCACGCATTATCGCGGACTACCGATCGACCGCGCGACGGCCGTTACCCTTCTTGGATTGGCCGTGGCGTTTTTCTTTTTCGAACGCACCCTCGTTCTCACCTTTCGTTTTCTGACTCGCCCCCATGTCCAGTTAAACGACCAGGAATTTAGTCCGCCGATGGGCCGGCGCGCCTTGATCGTCGGCGGCCTCGGTCTTCTGGTTGCTGGAGGCGGGGCGGAAATTCTTCGCCGCCTGTATCGCGTCGCGACCTTCAGTTACGACGGCACCCAGTACAAAGGCCGCGTAGTTCAGCCGATCACGCCTAACGACCAGTTTTATTGCGTGACCAAGAACGTGGTCGACCCGCAAGTGAACGCTTCGCTGTGGAGGCTGGAGGTGACCGGCTTGATCCAGACGCGGCAAACCTACCGGCTCGACCGATTGAAGGCACTGCCCGCGACCACCCAGGAAACCACCTTGATGTGCATCAGCAATGGCCTCGATGCCGGGTTGATGAGTAACGCCGTCTGGAAAGGCGTGACGATGAGCACGCTCCTGAACGCGGCCACGCCGCTGCCGGGCGCAGCCAAGGTGCGGCTGCACGGCGTCGATAATTATACCGACACCTTTCCCTTGGAGAAGGCGATGGACCCGACCACGCTCGTTGTTTACGAAATGAACGGGGAGCCGTTACCGCATCGCCACGGATTTCCGGCGCGCGTGATTGTGCCGGGATACTTCGGCGAGAAACACGTGAAATGGATCACGCGGATCGAGGTCGCCGATGCCAGCGCCGTCGGCTTTTACGAAAAACAAGGCTGGGGCCCCGACTTCATGGTTCCGACTCGCTCGCGCATCGATCAACCAGACCACGATTCGACTTTCAAAAGCGCGGTCGCGGCGAATGGCATCGCGGTGCGCGGCGTTGCGTTCGGCGGCGATCGCGGAATCTCGCGCGTGGAAATTAGTGTCGACGATGGCGCCACCTGGCAGGAAGCGAAGCTCGATTATCCCGGCACCAAATTGACCTGGGCGCTGTGGAGTTACGATTGGCGGCCGGCAACGCCGGATGATTACACCCTGGTTGTTCGCGCAACCGACGGCGAAGGCGAAGTGCAGGAGTTGGACGAAGATCGCCCCTTCAAATCCGGCACGACCGGATTCCACAAGATTGTGGTCCACGTCACCGCGTAGGCGATTTCTGGCAGCGCGGACATCACGCCTTCTGCCGTGATTTTTTTGCTTCCTCTTTGCGCGCCGGCTTCGTATCCTGCGATCAACCTCCCTAATCACCCCCGTGAAAACCCCGCCTCCCCTGGGCGCAAGCGCCACTCATTTCCATTCAACGCCGGCTTTTAGTCGTTCGGCGTTGAAGCAAATATTTGCAATCGCCACTCCGTCGCCTGCAAAGACGGCTCTGACGCCGACAAATGAGAAGCTCACCCGTGCAAACGTGGCTCGCGCTCGTTCGGAGCACGCTCGGATGCGTGCAAAGGCCAAGCGATCTAGTGCAAACGCCGCCCACATTCGCGCAAAGATGGCTCGGATTCGTTCAGACGCCGGGCACACTTATCCAGACGTCGGCCCGCTCGTTGCAGAGGCCATCCAATCACGCGCAAACCCGAGCCTCGCCGATTCAAAGAACCGCGAGCGCCTGATTCAGCTTCTCCTTCTTGGACTTTCCGATGACGCGATGACCGGCGCTACCCGCGCCGGCCGCCGCAAGCAGTGAACCCCAACCCAGCAGAACCAAAAACACATGACAGATCCTCAGGAAAACAAGCTCAGTATGTATCGGGCCACCTTCACGGTGCTCGACGCTAACGCCGCCGAATACGCCGGTGTCGCCGCCCTCGGGACCCAGGTCGGGAATTTCAGCAATTCCATCGACCTGATCGGCCAGCTCGCCCAAATCCAGACTGCCGATACGAGCGGCATCCCGATCGATAAAAAAATGCTGCAGCAGCAGATGGTCGATATGGCCATGCGCGTCGCCGGTGCCGTGAAAGCCTTCGCGAGCGACACCAACAACGCCGCGCTGCGGCAGCAGGCCGACGTCAACCAAAGCACGTTCACCCGCGCCCGCGACGATTTGCGGGACGACGTCGCGCAAACAATGCACGACCTCGGAAACACCAACATCGCCTCCCTCGCGCCCTACGGCATCACCGCCATTACGTTGACCGGGTTGCAGACCCGGATCGACGCCTACCGGGCCGTCATCGGCGCCCCGCGCACCGCGCGCGTCGGGAAAAGTACCGCCACCGACATGCTCGCCGCCGAGTTCGCCCGGGCCGACACGATCCTGCAAGACCGGATCGACGGCCTGATCGAACAATTCAAAGACAGCGGCACCACCTTCTACTCCGACTACAAAAAAGCCCGCCGCATCGTCGACACCGGCTCCCAACCGCCGGCACCACCGACTCCCCCGCCGCCCGGGCCGTAATAGGAATCTTCCCGTCCTTGAAGACCGCGAGCTAAAGCGCGACCGCCTCCTCCTCCTGCCCATCAAACCATAGAAACGGCGTTATCTTTTGCATGGGGAATCGTCGCTGGCGGCTGCACTTCAACCAACCACAGGTGATCAGGAGATGTCGCCGATTGCCGCGGATTTTATGAAGCAGTCACACGGAAATCTTGAGCAAATCCCGAAACCGAAAACGGATCTGTCGGATTCAGGATTTGCGAATGAGCATTTTTCTCTCGTCGTCGATAAGCAAAGTCGATAAACGGACGGGATGTCCCGCGCAGGTTTTTGGAGCAGTGAAACCTTAAAAACGAGGCTCCCTTCTGAGGCAATCGTTCAGCCCTACAATGAGGAAGCCATCAAGGCTTGCTGCTACGAATTGAGCGTCGGGGAAGAAGCCTTCGTTTCAGGGGAAGATGCGCAGAAAATACATTTGAAAAATGGAGGAACAGTTGCGATCCCGCCAGGCCAAGTGGTGCTCGTCCTCACGCAAGAGACCTTAAAGATGCCACTGGATGCGATCGGCCTCCTGTCGATCAAATTCGGGTTGAAAGCCCGAGGTCTCATCAACGTGTCCGGTTTTCATGTGGATCCTGGTTTCGAAGGAAAACTTGTCTTTTCGATGTACAACGCGGGGGTGCAGACTATTCATCTCGGAGTTGGATCTCGCATTTTCATGCTGTGGCTCTGTTCGATAGATGATGCCACTGCCGATAAGTATCACGGGACACACAATCAGCAGAAGCACCTCCCGGATGACGCGATAACAAATTTGGCCGCTAGAATGCCTTCGCCCTTCACCGTAGAAGAAGAAATCAAGTCTCTCCGACACGAAATGAATATCATAAAGACCATTCTTGGCGTGGCGGTTACGCTCGGGCTGACTGCTTTCTTTACGTCTTTGAAAGGTTGCGCGACTAGCTCGCCATCGCCGCCGCCGTTCTTTTCTCCACTCTCAACATCGCCCATGTTGTCGGCGTCTGGGACACCGTCCAATTCGCCGAACGCGCCATCTGCGACTGACGCTGCGATCAGTCCTAGCGTGACCCCGTTGCCCAGTGCTACTGTACAGCCGTCAGGAACCCATCGCCCTTGAAGCTTGCGCAATTAGATCACTTGCCGACGTCCACCGGCGAGCTGAATATCCTTTCGATATCTCTAAGCGATTATCAAGAGGCCGCAGCACGGACCGATCAAAATCGCCGTGGCGGGATAGAAGGACTGGCGTTTCCGCTTCTTGGTCTGTTCGGTGAGGTCGGCTCGTTGCTTAGCGCACTAAAGAAAAAACAAAGGGACAATGATTCTTACGCCGGCTACTCAGAGACTGTTCTTGAGGAATTCGGAGACGTTCTTTGGTATTTCTCAAATATCGCTTCTCGAGTCTCATTAAGGCTCACAGACCTCGCAGGTAAGGGCCCCAAATCGACGCGGGATTCAGGTCGATGGAGACGCGTCGGGGTAGAAACGAACAAGTCGCCTGAGTTTGAAGGAGCTGTTATCGCTTTAGCCGGAAAGGTCGGCTTATTTCTAAATGAGTTTAGCATTGGCAAAATACAAGAGGACGGAGTTCAACTTTCTTCGCATCTGACAGACATTTTCTGCGCGATAACCGAAGCGGCAGCGATTGCAAACATAGATCTTCAGCAGGCTGCACAGAAGAATCTGTGCAAAATCAACAGTCGCTGGCCACGGACTCGCGAACATACGCCCCTCTTCGACGCTAACTTCAGCGAATCCGAACAGTTACCGCGAAAAATCGAAATGCACATCGTCGAAACGCGCGTGGCAGGAAGGACATGTGTAACTCAGCTTTGCAATGGCGTGGAAATTGGTTCTAGATTAACCGACAACAAGACTGTCGAGGATGATTACCGTTTCCACGATGTTTTTCATCTCGCCAATGCGGCGGTTCTTGGTTGGTCACCCTGCCTACGGGCGCTGTTCAAGGTAAAGCGCAAGAGTCGCCCCGAGATCGATGAAAACGAGGATGGTGCGCGGGCGATTTTGATTGAAGAAGGAGTTTCGACGCTAATTTTTCACCATGCACTGCGTCTGAACTATTTCGCGTCGGTTAAGACCTTGGATTACTCTCTCCTAAAGACCGTTCAGGACTTTGTGAATGGGTACGAAGTCAGTCGATGCCCGCTCTGGCAATGGGAGCAAGCAATTCTCAATGGATTTACAGTGTTTAGAAAACTTCGCACCCATCGACGCGGTGTGGTAACAGCCGACCTTGTCGAGCGGACGATTACGTTCAGACCAAATCCGGATGACCGTTGAAGAGTTCGTCGACGAACTCAGTTCCATTTCGCTTCCAAACGTTTTCAATCCCTATCGGGACATTTGCCCACAATCTGACCATCTAGGATCCCCATCGCTGAGGCGTCAAAATTTACTCTTGTTCCTTGTCGCGATGGTTCAAGGCGGCGCGACCTCCGTATGGTTGGGTCGCGATCTCGGTCATCGCGGTGGTCGTCGAACGGGGCTCGCACTGACTGACGAGTTCCATCTGAGTCTTCTGGAGGATACCTTCGGGATCGTCGGCATTGTGAAGGCCACAATCGACAGCGCAGCCAGCAAAGAACGGACTGCTACTGAAGTCTGGAAACTGCTCAGAGCGCTCGGTAAACCAGTTCTCTTGTGGAACGCATTCCCATTTCATCCATTCGATCGGGATGATCCGTTTTCAAATCGGCGACACACTTCCCAGGAATTTCGAACGTGCCAATATCTTCTAACCACACTTTTGGAATGGGTTAATCCAGCAACAGTTATTGCGCTTGGCGCTGATGCTGAAACGGCATTATTGGAAGTTGGATGTGAATGCGTGAGAGTTCGCCACCCGAGTTACGGAGGTCAGGCGGATTTTACGCGCCAAGTATCTGATATCTACGGGATATAATCAAAGCGGGCACTGACTCGCGCTATATCGCCTTGTTGCCTTTTCCGGGATAACGTTTCTCGCTTTCGTCAAAATTGAACGGATCCGCGATCACGTGGTTTAATGACGAACCGAATGCTTTCTCAAGCCAAGCTATAATTTGCTTGGAAGGTGCGCTTGTGAAGCGCCAATGCCCAATCTTATTCTTGAAACCGGCTGCAGCGAGAAGATTTGCTGGCACTACCGGCGCACCATTACCGAAGTAGTAGAAGTGTTCTGAGATCAGAACTTTGTCGCTCTTCGTGTCCCGCCGGACGTTAACCGGGTTCGGCGTGCCATCGTGTTTGCTATGGTGAGAATCTGCCTGTTGCCACTGAGCCGTTGCGTCGTCGCGACGATAGATGTTATCACCGACAAGCCGAAGGCTACTGCCATTTCTTACTGGTCTCTTTGTTATGTACCGCCGGTTCGTCCAGTATTCCTGGAAGTTAATTTTCGCGGTGACTTTCATCGCGAAAACGCATTTGCCGGTGGCGCCCAAGGTTTTACCACCCATCCCAACGATCCAATCTTCAGCTCGAGCCGTGCTTCGGATTCCCGGCTTACAGGTCGCTAGCGTGCAATAGCCATGAAATGGATTAGGCGCGAATCCAAAGTCTCGATCGACGACATACATGTATACCGCGCTCATCGTGCGTCAGCATTGCGATCGCGGTACCGAACTCGCCGCTTGGGCGGGAGAGCCATCGGGGTTTTGAAAAGGGACGTCAGTCCCTTCGAGAGCGTTTATGATACTATCAGCATTCCATGCCACACGCTCGCAACCATACTTTTGCAGACTTGGCGGAACATCGGCGTCGGTCCCGCCGCGTTCGAAAACGCCAATAATATCCTTGCCCTGCTTCTTGGCCTGCTCGATTTCCCAATTAACCCAAGGTCGTTTGTGCGTGTCCTTTCCGATTAGAACAATTACCTTTCCAGCCCAAGAAATTTTCATCCTTAGCAAACGCTGGATTGTTTTCTCGCTTACCATTCCTTTATCCAACTTCGCTTGATTACTCGGCTTAGCTCGAATCGAGCTGTTTCTGATATCATAGCCATGACCAGAGAGAAGAGCGGTAAGCTTATCGACGCCCACATCATCTTTGTGATGATGACTGATGAAGACGTGTTTGCGTTTGCTTTCTTGGGTCATTTTGACATCGGTCGATCTAGGGCAAAGAAGCGCTCCGTGTTCTTTAGCCCGGCAAGTTCGCCAAAGGCTTTCGCGTAACTAATCAGGCGAGAGCGCAAAGCTTCAAGTTCCTTTCTACAATCGGGATTTTGATCCCAATATACATCGGGTCGATCGCGATGAGTTAATTCGAACGCCTTAAGCTCAACGTGCCACTTAGAGAGAAAGGGACGGATTTCTTGATTCAGCATTTTAACAGCGAACACTTCGACAGTTACCCCTGTTGTTGGCTTCGACGGACGCATATCCTTCAGTAGCTCGCGCGTTTCGCTAAATAATTTGTATAGCGAACTCAGCGCTTCGCGAAGCGAACCCGCCTCCGTGTCCAGCGGCTGGGTTGCGACACGAGTGAGAGTTTCAATAAAAAGCTTCCACGCGACCTGTCGGTACTCCGAATTCACCGCGAACTTCATCTCAGCGAACTCGGGGACGTTGATTGTGATCTCAGATAACGTCAAAACGTCGCTGCGTCGGGTATAAGCGACGAATAACGCAGAAACAACCAAGCCTATTAACCCACCTTCGGTGATGAACAGTGCCTTCCCTGTAAGGCTAGAAACGGAAAAGATGAGCCAGCCAACGGCCAGCCCAAGCCCAGTGCCGATGACTAGAATAACCGAGGCACGGAGAAAATGGCGGTACCGACTCATTAGCTATTTCCTTCTCGCCCTATCGATCCATTTCTTTTCCCACGTGTTCTTTGTTGGCCGTTCACTGGATAGAAAAGGCCGGGGGATAGAAGCGGTCTGAAAGGATAGAGGATGAGGGCGGAAGGAGGAACTGCGGAGGATCACACGAAAAAGATACAGAATCGCAGGCGCTCTGTCCATCGCCGATAGTGACTGGCGCCGTCGAGAACGGCGTGAACGTAAAGCGTTGACCGGCGATAGCGGAGTGATACCACTTTCAGCGTGACTGGCGATTACTGTCTCGACGTTCTACGGAGGCCCGCTACTTCGTTCGAGATAGCGATATTCAAGTTTGGCATTTCGGGCACCACGCCGTGGTTCTCCCGCCGATCATCGCTTTCTTGAGCGGAGTGCGATGCCGCGGACAAACGCCGTCGCGTTTCCACTTTTGATGGATCAGCCAATTGCGGGGCGGGTCGCCGAAGTCCGGGCCGATGATGCGCAGCGATTCGCTAGCCACGAACTGCGTTTCGCGAAACAAGCGAGTCCGCTGAGCTGCCGTTAACGCGCCAGCCGCGGTCAGCGGAACGATCTTCGCGCGCCAAAGAATTTCGTCCGCCATCCAGTTGCCGATTCCGGCGAATCCGTTTTGCATGAGGATGACCGTTTTGATCGGCGCCCGCGCGTGACGATCGAGAAACGCATTCAGAAAGGCGCGATCGAAAAAATCTGAGCTGATGTCGGGCGCACCGGATCGCCACCACGGCGGCGCAGCTTTTCCGTGATGAAATCGGACGCGGCCAAAGAGGCGCGCATCGCGGAAAACAAGGGCGTGCCGGGTCTGTTGCAGGACGAAGTGGTCGTGCTTTTCCGGGCGGAAACCGGCGGGCTCCGTCCGTAACTTTCCGGTCATGCCGAGATGAATCCCGATCCAATTGCCGCCGGAAAACTCGAACAGCATCTGTTTCCCCCAGGCGAACGAGCGGAGATAACGGCTTCCCGTTAGCTCACGCACCAAGGTTCGAGTATTCGAGCCGCGAAAGATTCGCTTTCGTGCGTGGAGCTGCGCCCGCACGATTTTTTGCCCCAGCCCGGGGTCCCATTGGCGGCGATAGAATTCGACTTCGGCCAGCTCGGGCATCGCGCAAATTACCTGGCGTCATGCGACTGTCGATTCGGGATGTGACGCGGGTTTGCGCGGTGTGCTAGATTTACACATGGAGAAAGTGATCATTGTCGGTAGCGGTTGCGCGGGATTGACCGCCGCGATTTACGCCGCGCGCGCGAACCTGAGTCCGTTGGTGCTGGAAGGCCGGCAACCCGGCGGACAACTTTCCACGACCACGATGGTCGAAAATTTTCCCGGATTTCCGGAAGGGATCGATGGCCCGCAACTGATCATCAACATGCACGAGCAGGCGGAAAAATTCGGCGCGCGGTTTGCCTATTCCGAAGTGACCGACTTCGAGCCGCTCCCGGATCACGTTCGCATCAAGGCAGACGACGAGTGGATGGAAACCCGCGCGCTCATTGTCGCGAGCGGCGCCTCGGCGCGCTGGCTCGGTTTGGAGAATGAGGAGAAACTGGTCGGTCACGGACTGACCTCGTGTGCCACGTGCGATGGAGCGTTTTATCGAAACGTGCCGGTGTGCGTGATCGGCGGCGGCGATTCGGCGGCGGAAGAAGCGCTCTTTCTCACGCGGTTCGCCTCGAAGGTTTATCTGATCCACCGGCGCGACCACTTGCGTGCATCGAAGATCATGGCCGACCGCGTCCTGGCGTGTGAGAAGATCGAGCCGATCTGGAACACGGTCGTTACTCGATACCTTCCGGATGAAAAAGGCGAAATGAGCGCGGTGATTTTGCGCGATGTCACCACGCATGCCGAGCGCGAGCTCCCGGTGGCATGCGTCTTCGTTGCGATCGGTCACGATCCAAACACGAAGGCTTTCGCCGGAAAACTTGAGACTGACCCGGACGGATATTTGCTCGTCCGGCACCTGGCCGAGAGCAAACATCCCGGCGTCTTCATCGCGGGCGACGTGGCGGATCGCGTTTACAAACAAGCCATCACCGCCGCCGGCTCCGGTTGCGCCGCGGCGATGGAGGCCGAGAAATATTTGAGCGGCCTCGGGAAATAGGAGATTTGCGAATTGCGATTTGCAATTTGCGATCGCAGAGACCCCATGAACGAACGCGAAATGATTGCCCGGACGAAGCAGTTCGCCCTTCGAGTCATGAAGTTGGTGGGTGCGTTGCCGAAAACGATTCAAGGCCGGGCCATCGGCAGTCAATTAATGCGGAGCGGCACGTCCGTCGCGGCGAATTACCGGGCCGCGTGTCGCGCCCGTTCGAAAGCGGAGTTCGTTGCGAAACTGGGCACGGTCGAGGAAGAAGCGGATGAAACGGCCTTTTGGTTGGAATTGATCATTGAAGGCGGCCTCCTGAGTCCAACCCAAATCAATCCGCTACTGACTGAAGCGAGCGAGCTTGTTGCCATCACGGCGGCTTCCAAGAAAACGGCGTCGAGCGCGCTTGCGAAATCGCAAATCGCAAATCGAAAATCGCAAATTCTTTGAAGATCTGCGATCTCACTCAATTTTACTCGCCGCTGAGTGGAGGCGTGAAGCGTTACGTTCACGAAAAGATTCACTACATCCAGACGAAGTCGCCGGAGGACGAACACATCCTTATCGTTCCCGGCGAGAAAACGGGAGTGGTGGCCGGAGAACGCTCGAAGGTCTACTCGATCCGTTCACCGCTGATTTCGCGCTCGGCCCGTTATCGGATCCTGCTCAATCTGCGCGCCGTCGGCGAGATTCTGGAGCGCGAGCGGCCCGACATCATTGAGTCGAGTGATCCTTACCAAGTCGGCTGGAAAGCAGTTTCGTTCGGCCGATCGGCCCGAGTGCCCGTCGTCGGGTTTTACCATTCGCATTTTCCCGAAGCGTACTTGCGCGGGGCATCGAAATTTCTCGGCGCGCGTGCGGGAAAATCTCTCATGTCGGCGGCGCAACGGTATGTGCGCCGGTTGTATAACCGTTTCGAGGCCACGCTCGTGCCCTCCGAACCATTGGCGAACATTTTGGAAGGGTGGGGCGTCGGGAACGTCCGGCTCGTCACGCTGGGCGTAAATACAGAAAACTTTCATCCGCTTCCCGACGATTCTGCTCAAACCCGAAAGACCCTTGGCGTCGAGCCTCACCGAAAACTCCTTCTCTACATCGGTCGGCTTGCGCCGGAGAAAAATACCGCGGCGCTTTTCAAATCGTTTCAAATATTGGCGCAACGTCAGCCGCAAGGTTTCCAATTACTGGTGATCGGCGATGGGCCCCAGCGTGAGCAGTTGCGCCGGCTCCAGGCGCAAACGCAAAGCGTGAATTGGATCCAATATTGCACCGACGCGCTGGAGCTGGCGCAGTTCTATCGCGCGGCCGATCTGTTCGTGCATCCCGGAATACAGGAAACATTTGGCCTCGTCGCACTTGAGAGCCAGGCCTGCGGCACGCCAGTTGTCGGGATTCGCGGATCGCGGCTGGACCGGATTATTCTTCACGATCAGGAATCCTGGGCTGACGCAAACACGCCGGAGGCATTGGCCGACGCGATCGAGCAGTTTAGCCGGCGTGACCTCAAGGGGCTGGGCGAAATCGCGGCGAACGCGGCGGCCCGGGATCATGGCTGGCCCAACGTTTTTGAGAGACTGTTTTGCATTTACCGCGAGGTCTGCGCAAACTATCGGCGGCATTAGGCCATGAAGAACGCTAACGCACTTGTGATCCGCAGTTACCGCGCCTCCGACCGGGAGGCCGTGCGCGATCTTTGCTGCCGGACGGGATTCCTCGGCGAACCGATCGATCCGGTTTACGAAGATCGCGAATTGTTCGCGGATTTTCTCACGACGTATTACACCGACAAGGAACCGGAATCCTCTTTCGTGCTCGAAATGGGGGGCAAGATTTGCGGGTATTTGCTCGGCTCGCGCAAGCCGCTCCGGAACCAATTCTATTCCTTCCGTCAAAATGTTCGGCTCTTTTTCCGCGCGCTTTCCCGCTATCCCGGCTACGACGTCCGTTCGCGCCGGTTCATTCGCTGGATGATTGGCCACGGCTGGCGCGAGGTCCCCGCGGCCCCGCGGCGCACGCCGCATTTTCACATCAATCTCCAGCCGGACGCCCGGAAAATGTCGACCACGCGCGCGCTGATTAGCGCATACTTAAGTTATCTCTACCGCTGCGGCGAGAAACGCGTTTACGGCCAAATAGTCACCTTCGAGAGCCGGCGCGGCGAAAAGATGTTCGAGCGCTACGGCTTCCGCGTCATGAACAGGGCCGAGATCACCAAATACAGGGCATTTTATCCGGAATCGGTTTATCTCAGCACCGTGATCAAGAATCTGGAAACCGCGGAACCCCTCACGGTGGACGCCCGCTCGCGCTCGTAGCCAGTGCGCTTGTCGCTCCCCGCTCACTGCGCGCGTTATTGCCGGCATAGCTCAGTTGGTAGAGCAGCTGATTTGTAATCTGAATCTGGCGTTTTGCCGGCTTTGGCATTGCCATTCTCGATTATATTGACGCTTGGCCAATACAAGCTCCCGTCAATGAGTGACAAATGCCGGGGAATCCATTTCCGAAGGCCGCTTGCAGCCGCGACGACTCCGACTGCTAAAGTTGTGGGTTTGGTTCACTGAAGTCGTCCATCCTGACGAATTCCAAGTCACGCTCTTTTGGGCAGGTGTGATCGGGTTTCTGGGAGCGGTGGGGTCCATTGCGTTCCACTGGCTCGCGACGCTCGCGCACATGGCTTTAACCGGAAGCGCTGATCCGAGCATGGCCGAAAGTTTCGGACATCTGCCTTTATGGCAACGCTTCATCACGCCAACCGTCGGCGGTCTGATCGCCGGCTTCGTCGTTTTCTTTGCCGCCCGCTGGAGAGGAGACATCGCGACAACCGATTACATGGAAGCAGTCGTCCTAGGGGATGGGAAGTTGTCAGTTCGGTTGAGCATCGTGAAATGCCTGTCGTCGATGTTTACCATCGCGTCGGGTGGCTCGATTGGACGAGAAGGCCCGCTCGTGCAACTCGCCGCGCTTTCCGCCTCGATTCTTGGCCGAATAAGAGCGTGGCCGGCCCTGCGCCTGCGCCTCCTCGTCGCCTGTGGTGCAGCTGCCGGAATCGCGTCAGCCTACAACGCGCCGATCGCTGGCGCGTTATTCGTCGCGGAGATCGTTCTCGGCTCGGTAGCGATTGAAATATTCGGACCGCTGGTTTTTGCATCAGTCATCGCGACATTGACGGTGCGCGGCTTTGCGGGAGGAAACCCACTCTACGATATCCCGCCGTTCAAACTTAACGGAAGTTGGGAGATTGGGCCTTATCTGCTTCTCGGGTTGGTCTCAGGTTTGGCAGCGCCGTGGTTTCTGCAATTTCTCCACCAGAGCGAACGTCTCTTCACCCGAACGAAACTTCCCATCTACGTGAGAATGTCGCTCGGCGGCCTGATTGTCGGAGCTCTCGCGATTTTGCACCCAGAAGTGTGCGGCAACGGCTACAGCGTAGTGAACGCGCTCCTTCACGGGAAGTTGATTTGGCAGAGTCTGGCGGTCATTCTCGTTTTCAAAATCATCGCAACTGGTGCGACGTTCGGCTCAGGCGCCGTCGGCGGAGTCTTTACGCCGACTTTATTTGTTGGAGCGAGCCTGGGGTACCTCTTCGGCACGATGTTTCATCTCGCATTTCCCGCGGCCACAATTAGCCCCATTGCATTTGCGCTCGTCGGGATGGGCGCATTTCTCGCGGGAACGACACACGCTCCCGTCATGGCGATCATTATGATCTTCGAGCTTACCCTCGATTATCAGATCATCCTGCCGCTCATGCTCGCGTGCGTGCTCGCTTACTACATTTCGGCGCGCATCGAACCTCGCTCGATCTACAGTGAATCGCTGGAGCGTAAGGGTGGAGGACGCTTTTCCGCGCAGCTGGTGGACGTGAATGTGAGCGATTTGATGAAGCTCGATCCGATCTCAGTGCACACGAATGCTGGTTTCGCGGAGATCGCACAGAAGTTCCTGACAAATCGCTTCAATTACCTTTATGTCACGGACGATGACCGGCGGTTTCTCGGCGCCGTATCGTTGCATGATATCAAGGATTTTCTTAAGGATCCTTCGATCGCCGATTTGGTGATCGCCCACGACCTGACCCGTGACCAGTTTCCGGTGATTACACTTAAAACGCCGTTAAGTGAAGCGCTCACTACTTTTGGGCATCACGATGGCGATCGACTGCCGGTCGTGGAGAGTGTGGAACAGCGTCGCCTTGTCGGTAGTCTTTCCAAAACCGATCTGATCCTTGCTCTCGCCGCAGCTTCGCAGAAACCACCGATGAGACGAAAGGATGGCGCAGCGCGCACTGCCATCGGCCCTAATCAGTAAGTCACAGTTCGCTTCTCGACAAAGATGTCGATCAGCCGGTCGTCTTTTCCGAAGGTCCATTGCACGCTGACTTCCTTCTCCTGCAGGATTTCGCAGTGAAGTGGATGCGCGCCATTCCAGAGCGTTATCATCGCCTGGCCGACGACAAGAGCGGTGCAATCACGAGCATTCGAATCGAGGAAGCACAATAGGCCGAAAAGAATTCGCAGGTTTCGAGGTTTCTGGATTCATTAAAGCTCTTCGCTTGCCTCGTTAGGCTGCGGTCTTTCGAAAAACGCTCGGTCTGGTTTGTAGAGAAACAAAAGCCAGCCTGTGATCGCGCCGGCAAATGTGGCATCGACAAGGGCGCGCAGGGCAAGCGTCCACGGTATTGCGCCGAGGATCGCACAGCCAATTCCGTAGGCAATGATGATCGGCCAGATGCACATGAAAGTCGTGCGCGCCCAACGATAGTGACGTTTCAGTGCGAGCGCTGTCGCGGCCATGAATACGGCAATCGTAGCGACTAGCGGCCCTGCGATTGTGAGCCATTGCGCGCGGCTCACCGGCATTCCACCGATCGAATAGCCGCCAATGTAACGGCCGAGGTGGACAATCGCCGCGCCGATTCCGAACGCTGCGCCGATAGCATAGATTGCACAGAACCACATCAGAACAGTGAGAACGCGCGGGCGTTTCATTGCCGAAAGAACAGAACTGAAATCAAAATGAGAATCGGGAGCAGGATAGGCGCAGCGTATTTGAAGATGAAGCCGAAGAAGGTTGGCGTCGCGACTTTCAGATCCTGGGCGATGGCTTTGACAAGCAGATTCGGTCCGTTGCCGATGTAAGTGAGCGCCCCGAAAAATGTCGCTCCTAACGAAATCGCGACGAGAGAGTGATCGTGACGTGCAATGAACTCGGACATCTGCTTCGAATTGTTCATATCGAGACCATGCAAACCAAGGGCGCCGGCGAGAAACGTCAGGTAGGTTGGCGCGTTGTCGAGGAGCCCAGAAAGAAGACCAGTGGCCCAAAAAAATTGCAGGTCGGTTTGGATGCCGAGGTCATGCGCATGTAGCTCGACGTAGTCGAGCACCGGAATCATAGTCCCGAAGATTCCGAGAAAGAGCCAGGCGACTTCCTTTATCGGCGTGAAGGTGAACGCATTGGCTTGATGAACATGTGGGTCTGTCCATCGATACGACGTGACTGCGCAGATGAACATTACTCCTTCTCGCCAGATCGGCGGCAGCACGATAAGCGCGCCGAGCAGGATCGCCATGACGAACAAATTGCGTTTGCCGAAGACGTGCCATTTTCCCCGCTCTGCCGGTGCCGGCGGCAGCGCCGTCCTTGCAGAAGAGCTGCGACGATCGATGAGGTAGAAGATCGTCACCGCTAAGCCGATGGTGAGAAGCCACGGCTGCCAACATCGAAGAAGCGGCCACAGAAACGGGATGCCCTTGAGGTAACCGAGAAAAAGGGGCGGCCCTACCGGCAAGAGCGCGCCGCCGAGATTGCTCACGATGATGATGAAAAAAGCGAGGTGAAATCCGCCGAAACGCTCTTTGTTCATCTGGATCCACGGTCGAATCAACAACATGGACGCGCCGATCGTTCCGACGACATTGCCCAAGAGTGCGCCGCAAAAAAGAAACAGTGCGTTTTGCACCGGCCCGGCCCGGTTTCCCATTCGCAGATGGGTTCCGCCCGAGACGACATAGAACGCGCCCACCACGATAATAAAACTAACGTAATCGATTAAGGCATGAAAGACGCGCCCTGCATCACTACGAACGAAGATATAGTAGGCGCAAACGGCCGCGGCGAGGCCGAGACAAATGCGATGGTAATGTTGCTCCCAATGATGCTGAAGAATTAGCGGCGCGACGGCGATTGAGATCAGCAGCAACGCGAATGGCAACATGAGGAAGAATGGCGCCTCATGACCAGACGAAACAACAGCCCAAACGCACAACATTTGATTGCTTTAGAGGCGACTTTCACTCGCTGCAAAGAATATCGCACAGCGATTAAACCGGCTTTGCTTCAGAGAGGCGGCGTCACCAATTGCAAAGCGCAGGTCAACGGCCACCACCGCAGGATTTGAACGCAGCAGAGGACCGCTCCAATTTCACGTTTCGCAGATCAGTGGTCGCTGTCCGGCCGTCGCGGCGCTTTAATCGAACATTTATCGCGCGCCGCTTCAATCACTCTCCAACCATTTTCGCGCAGCCACGACATCGCCATGGTCAAAATAGCGAACCTCGGCGGTGGTGAACGGGCGGCACAGCCAACTCATGACCTGCTGCCATTTCTTTTCGCCGACCATGGCCAGGCGTTCGATATCCGCAAAATGTTTGAGGCCAAGTTTGAGATCCTCCCATGCTGCGCCTGCTTCCCAGCCTTGGAGTTGCGATATCTCGAACAATAATCGGATTTTTCCTTTCCTCTCGACACATAGATCGAATTCCGGAACAAACCGCTTGTATTCATCAACCGTGAGTCTCCCGCTCACGCGGACTTCCACAACCTTTCCCCCGGGAATATCTTCGGTTTGAATAGGCATTACTTCCGTCAATTTCGCCCAGCTTAATCTGATTTGCAGGCGAAAGAATTCATCCGCGCGTCACGCCAGTTCTCGTGTGCCGAAATGGTCAAATCGGACTTGTGACAACGGAGCCAGCCGCTCTTTAATTGACAGGTCGCGCAGGTTGCCGCTTCGCAGGTGGTTGATTTCGCTTCCAGAGACAAAATGAGAGATCGCCGATCCTGAGAAATCGTTTACTACCCGGCGGTAACTTCGCGATCAAATCTTGTGATGCCTTCGGTGCCATCCAGACAACTCCGCCCGTCGCTGGAATCGAATCGTTCAGATAACGCTGCCAAAATCGGTACTCCGACAGGTTATTGAGAATGTCGCGCTGTGCGTAGTAGGCGAATTGGGGACCAAAATCGGGAAGGAAATTGCAAAGGACGCGGGTTCCTGGCGGAAAATCCTTCCGGATCGCGCTGCCTAGCTCCGGAATTAGATTCGCCGGCTCGGGCGTTCGGTAATCCAGAATTCGAAATTGGCTTTGCAGAGCCTTCGCTTGCGAGATGCCGCTCGTTCCCATAACGAGGAGGAGGACCGCGGCTGAAAGTTCCCCGATCACGGCAAACCTGCGGGTCGCGAACGTCGTCAAGGAAAACGCGATCAAGCGATCAAGGGTTAACCCGGCCATGATGGCGACCGGAGCCACAAAGTAGAACGAAATATATTGGTGAATGTAGGAGTCATTTTGGAAAGCGCCGACAAACAGGGCATCCATGACGAAAATGCAAACGCAAGCTCGGCCTAGCCAGAGTATATCCTTGTCCCGGTAGCGCGCTCGAAACGTAATCACCGCTCCGGCGGCAGCCAGCACCCAACCCAAAGGAAGGAAGTGCGCGATCAAAGAATCGAGCACTCTCTTCATCCATTGGAATTCCGTGAAGCGGTCGCCGCCGCTCGAGCCCAATCGAACAACGAATGCGTGCGTGAGGTTCTCCCATGCGTCCGGCCGCAACAGTCGAATCCGGACGAGGTAAAAAGCCGCGGAACACAAAGCAGCGATTAGCAAAGACCGGGCGAAACGTCGGCCGGGACGTGAACGACCCAACCAACAAACGCTGAGCGAAACCACGAATATGTACATCGACCAATCGACCCACAGCCCGAGGAGAATCAGACCGAACGCACCGTGGCGCCAAGCCACCTTGCCCAAGAGATCCCAGTACCTCAGGCACAAAAGCGCGCCCAAAATGAGCATCAAAACGCAGGGTTCGAAATTTACCATTTGGCCGTATCGAAGTTCCATCGGCAGAAAGGCGAAAACGGCGGCACTCAATGTTGCCGCCCGACTCCCGACACAACTGCGAACGAGCAACCACAGGAGAATGACACTCGCCAGCGAACAGCCTATCGGCAGTAAGCGAGCTACCCATTCGTGTTCTCCAAGAACGGCAAAAAGACTGGTGATGGCCAAGTGCAACAGAGGAGGATGATGCAGATAGTAACCCCAGGCCGGTATGGGCAGCGGACCAAAGTAAAACCCGGACGATGCCCCCCAGGTCTGAGTCAAGCCCGCACGCAAAATATTATGGGCGGACTGGGACCATACAGCCCCGTTATAATCCAATGCATTAATCCAGGGCCGCCGGATATTTGCGGACAGGGCAACGGCAAGCCAAACGAAAATCGCTGCGAACAGAACAGCCCAACGCCGCGGAGAACTAACAATCTTTTGAACCCCGTGGCCGGTGCCGCCTAGGATAGACAACTTTTTGGGTGCCACAATTTGCCTAACGACTGGCGGCGAAGGCCATTCCATGGCCGGGGCCGGCATTGGTTGTGACGAAAAAACAGCCGGAACCTCGAGCCAACCCGCTTCATCGAAAAACCAAAATCGCCGGCGCTCCATTTTTGCAAAAAGCGGATGCGCGGACGAGAAGGTTTCGGCGGCAATCGCGAGCTGACCCTCGAAACTATTTCCCCGGTAGTCGGCCATGCCGACACACTGTTCACTGGCAACATCGCGCATCTCATCGCGACCGGTTCGACCGGAAAGTCGAATGGCAATACACCGCAATGTCGCCGTCGCGTCACAACCACAAAGGAAGACAACCGGTGTGCCCGTGACGAGCGGTTTTAAAGAAAGCTGCAAATCCAGTTCAAGCCCCCGCGGCCTTCTCGAAATCGAGCGAATAGGGCCATCGACAATCGTTAGTTCGCGCGACGAAAGCCGGACAAGTCGCTCGGGTCGAGCAGCGTAATCAAGGAATCGCCGCCGGGATAACCTGAGCTGGGTCTTGTGACAGCGAATGGCCCGAATCTTGGTTGCCGTTTCAGCTTCCGATTGTCGATCTTGTTGAGCGCGCTCAAAAGATGCGTGGCTCCTTCCGTGAATGGCATAGCTCCAAACGGAAGGCTGAAACTCGTCTGGAGAGAACTCGGCCAGCGCGAGTCGAAGGATAACAGCAAGCGCATTATGATCGGGGTGCGTATCGGCGATGGAAGGAACCAGCAGATGGGTGGACGACCAGCCGCTAATGAGCGCGGCGAACCGCTTCACCGTAGATCGACCATCGCGTGTGATCAGGTGCGTTAGGCCCTGATCGGGCAAACCGAGAAAGCGCACGTCTGAACTGCGGACGCCTAAAACCCTCAATGCGGCGAGGGCTTCAACGCGCCTTAATTTTCCCCACCGTTTGCGATCGCCCGCATCTAAACGCCACTTGCGCTCGATCAACCGCTGTGGCCACGGGTTATTATCGCCATCGGTCGCGTAAATTATCTGCACGGCGGCGCCAGCACGCACCGCTCGTTGCAAGATAATGCCGCCGCCGAGCGTTTCGTCATCCGGATGCGGAGCGATGAGCAACAAGCGAGAATTTGAATCGAAGACCGGAAAGTTTTCGCAAGGCACCGTCTCACAAGAGCAGTGAAAGGCAGAATCAACAACTTTGCCATCAGTTCAAGCTGGGACAGCGAAGTCGGCGAGAAATCGATTCCCAAGCCAGATAAAGTGACGGGCTAGCTTAGCTTTGCAGTTTCGAAGCGATTCTGTTTACTTTGTCTGCCATGAGCGCGTTTCGTAACGAGAGCTTAGATGGCGGTGAAGTCAGAAACGCGGCGCGAACGCCTAAGCGATGATAGCAGTCGCGTAATAACCTGATGAAATCCCTGGCTGCAGAATTTCATCGTGTCCATGACCGGGCTCGACCGATACTCGGCACCTTCCTTTACGGTTTGGTCGCAAGCCTTGCGGCGGTGGCATTCCAACTGGCGATCAATTGGGTCTATGTCCTCTGCTTCAAGAATCCGGCAGCGATCGGGGGGTGGCATTTTCTCTGGATTACGTTTCTCGTGGTGGTCGCGTCGTCACTGGCGGTCGGAGCGCTGCTTCGTATCGCACCGTCAGCAGCCGGTAGCGGTATCCCACAGGTTAAGCTCGCGTTTTGGAAGGAATTCGGGCACGCGCCGCGTCGGATCGCTGCGATCAAGTTTCTTGCAGGCGTGATCAGCATCGGGGGCGGGCAAAGTCTAGGACGCGAAGGCCCAACCGTGCAGATTGGAAGCAATCTCGCATCGAGTCTGGGTGGGCTACTCGGTGTATCGAAACAAAACCGCCGTGCGGCCAGCGCCGCCGGTGCCGCGGCCGGATTGGCGGCCGCGTTTAACGCGCCCCTCGCCTCGGTGGCGTTCGTCCTGGAGGAGATCATCGGCGACTTAAACAGCCGCTTTCTTGGTCCGGTGCTACTCGCGGCCGTAGTGGGGGCGTTTGTTGTCCACGCATTCATCGGGGCGCAACCGGCCTTCGCGTTGCCACAAATCGATGAGCCTACTTGGCGAGCTTATTCGCTCATGCCGCTGGCAGCCGCCTTCGCCGCGATCGCGGGCGTTCTCTTTCAGCGCGGATCAATCGCTTTGCGTGGCAAGGCGCGACGCGTGCGCGCGATTCCAGATTGGTTGCATCCGTTCATTGGCGGCGTCATTACCTGGGTAATCGGAGTCAGCATCTTCGCGCGGAGCGGACGCCTTGGCGTATTTGCCCTGGGCTATGATGATCTCTCCGATGCCCTGATGCATGGAATGGCTTGGAAGCTCGCCGCCGTTTTGCTCGCCGGCAAATTGATTGCGACAATCGCGGGCTACGGTCTTGGTGGCTGCGGCGGCATTTTTTCACCGAGCCTTTTCTTTGGAGGCATGTGCGGCGCGGTGGTCGCCGGCTTCGGCGCACATTTTTTGTCGCTGAGTCAGGCCGATTCAGTGCTGCTGGTAGTCGGCGGAATGAGCGCTTGTCTCGGCGCAGTCGTGCAAGCGCCGGTCACAGCTATTCTCATCATCTTTGAGATGACGCACCAATTCGCGCTCGTTCCAGGTTTAATGATCGCCGGATTGGTAAGCCAGGTCATCGCCCGCTCCATTAATCGCATGAATTTTTACGACGAAATCCTGAAGCAAGACGGTCACGAGATCGAACATGTTGTGCCGCCGCGTGACCTGCGTTCCTGGCAAAATCTGCCGATCTCTGCGATCGCGAACTTCAAGCCGGTCGTGATTGCCGACGTTTCCGAGAACGCGTTGAAAGAATTGCTGGAGCACCATCCGTATCAACGTTTTCCGATGATTGTGAACGGCCGCTTAGAATCCATTGTTACTCGTTCGGAAATTACGGCCTCGCTTAAGGAGCATCGGCCGCCGCGCGCGGAACCGTCAGTAAGTTGTCGACCAGGTAACACAATTCGTAATTCGCAAACCCGCTTCATTGAGTCGAAGACCGGCATGCTGATACTGACTGACGATGCCGACAACAAAGTGCTGGGGGTAGTGACACTTCACGATCTTCTTCGCGCTCAACTTGCCACGGGCGAACGCGAGCAGCGGTAGCGCCGCCGCCGCATGCCAGGAGTCTCAAGTCTTTACGATCAGGAACAGCAACACGCTGACGAATATTATAGGAATCGCAACAAGCCCAGTCGATTTCACGGCAACGGTACAAATGACGGATACAATCCCGGTAGAAAACAAACAGAAATCCGCTATTCTCCCTCGTAAATGCCGGCATAGCTCAGTTGGTAGAGCAGCTGATTTGTAATCAGCAGGTCGTCGGTTCGAATCCGTCTGCCGGCTCACTCCTAACCAACTGATGAACGGCAAGCCGCGGCATCTCGATGCGCTGGAAAACCAAAGTGTTTTCATTCTGCGCGAGGCCAACCACGCCTTCAAGAACATGGCGATGCCGTGGTCGATGGGAAAAGATTCGAATGTTCTTCTTTGGCTGGCGCTGAAGGCTTTCCTCGGGAAAATCCCATTTCCGTTTCTGCACATCGATACGACCTACGAGTTTCCTGAGATGCTGGAATTTCGGGACTGGGCCACGAGGCAATACGGCTTCAAGTTGATCGTGAAGATAAACACGGACGCACGCCAGCACGGCATCGGTTATGAAACCCATGATCCGGTGACGGTGACGCACGAGTTGAAAACCGTGGCGCTCAAGCAAGCACTCGATGAGCATGGATGGGACGCGCTTATCACCGGGATTCGGCGCGATGAAGATCCGACCCGCGCCAAGGAGCGCTACTTCTCGCCGCGCGATAGCGAATCGGAATGGAACTACAAGAATCAGCCGCCACAGTTTTGGGCGCAGTTCGTCGCGCGCGGCGCGGCCGGCGGACACATGAGGGTGCAGCCGCTGCTCGATTGGACCGAGGCCGATATCTGGCGCTACATCCAGCGCGAGAAAATCCCGATCCCCAATCTTTATTTCGCCCGCGGCGGGAAACGCTTTCGCTCGTTAGGTTGCCATCCGATTACTCATCCGGTGGCGAGTAACGCGGCCACCATCGAAGAAATTATCGCAGAGCTCGAGAGCACCCGGACGAGCGAGCGGGCGGGCCGCGCCCAGGACCATCACGAAGCCCACGCGATGCAGAAGTTGCGGGCGAAGGGATTCATGTGACACCGGAACGCGGAGATCGGAAACCGGAAAGGCATACGCCGCCGTCCGCCGATTTCCGGCAGAGAACGTTTCAATTTGGCATCCGCTGTGTGCGTCTCGTCGAAAGTTTGCCGAAATCGATGTCGGCGCAGACAATCGGTAAGCAGCTCTTGCGAGCCGCTCCAAGCGTCGGCGCAAACTATCGTGCGGCCATTCGCGGTCGTTCTCGCGCCGATTTCGTCTCGCGGATGGGCATCGTGGAGGAAGAGTGCGACGAGGCGCTTTATTGGATCGACGTGCTCGTCGAACTCGGAATTATTTCGCCAAAACGAGTTGAAGAATTGCGGCGGGAGGCTGACGAAATCATCGCCATCACGGTTTCATCGATTAAAACGGCACGGAAAACTGCGCAAAAGTAGATATGTCGCCAGGACAAACCTCTCCGGTTTCCGGTTTCCGTTCTCCGGTTTCGCTCAAAGTCGTGTTTGTCGGTCATGTCGATCACGGCAAGTCGACTTTAATCGGACGCATTCTGACCGAGACGAATTCGCTCCCGGAAGGGAAGATCGAAAATCTTCAGGCAAGTTGCGCGGCCCAAGGCCGGCCGTTCGAATACGCCTTTGTCCTGGACGCGCTGGCCGAGGAACAGCAGCAAAACATCACGATCGACACG
>QHBM01000032.1 GCA_003244145.1 Chthoniobacterales bacterium
ACCAGCATGATGTTCATGATCCCGATTCCTCCAACGATCAATGAGATGACCGCGACGCCGGCGAGTAGCGCCGTCATCGTCTCCGTCGTGGCCGTGGCCGTGGCCGCGATTTCTTCCTGGGTTCGGACCGTGAAGTCATCGTCGCGGCCTTCGCGGATGTTGTGACGCTGCCGCAAAAGCGAAATGATCTGCTGCTGCGCGGGCGCGAGGTCGTGCGGACTGGCGACCTGGCAATTGATATTGCGCAGCGTCGTTCCACCGCCAAGCACCCGTTTCATCGCGCTCGTGTAAGGCATGATCACGATGTCGTCCTGATCGGTGCCCTGTGAGGTCAACCCCTTTGAAGTCAGCACGCCGGTGATCTGGAACGGCACGTTCTTAATCCGCAAAACCTGACCGACGACATCTTCGTTACCAAAAATTTGCGACGCGGTGGTTTTGCCGATCACGCAAACTTTGTTGGCGCTGCGCACGTCCTGGCTGGTGAAAGGCGCGCCATCCGCGAGCGCCCATTGCCGCAGGTCGAAATAATCCGCCGATTCGCCGTAGATGCGGGTGAACCAGTTTTGGTTTCCCGCCGCGACCTGCGCGTTGGAGACGACTTCCTCGCTCACCAGAGTCACGGCCGGGACTTCGCGCCGGATTGCTTCGGCATCTTCAATCTTGAGCGTGCCCGCTCCGCCCCAGCCGGTGCGAATGCCGCTCGACGTGGTGCTGCCGGAAAAAATCAGGATGATGTTTTCACCGAGCCCGGCAATTTGCGCCTCGACCTGCGCCTTGGCGCCGTTGCCGATGCTGACCATCGCGATGACGGCGCCGACGCCGATGATGATTCCCAGCGCCGTCAACGCGGAACGCAGCTTATTTCGGCGTAGCGCGCGGATGGCGATCTTAAAGGTCGAGAGCAACCGCATCCGACGAGCGAGACTAGCGCGACTCATGATTTAACCTCCAGCGGGTGGTTCACATTCATCGCGGATTCATTGTGACACATTCGTGGCCGGATGCGCGAGCGCATCCACCGTGGTCATCGTTTCCAGTTCCGCCAACGCGTTGAGACGTTCCGCGACCGCGCGGTCGCTTTGCACGAGGCCGTCTTTCATCACGATGTTGCGCCGCGCGTAGGCGGCAATGTCCGCCTCGTGCGTGACCATGACGATTGTGATCCCCTTGTCATTCAGCCGTTGAAAAATCTCCATCACCTCCACGCTGGTGCGGCTATCGAGATTGCCGGTCGGCTCATCCGCCAGGATCACTTCAGGATCGTTGATCAAGGCCCGCGCGATGGCCACCCGCTGTTGCTGACCGCCAGAAAGCTGGCTCGGCGTGTGATCGCCGCGGCCTTCCAACCCAACCGCGGCCAGCACCTCCTCCGCTTTTTTTCGCAGCTCGATACTGGTCAACGCCACTTCCGAATAAAGCAAAGGCAGCTCGACATTTTCCAGCGCCGAGGTCCGCGAGAGCAGATTGAAATTTTGAAAGACGAAGCCGAGCTTACGATTGCGCACGTCCGCCAGGGCATCGCGGCTCAGCGAAGAAACATCTTCGCCATCGAGAAAGTAACGTCCGAACGTTGGCCGGTCGAGACAGCCGAGAATGTTCATCAAAGTCGATTTGCCCGAGCCGCTCGAACCCATCAATGCCACAAATTCGCCCTGCGCGATTTCGATCGAGACGCCGCGCACCGCCTTCACATCGACTTCGCCGGTCCGATATGTTTTTTGAATATCTTCCAGCCGAACCGCGACGGTGGCAGAGGAATCAGCCATGGGATTTGAATGGACTAAGGTCCCCGCCGGGGGCCGCCCCCAAACGGATTCGCCGCGGGCGCGCTCGCCGTGCCGTTTTCCGTCATGCCGGTCACGACGCGATCGCCTTCCTTCAAGCCTTCGAGAACTTCCGTGGAAACGCCGTCGCTAATTCCGGTCTTGATGGTGACGCTTACCGGCTTCGATGCGCCGGCGGGCAAAACATAAATGGTCCGGTCGGTCCGGCGCTCGGCGCGATTTCCGCCAGGCTTGCCGCCCGGTGACCGGCCGGGGCCGGCCGCCGACGGATCGCGTTTCGGCGGCGCAGCCGGAGTTTGGTCCGGCATTCGGAACCGCATAGCGGAGTTCGGGATCTTCAATGTGTCATCGCGATGGGCCGCGACGATCGAAACATTCGCGGTCATGCCCGGCTTCAATTTTGAATCCGGATTGCTTACGCCGATAACGGTGTCGTAGGTCACGACGTTCTGCACCGTGATCGGGGCGTTGCGCACCTGCACCACTTTTCCCGGGAACGTGCGCGTCGGAAATGCATCGACCGTGAATTCCACGTCCTGGTCGATCGCCACCCCGCCGACATCCGCTTCGGCCACGTTCGCGTCGATCTGCATTTTGGAGAGATCGTTGGCGATGGTGAAAATCACCGGCGCCTGCAAGCTCGCCGCCACGGTTTGACCGACATCCACGTTCCGCGAAATGACGATGCCGTCGATAGGCGAAGTGATGGTGCAATGATCCAAATCCGCCTTGGCTTTTTGGAGCGCGCCTTCCTTGATCTTCACGTTCGCCTCAGCCTGATGAAGATTGGCCGTGGCCTGGTCGAGATCTGATTGCGCGGAATTCTGTTTCGCCACCAGCGCCTGAGTGCGCGCTTCATTCAAGCGCGCGAGTTCGAGCGCCGCCCGCGCATTCTCCAAATCACCCTCGGCCTGGTTTACATTGGCTTGGAAAACCACGGGGTCGATTTGCGCAATGACCTGGCCCGCTTTCACGATCGAATTAAAATCGGCGAAGAGCTTTTGGATATTGCCGGAGACCTGGCTGCCCACCTGCACATTCTGCACGGGATTGAGCGTGCCGGTCGCGGTCACCGCCTGGGTGATCGGCCCGCGCGAAACCGGGACTGTTTGAAACATCACGCTGGAATTGCCGGTGCATTTGCGCAGGAGAAGGGCGGCGAGGATCAACACCACGGCAGCGACGATGAGCGGGATGGGTCGTTTCAGCATGTTATGGCGTTGTCACGATGATTGACGGTTGAAGTTAATACAACCTGCGGCGCGTGGCGAAGTTGCGGTTGAGCTCCCAGCTCAAAATTTTGATTAGATTCCTCGGCTCCGATTCGTGAGAGTGTCCTCGAATGCGCCGCTACCTGGAAATTTGGGGGATCATGCTGCGCAACTCGCTCATTCGCGAGCTGAGCTTCAAAGCCAACTTCATTCTCTGGATGATCGTGGAAGTGCTTTGGTTCTGCGGCCAGATCGTTTTCTTTAATATCATCTTCGGCCAGGTCGATCGGATCGGAGATTGGTCGAAATGGGAAGTGATCCTGCTGGTCGGCACCCACCAGATGATCGCGCAATTGTTCCAGGCCTTCTTCTTCGTCAACGTCTCAAACATTCCCGAGCTGGTTCGGCTGGGAAAACTCGATTCGCTCCTGGTTTTGCCGATCGACAGCCAGTTCGCCGTTTCCACCAAACAATTCGGCCTCGACAGCGTGCTCAACGCCATGCTCGGGGGCGTGGTCGTGATCGTCGCGCTCTCCAAACTTCAGATCACGCCGAGCGCGGGCATGGTCTTGCTTTATCTCGTGGCGCTTTGTTTCGGCGTGGCGGTGCATTACTCGGTCATGCTCAGCCTGGCCGCGGTCAGTTTCTGGATCGTCCGCGCGCAGGGCCTCGTTTACGGCTACTTCAATTTTCTCCAGATCGCGCGTTATCCGGACGTCATTTTTCCCCGCCTCTTCCGCTTCATCTTCGGCTGGATCATTCCGGTGGTGATCGTGGCGAATATTCCCGCGCGGCTTTTGATCAAGCCTCTGGGCAATCCGGCCTGGCTGATGTTGCACCTCGTCGTCGCCGGGTCGTTCGCGCTTTTCCTCTCGCGCATTTTCTGGCGGTTCGCCTTGCGCCACTATTCCAGCGCCAGCTCGTGATTTTTCGGGGGCGGAACTGCCCGCCGTTTGCTCGTTTTTAGCGGGGAATTCTCTGCTTGCGCCATCGGAGAAATGCCCTTAAGTAAGCCTCCGCTCGCGCCCGGTTAACCAACGGCGCTTCGAAAATATGGCCAGCTCCCCGAAGAAAAAGAGTTCAAAAAAGCCCGCCAAAAAGGCGCAGGCTAAAAAATCTTCACGCCTAAAAAAGACGACTCCGAAGTCCTCCAAGCCGGCGAAGAAGGCAGCCAAGCCGTCGAAGAAACCGTCGGTCAAGAAAGCCCCCTCAGCCGCGAAGAAAGCCCCGGCAGCCGCGAAGAAAGCCCCGGTGGCCGCGAAGAAAACGCCCGCGCATGCCGGCAAGACTCCGAAAGCGAACGGCGCCCAAAAGAATTTCATCAGTGGCAAGGAAACGATCCTGCCCGGCAAGAATCACAAACAGCGGAGGCTCGATCCTTTTACCCGCGGCCAGAAAGATAAATTGCTCCAACTGCGCGACGCCATGGTCGATTCCATGGCCGGCGTCGCGAAAGACAACCTGCGCTCGCGCGCGGAAGGCAGCGAAGCGTCCGCGTTCGGCATGCACCAGGCCGATGCCGGCAGCGATGCTTACGATCGCGATTTCGCGCTCAGTCTTCTGTCGCAGGAGCAGGATGCGCTTTACGAAATCGACCAGGCCCTGAAGCGGATCGAGCTCGGCACCTACGGCGTTTGCGAAATGTCGGGCAAACCGATCTTGCACGCGCGGCTCGAAGCGATTCCGTTCGCGCGTTTCACGGTCGAATGTCAATCCCAGCTCGAGAAGCAAAACAAGGCTTCGCGGGTGCGGCAATCAGTCACTTCACTTTTCGGCCTGACCGACGAAGAGGGCGCCGAGGGCGAGGAAGAAGAAGCCAAGACCGACGACAGCAAGGAATAGTTTATGGCGCAGGAAATCATCACTCTGGAATGCACCGAAGCCAAAGCGCTCGGGCAGCCGGTCTCGCGTTACATGAGCACGCGCAACAAAAAGAGCCCGCGGACGCCGAACCGGCTCGAGAAAAAGAAATACAATCCTTTCCTGAAGCGGCATACCCTTCATCGCGAAACGAGGTAATCAGCCATGCAACCCAAGACCGCCAAACGCCGTTCCGCTTTCCGCCGCGCCAATCGCACGATGCCGCGCCGCCGCATCGACATCGCCACCGAGGCGATCGATTACAAGAACCCCGATCTCCTCAAGAAGTTCGTGACCGAAAGCGGCAAGATTTTGCCTCGGCGCGTGACCGGCATGCCCGCGCACATGCACCGCAAAATCACCCGCGAAATCAAACGCAGCCGTTCCGTGCTGCTGATGAAGTAAGCGGCGCTCGCGCCGCTCCTTGGATTAAGACCTCCGCGATTTTTCCCATCTCGTCGGTCGTATTATAGAAATGCGGGCTCACCCGCAGCCAACCGCGCCCTTCGCGATCGAACCGGAGCGAAACGACGGCATCATTTTTCGAGAGCGCTTCGAGGAACTGCTCGCTCGGAATTTTCGGATGCCGAAAAGCTAAAATGCCGGAACGCCTATTTATCTCCTCGGGACTCAGGAATTCAAAACCAGCAGCCGCGATTCCCTCCTTGAGCGCTTGCGTCAGTGACAGAATCCGCTCCGCGATCTGAGCCGGCCCCGCTTCCAAAAGAAGTCCAACCGCAGCTCCCAACCCGGCGATGGCCGCGTGGTAGTACGCGCCCGGTTCGAACTTCTGCCCGCCCGCGGCGTATTCGATTTCGCGCTGCGCAATGAAATTGGGCGACTGCACATTCCAGCCGCCAATCGTTACCGGCCGCAACAAATCGCGCCGGCTCTTCTTCACATATAAGATCCCCGCGCCCGATGGACCGAGCATCCATTTCTGCGCGCCAGCGCTGAAAAAATCGATTCGATCCAGCGCGATCGGAAACGCGCCGAGCGTTTGAATGGCATCGACCGAAAACAAAACGCCGCGCTCCGCGCAAAGCGCGCCGATCGCGTCCAAATCGATCCGGTAACCGCTGCAGAAATTCGCGCTCGCCAGCGCCACGAGTTTCGTTCGTTTGGTCAGACCGCGTTCCACAATTTCCGGCGTGATTTCCCCGATTCGCTCCGCTTCGAGCAGGACGGGCTTCACCCCATGCCGTGCGAGCGCGAGCCAGGGATAAACGTTCGCCGGATAATCATCGAGATAGCAGACGACCTCGTCGCCCGCATTCCAATCGAGGCCGTTCGCGATTGCGTTCAGCCCGCTCGACGTGGGACCCGTGAACGAAATCTCATCCACTTCCGCTCCCGTGAGTCGCGCCACCCCCGCGCGTGTCTCCGTGATGTGCGCCGGCTCCAGATCGTACGTCCGCGCATCGGTCGAGGCGCGATCGATCGATTCATGCATCGCATCGGCTACGCGGCGCGGCAACGGCGCGTCAGAGGCGTGGGCGCAGTAGATCTTGCGTGCGCAAATCGGAAACTCGCGCCGCCGCAATTCCTCGTCCGCGGCGAGATCGGCGATCAGGCCTTCTTCTGCGTGCGCTCGCCCTGTTCGATTAGTTTCCAAAATTCCCGGGTCTTGCCGAGTTGATCGTCCTCGGCCATCGGCAATTTGCTGCGGAAAAGAAAATCGCGAAACGTGTTCTTGTGCAGGACGCGGTGGACGGTGATGCCTTCGGCGCGCTTCTCGAAATAAATCCGGTAATCTTTCGCGCGGTAGCGATGCAGTTTTTTTCCTTCCCGCTCGATCACGCCGAAGCGGCTGGCATCGAGATTATCGAGGTCTTTCGGCAGGATCTGGAATTCCGCCAGCAATTCGAGCTGCAACGTCTTCGGCAACGCCGCCATTTCCGCGGCGCTGAGTTCGTTGAAGATGATCTGGAACATCGCTGCTCAGAGATACACGCGGTGCACCCGTTGGCCAATCCGCGTGACGATTTCCCACGTAATGGTGTCGGCGCGTTCCGCCAATTCCGTCGCGGAAACTTCCTCGTCGCCCTGCCGCCCGAGCAAAACCGCTTCATCGCCGACTTTCGCTTCTTGGAGGTGTGAAACATCGATCATCATCAAATCCATCGTGACCCGGCCGAGGAGCGGACAGCGTTGGCCGCGAACCAAAACCGAGGCGTCGCGATTCGAAAGATGCCGTGGATAACCATCGGCATAACCGGCCGAGAGCGTGGCGACTTTCATTCTCGACGGCGTGATAAACGTCCGGCCGTAACTGATCGAGCTGCCTTTCGGCATTTCGCGGATGAGCGCGATTCGCGTCTTCCAGGTCAGGACCGGCTTGAGGACTTTTTGAAATTCCGGCAGAGGTGAAATCCCGTGGAGGATGATGCCGGCGCGCACAATTTCGAAAGTCGGATCACCGAAGGCAAGCACGCCCGCACTTTGCAAGACATGCGCCTTATAATCACCGGGAACCTCGGCGCGCAGTTGTTTCACGATTTTTCCGAATCGCAAAAGCTCATCGCGCGTGTAATCCGCGTCCTCGTTCGAAACCGGCAGGTGAGTCGAGATGCTGTGAATTTTTGTGTTGGGCAAGGCGGAGACTTTTTTGAAGACCGCGACCGCGTCACTTTCCGGAACGCCCATTCGTCCCATGCCGGTGTCGAACTTGAGATTGATCTCAACCTTTCCTCCTCCAGCCAGGCGATCAAAATCCTGCGCTTCCTCCAAAGTGGAGATGGAAGGAATAAAGCCGCGTTCGACGATGGCGGCCCTCTCCTCCGGAAGCGCGGGACCGAGAATGATGATGGGATGGGGAAGCGAGCCGCGCAGTGTGATCGCTTCCTCCAGATTGGCGACACCGAACAGTTGCGCCACGTCTGCCAGCGTTTCGGCGAAGCCGACCATGCCGTGGCCGTAACCGTTGGCTTTGACGACCGCGAGCATTTCGGCTGATCCGATCCGTTCGCGCACGACGCCGGCGTTGTGCCGCAACGCGCTTCGATCGATCTCGGCCCAGCAACGATAATTTTTTTCCACGCTCATTTATTGATGGCCGGCATCCGCGCCGTTTTCGGTTGGGTGATATGCGGCTCGCGAAGGTAAATCGGTTCCAGCGATCTGGTATCGTCTATTTCGCCGGCCTGTTCGCGCGCCCGTTCCGCCAGTTTTCGCGCGACCGAAAATGCCCGAATGCTCTGGGGAAACTGCGGCAGCGGCTCAGTCGAATAAATCGGCAGCGCGAGATTTCGGAGTTTCGCTTCCAGTTCCGACGCGGGATGAAGATCGGGGCCTTCGATGACACGGCCATCCTTCACCCGCGCAAAGAAAAACGATTGGCGCCTGGCGTCGCCGATCACGCAGTGCTCGGATGATTCCACTTCGAGCGCGCAGATGGATGGCAATCCGACCACCGTGGTGCGGCCGGCGGCGCGGAGACCGATCGCCGTCGCGATGGCGATGCGCACGCCAGCATAGGAGCCCGGCCCAAGGCCGACGACGATTGCCTCAGGCGCGCCGAATTGCTGCAACGAGAACCGCAAGTTTTCGAAGAACAATCCGGAATGTTTTCGATCGTTTGGAAACGTGCGCTCGAAAAGCACAGCGCCATTTTCCAGCAGCGCGATGCTGCCTTGAGCACTCGATAATTCAAACGCCATGGTTTTCATCGCGGCGGCCCCTCTTCGATCACGCGGGTGTGTTCGTCTTTGAGTTCGAACGAGAGCCACTTTGCGTGGCCAGGAATGAGATCCGAATGGCGATCGGCCCATTCGATCAAACAGACGCCGTCGCCGAAAATGTATTCGTCGAAACCAAGTCGCAGGATCGCGTCACGATTCTCCAGGCGGTAAAAATCGAAATGGTAAACTGGCAGACGGCCGCCGCTGTATTCGTGCACCAGGACAAAAGTCGGGCTGGTCACTTCCGCGCTGCTTTCGACACCCGTGACAAACCCTTTCACAAATTGCGTTTTGCCCGCGCCCAAATCGCCGGTCAACGCGAACACATCTCCCCGGCGCGCCGCCTGGCCATGCGTGCGCCCGGCCGCGATCGTCTCCTCAACGCTTTTTGAAATGAACAAAGCCATCGGGGAATTTGCGATTTGCGATTTGCGATTTAGCCGGCCGATCCGCGTCAGCGGGAGGTTCGGGAATTTTTTTCGCCAGCGTGAAAGCAACGAACGGGAATCCTTGGCCGCAACGGCGAAGAGAAGTTCGTAGTCCTCGCCATCACTGATCGCATTGCGGATCGTGCAGCCGCGATTCAGCGGGAGCGCTTTCTCATCGATCTCGAATCCCAAACCGCTCGCGCGCGCCAGGCGAGGAAGATCGGCTCCGAGTCCATCACTCAAGTCCATCATGGCGTGGATCCGAAAATTTTTGGTGAGCCAGCGGGACTCTTCGAGTCGCGGGGTAAATTTCAGATGATGGCCGCGCAACGATCCGCCCAGCCGGCCCGTCACAAAAAGATCGTCGCCGGCTTTCCCGCCCGAGCGGCTGACCCATCGCTCCTTCTCGACCGTGCCGGTGAGGCTGATCGAGATGACCGCGGGCCCGCGAATCTGGCTCGTCTCTCCGCCGACAATGGCCACGCCGAAAGCTCGCGCAGCCTTGTTCAGTCCGCGGTAAAGATTCTCCACCCACTCCACCGTTCTTTTGGTGGGAACAATAAGCGTCACGAGCGCGAACTCAGGCAGCCCGGACATCGCGGCCAAATCACTCAGTGGCCGCGCCATCGCTTTCCAACCAATCGAGGCGGGAGGTGTCGCGCTCGTGAAATGGATGTCCTCGACCAGACAATCGGTCTTGAGCAACTGAAGGCGGCCACGAGTGCCCGATCGCACAACGGCGCAATCGTCTCCCGCGGCCAGCAAGACGGCGCGGTTACGCGGAAGCTTCGGGAGAAGCCGTTCGAGCAGCCGGTCTTCACCGAGCTCACTCAGCTTCATGGCTGGACCAACTCGGGAAACGCGAGCGCGGTCAGGGTGAGGGCATTGAAGAGCGCGTGCATCGTCATCGAGACGAGGATGGAACCGCTCCATTCGTAGGCGATGGCGAAGCAACTTCCGAGGACAAAAAGGGGCGCGAAGGAGGGCAGATGCGCGTGGACCGCGGCGAAAAGCAGAGCGCTGACGATGATGCCCGCGAAGCGGCCGAAGTAGCGTTTGATGACGTTATACAAAAAAAAGCGAAAGATAAATTCCTCGGCCAAAGGCGCGACAGCCACGGCCAGGCCGATGATCAGAATCCGCTGCTCGAGTGTGCTGGAAGCGTTGAACATTTCCACGATCGCCTGCTTTTCGGGAACGCCGCGCAGAAACCGTTGCGTCACGATGTCGGCCAGGAAAATCAACGGGTAGGCGGCCAGCATCAGGACGCTTCCGGTTACGGCCGTGCGAAAAAAGCTGATCTTGGAAAAACCGCCTAACAAATTCAAATCGAACCCGCGCAGCCAAAGAAATCCGGCCACGGCCAGGAGCAAACCCACGGTGAAGAGCGCGCTCATGATCAGGTCGCGGTTCCCCATGTTCATCTGGCGGTGGGACGAGGAGGCGGCGAGCGTCAGCAGAAAAAAGAGTGTGAGAATGGTGCCGATGATCCCTTCGGGCCACCCGAATTCGCGGACGAGCGGGGCCGGCGGCTCCGGGGCCCGCGCGCCGATTTTCCGCAGGAGCGAAACGTAAATGTAGACGCCCGCCACCAGGAAAAAGGCGTTAAACACAGCGTTCATGCTGGCAGAAAGCCATTCGAGCTCATGCCTCGACGCTCGGCCTTACGGAGCGTAGAAGCTTGGCAAAAAATAGGCGCGACCGCTTTCCAGTTGCGGGATGAGCTGCTTCGGAAGCGTTAGCTCGATCTTCGAATCGGTGCTGCCAAGGGCGCGGAAGAGACGGCTGAAAGCGAAGGGAGGCCCGTACTTGACGATCGTCGCTCCCGGCGCGTTGCCGAGTTGCTTCGCCTTGGCGAAGGCGTCTTCGATCTGGCCCACGTCATCGATCAACTTATGATCGAGCGCGTCCCTCCCTGAAAGAATGCGGCCGTCGGCCACGGTGTTGCGCAGCATGTCTGCGGGCAGGTTGCGTTCCTTGGCCACGATCCCGAGAAATTTCTCGTAGGTCTTCATCACGAAACTCTGGATGTATTCGCGTTCCTCCGGAGTGACTGGGCGCGTGCCGCTGAGCATGTCTTTGAATTTCCCGCTTTTGAACACGACCGACGTCAGCCCGATTTTGTTGAAGAGCTGCTCGTAGTTCAGCGTCTGGATGATCACGCCGATGCTGCCGGTGATCGTCGTCTCATTTGCCATCAAATATTTTCCGCCGCAGGCGACGTAATAGCCGCCGGACGCCGCCAGCGAATCCATGTAAACCACCACCGGTTTTTTCGCCCGGGTCTTGACCACCCAATTGTAAATGACGTCCGATGCCGTGACCTCGCCGCCAGGCGAATCGATCTCCAGCACGACCGCGCGCACATGGTCGTCGTCTCGCGCCTGCTGGAGCGCCAGCCGCATGTCGTCCACCATGGAATCGCCCACGCTCCCAGTCAGCGACGAACTGATCAGACCGCGCATAGCAATCACGGCAATCTTATCGCTGCTTCCTCTGGAGCCGCGCTGGACGATGGTTTCGCGGAAAGACGGCGTCGGCTCTTCTTCGCGCGAATTACCGGAAAGCCGACGGAAAGCAGTGGCGGCAAGGATGAGGTTGATGAACACGCTCGCGCAAAGCGCCACGAACAGAAAAATGCTCAAACAGCCCAGTTTTCGATTAGCCATGACCGATGAAAGCTTGCGGAGAACAGAGCCGCGCACAAGGGAATTCCCCTGTGCCATCGTAATGGCGCGTAAGCTGCTTTTCAGCAATCATGAACAACGCCGGTCATCTCCCCATCAGCGAGAACGCACGCCGAGGTGGCAAACCCAAGGCGCGTCGCGGCCGTCCGCCCAAAAAGCATTCTCAGGAGAGCGCCCCCAGAGAACTAGCCGCAGTGGGAACTCTCACGCGCACGAAAAGTCTTTTGCTCGCCGCGCTCCGCGTCTGGGAGCTGAAGCATCGCATCAGCGAGTAGATCGTTGCAGCGATGAAGCGTTAAAGCGTTGCAGCGGAACCACGCTTCAACGCTTCAACGCTTCATCGCCAACCGGGCCGATAAGACTGGATTTCTGTTCCTGCGTCGCGGAATAATTCTCTTCCTGCGCTCATAGCTCAGCCGGATAGAGCATCGGATTTCTAATCCGACGGTCGGAGGTTCGAGTCCTCCTGGGCGCGGATTCCTGTCTTGTCACTCGCCACTCGTCACTTCTTCTTCCACTTCTGCTCGTGATCGAGCAGCCATTTTTTCCGCCAGAGGCCGCCGCCGTATCCGCAGAGTGTGCCGTCCGCGCGAATGACGCGATGACACGGGATGATGATAGAGAGCATGTTGGTTCCGTTCGCTCGGCCGACTGCACGGCGAGCGTTGGGAATGCCGAGGCGTTCCGCCATCCACGAATAGGAACGCGTTTCCGCCACGGGAATCGAGCGCAGGATTTCCCAGGTCCGCAGTTGAAAATCCGTTCCAATTGGTGCGAGCGAGATTTCGAATTTCAGATTTTCGCCGGAGAAATATCGAGCAAGCTGCGAGCGGATCGCATCGAGATGCCGATGCTCGCCGGGGACGACGTTCGTCTTGAGTCGTTGCCGCAGAGTCGACAATTCGTTTTCCAGCGCACGCCGGTCGGCAAACTCGAGCAGCCGCAATCCTTCATCGTCGACGACGGCGAGCATCGCGCCGAGCGGGGTGTCGAGCCGTTCGGCAAACATGCAGCCGCGCGTTTTCGCCGCCGTTGGCGGATCGCCGAAAATTTTAGTGAAGGCCTCGCGAAAACCGCTGGCCGATTCGAAACCGCTGCCATCCTGCGCCTCGTCCACGCGCCCGCCCTTGCGCACCTGGCGCAACGCGAGTCCCATCCGGCGCGCGCGGTGATAGGCCTGGAAGGTCATTCCGTAGTGACGCTTGAATTGCCGGCGCGCGGTGGAGGGATCGATCTTCAGCGCCGCCAGCTCTTTGTCGGTCAACCGTCCATCGGGCGCGCGTTCCACTTCCGCCCGCAAGCGCTCGATCAATTCCGGCGGTTTTTCTCCCGGATCCATCGGGCGGCAGCGCAGGCATGGGCGGTAACCGCCGTGCAACGCTTCCGTCGGCGTCGGGAAGAAATCGACATTTTGGCGCGCGGGCTTTTTCGCCGAACAAGTCGGCCGGCAAAAAATCCCGGTCGTTCGGACGCCGACGAAAAAGATTCCTTCGAAGCTGGAATCGCGATTGACCAGGGCGCGATACATCGTGTCGGCGGGTGGAAGCAATTCGAGCGCTTTCATCTGCATGGATTGTCCGTTAGCCAGTATCGATGACGGACGTTCGATCGGGAAGCTCGATGTTTTCATGATCCACGTTACGCGCACGAGTTGGGATCGCGCATCGACGGAATTCAGGCGTCGAATTTCGGGAAGACTTCAAAGAGCGGCGGTTTATAACCGCCGAAGTTCTTACAATGGCGTTTAAAACCGCCCTTCTTTGAAGTCTTCGGGTTCATTCACGTTCCGATAAAGTTGCTCGTCTCCTTGCGAGACTGCGAATGAACGAAGTTTGCCGGCGTGAACCAGACTGCGGCTTAACGGCTGCAAGGAAAGGTTGTCCCCCGCGAGCGCAGCCAAGAAATCGCCGCCAGCCTCTCGCGGATAAACTCCCGCCAGCGGTTCCGCCCTGTCGCCGATCATTGGCAGGACGCCGCAGCCAATCGTGGCCAAACTCGAGATGAACCGCAGCTGCTCGCTCGTCATGAACGGCATGTCGATCGCCAGCGCCATCAAATGCGTCGTCTCCATGCGCTCCAATGCTCTCGTTAGGCCACTGAGCGGGCCGCGCGACGGCGGCTCGTCCAAAAGCAATTCGATCTCCGGCGGCCGCCAAACGGGATTTTGTCGCGCTGAAACAAGAATCTTCTCCGGTTGCAGTTCCCGCAAAATTCCAAGCTGCCGTTCCCAAAGCGGTGCGCCTCGGAAAATAAGGGTCGCCTTGTCCTGGCCCATTCGCCGCGACTCACCGCCAGCGAGCAGAACGGCGGTAAGATTCATTCCGCAATGCTATCACTTGAGCGCGGTCGCGCGAGTTCGCCACGAGCCTCGCCGCCTCGCCCTTTCGTGCGATGATTCCTCCATGAGCGCGTCGGAAGCGGAAGAGCAAGGGATCGGCGCCGGAAGCGTGATCCGCCGGAAAGCGGACGGCAGTTTTGAACACGTAACCGATGAAGTCGCGATCGAAGAACCGCTGGAAATCCGGATTGGGCAGGAGCCGCTCGCAGTCACCATGCGCACGCCGGGTAACGATGAGGAACTGGCGGCGGGGTTCCTTCTTTCCGAAGGAATCGTGCACGCGCGCGCGGATCTGCGAGAGATCGCGCCTTGCGCGCTAACTGCGTCGCTCGGCAACATTCTCAACGTCACGCTGGCTGCCACGGCGAAATTCACTCCTGCAGCCGCACATCGTTTCGGCAAGATCTCCACCAGCTGCGGTTTATGCGGAAAGACGAGCATCGAATTCATCCGCCAACAATTTCCGCCGATCGATTCCACTATTCCGGTGCGAATCCAAACGGCGAAGCTTCTCGAACTGCCCCAGCGGTTGCGCAACGCCCAGGGAAATTTTTCCCGGACCGGTGGAATTCACGCGGCTGCGATCTTCGATCTCGACGGAAATCTGGTCGTCCTGCGCGAAGACATCGGCCGCCACAACGCGGTCGACAAAGCGATCGGCCGCGCGTTTCTCGACGAGCTGCTGCCGTTGAGAAATCATATCCTGATTGTGAGCGGCCGTTCCTCGCTCGAGATCGTGCAGAAAGCGCTCGCCGCTGGAATCTCGATGGTCGCCGCTGTCTCGGCTCCCTCGTCCCTCGCGGTAAATTTTGCGCGCGAGTGTGGTCAGACGCTCATTGGCTTTTTGCGCCCGCCGACTTTCAATGTTTACTCGCACATCGAACGAATCGCATTCGAATTTCCGCAGCAATCCGCCGAGTGAAGTCCGCGGTTATTTGAAAAGCGCGGGAAGTTTCAAAACCGTGTTCCAGATGCCCCAGACGAGGGGCAGCCCGACGACGAGCCAGTAAAGGAAAAGTCGAAGACCGTTGCCGCTGGATTGGTTTTGGGCAGGCATGAGGAAAAATCGCTTAGGCCCGAGGCTTGTCTCCGTGGAAATGAAAACGTTCGTCCACCGGCCGCACCAAGAGGTTGCAGATCAAGCCGATGACGAGCAGTCCCGACATCAAATACATCGTGGGCGCATAAAGAGCGACGCCGCTCGCGCCCTGGTCTTTCAAATATTGGCGGATGTAATTGACCAAGACAGGTCCGAGAATTCCGGCGACCGACCACGCGGTCAGCAACCGGCCGTGAATCGCGCCAACCTGCATCACCCCGAACAGATCTTTCAGGTAAGCGGGAATGGTCGCGAAGCCGCCGCCGTACATGCTCAGGATGATCACACAGACCGAGACGAAGAAAATAACGCTGCCGCTGTAACCGGCGAATGGGATCAGGCAATAAAGCGCCGCGCCAAACAGGAGATAGATAACGTAGATTGCTTTTCGCCCGGTGTAATCGCTCAATGACGACCAGACGAACCGGCCGGCCATATTAAAAAGACTGAGCAGCGCGACAAATCCGCCGGCCGCCGCCACGGTCACCTTGCCGGGAAACATTTCCTGAATCATGGGCGAGGCCTGTTCGAGAATCCCAATGCCGGCGGTCACGTTGAAACACAGAACGACCCAGAGGAACCAGAATTGGCGGGTGCGCGAGGCTTGGTCGACAGCCACATTCGCGATCGTGATGAGTTTGCCCGGTTGAGTTGCCGGCTGATAACCCGCGGGCTTCCAGTCGTCCGCCGGCACTCGCGCGATGAGCGAGCCGAAAACCATAAAGCAAAAATAAATCGCACCCATCGCGACGAAGCTTTCCCCGACACCGGTGCTAGTGGCCGATTTGAAGCGATCCATGAGCAGGAGGCTGAGGTTCGAGCCGATGAAGGCACCGCCGCCAAAGCCCATAATCGCCATGCCAGTCGCCATACCCGGCCGGTCCGGGAACCATTTCACGAGAGTCGATACCGGCGAGATGTAGCCCAGCCCGAGACCGCAACCACCGAGCACGCCGTAACCGAGATAGATGATCCAAAGCTGATGCCACCAGACGCCGAATGCGGAGATGATGAACCCGCCGCCAAAGCAAAGGGCCGCGGCAAACATCGTCTTGCGCGGGCCGACGCGTTCCACCCAGCGACCGAAAACCGCGGCGGAAGCGCCCAGGAAGAAAATTGCGAGGCTGAAAATCCAAGCGAGCGAAGGCTGGGTCCAATCACCCGGCGCCGAAGCGGTGACGCCAATCACTTTTGTCAGCGGCAATTTGAAAACGCTGAAGGCGTAGGCTTGGCCGATGGAAAGATGGACGGCCAGAGCAGCGGGAGGAAAGAGCCACCGATTATACCCGGGAGGGGCGATAGTGTTTTCTCGATCAAAAAATCCCATGGAACCAGAAATACTGAATCTGGTTTCCAACGGGACGGGAAGAAATTTTTTGGTCTTCTTACCAGCGATGGAAGGCGGGATGACCTTCCTTCACCGCAACGAAAGTCCCGCGGCAGGTCGCGCAAACTTTCCCACCGGCGCTCAGCGTCCCATCGACGGTTGCCTTGCTTCCTTCCGAAGCGATCACTTTCGCCGCCAGCGAAACTGGGCCATCCGTGGGCGTTGGGCGCAGCAATTTGATCGCGTAATCCGCGGTCACCGTGCAGGGCGGACGATCGTCGCCCGCCTTGTTCATCAAGTGCCAGGCCGCGGTCCAATTGCAGTGGCAATCGAGCAACGCGCCGATGATTCCGCCATTCATAACGCCGGGGAACGCTTCGTACTTCGGCTCCGATTTCCATTCTGCCACGACTTCCTCGCCTTTCGGGAAACTGCGGATGTGCAGTCCGTCCGGATTCGCCGGCCCGCAACCGAAACACGCATTCTTTGGCGCGTATTTTTCCTGGAGCGACTGCGATTCAGCGTCGGACATCGATCACTGCTGCTGTCCGTTGGCCGCGGAACCGGGATAAGGCCGCAGCGCCGGACCGGTGTAAAGCGAACGTGGCCGGATAAGGCGATTGTGATCGTGCTGCTCGATGACGTGCGCGCACCAACCAGCGACGCGCGAGACCGCAAAGATCGGCGTGTTCAATTCCGGCGGGAACTTCAACATCGTGAACACCGGTGCGGCATAAAGATCGACGTTGGCGCAAAGTTGCTTCTCGCGCTCCATCGTCTTCTCGAGATTTTCGCAGATCGGCACCCACTGTTCCTTGCCCAGGCGTTTCCCGAGATCGCGCGCAATTTCGCGCATGATCGGCACCCGCGAATCGCCCGCTTTATAAACGCGATGGCCGAAGCCCATGATCTTCGCCTTCTTCGCCAGTTGCTCTTTCAGCCAGCCTTCGGCGCGATCCGGCGTGCCGATATCGTCGAGCATCTTCATTGATTCTTCGTTGGCGCCGCCGTGCAACGGACCCTTCAATGTTCCGCAAGCGGAAGTCACCGCTGCATACATGTCCGCGAGCGTCGAGGCCGTTACGCGCGCCGCGAACGTGGAGGCGTTGAACTCGTGGTCCGCGTACAAAATATAAATCGTGTCGAGCATCCGGATTTGCCAATCCTGCGGAACGCCCCCGGTGAGTTTGTAGAAAAAATTGCCGGCGTGGGTGAGATCGGGTTTGTCTTCCAGCGGTTGCTGGCCCTGGGAAATCCGCCAGCCATCGGTCACCAGGGTGGAAACGCGCGCGAGGAGGCGCATCGCTTTGCGGACGTTGGCCGCGTGCGAGTGATCGTTCAGATCGGGATCGAACGGCGCCAGCATGGAGACGCCGGTGCGCAGCATATCCATCGGGTGGGTATTCTTCGGCATGAGCCGGAGCATTTCGAGAACCGGCTCGGGCAATGCGCGTTCAGCCGCGATGGCTTTCGAAAAACTGGCTAACTGTTCGGCCGACGGGAGCTCGCCATTCAACAGGAGATAGGCGACTTCCTCGAAGTTCGCCTTGGTCGCCATCTCGTGGATGTCGTAGCCGCGATACATCAGGCCCGCGTTCGGATCGACCCAACAAATCTCCGTTTCCCCAGCGACCACGCCGGCCAAGCCGGGACTGTAAGGAGGCTTCGTTTCAGTGCTCATACGGTTCTCATTTTACTTAGCCGGATCGTAATCAAGCAGCTCGTAAAGCTCCTGACGTGTCTGCATGCGGTCGAGCCAGCCTTCCTGCGTTCCGGTCTTTTTTAGATCGCGCAACATTTCACCCACTGCAAACATCGAAACGCGAAAGGCAGTCTGCGGGTAAATCACCATCCGGTAGCCTATCTCGCCCAGTTGGCCTAACGAGAGTAAAGGACTCTTGCCAAATTCGGTCATGTTCGCCAACAGCGGCGCATCGACCGCCTTGGCGAAATCGCGGAACTCCTGCTCGTTCTGAAGCGCCTCGGGAAAAATGGCATCCGCTCCGGCGGCGAGATAACTCTGCGCCCGTTCCACCGCTTTGGCGAAGCTCTCGACCGCGCGCGCATCGGTCCGGGCGATGAGGAGGAAATCCGGATCGCGTTTCGCCGCCGCGGCCGCCGCGATCTTTTCATTCATATCTTCAACTGCCACGAGAGTCTTGCCGGCGAGATGCCCGCAACGTTTCGGAAACTCCTGATCTTCGATATGGCAGCCGGCCAATCCCGCGCGTTCAAATTCCTCTATGGTCCGCGCGGCATTCTCCGCTCCACCGAATCCCGTGTCTGCATCGACGATCGCCGGAATTTTTACCGCGCGCGCGACGTACCCGGCGAGCTGCGCCACTTCCGTGAGCGTGAGCAGTCCGATATCCGGCACGCCCGCGGTCGCATTGCACAAACCCGCGCCGCTGATGTAGACGGCATCGAATCCCGCCCGTTCCACCAACCGCCCCGTCGACGCATTGAAGACGCCGGGCATGGCGACACAGCCGTTCGCGATCAACTCACGGAGATGTTTTGCGGTCGTCATCTTTTAGTGTGGCATCTCGAGTGACTTCATTAACTGCGAGACGTCGCTCGCCTCATCCAACTTCCAACAAAGCTCTACCACGCGATCGGCGCTGGTCTTCGTGATTTTCGGCGCGGCCAGATTGAAAAATTTTCCTTCCACTTCCGAATCCTTCAGCCGGTTTTTCGCGTTCCCTAACGGATAATCGACGCGCTTGGTCAGCGTGCGCCCATCGGCCAGCGTCACGTGGACGATGTTCGCCACCGCGTCCGCGTAAAGCGCGCTGAGCTCATCGTTCCGTTCCACCTTCACGTTTTGCAGGAACGACACGATCTTCGGCTCCGTGAAACGCTCGGGCGCAAATTGTTTGTCGGTCACCTCGCCATCGATCAATGCCACCGCCGTGATATACGGCAGGCTATGATCCGCCGTCTCGCGCTGTTGCGGCCGCCATTTCTCCGGCTCGCTTCCGATGATATCGACCGACGCATCATGACTCTCGATCACCATGGATTTTACCTGCGACAAATCCTCGATCTGCTTTCGCAGAAAAAGCGCGGCTTCGATCGCGCTCTGGCTGTGATATTCCGCGGGCCAAAACTTAATGCTCGTCTTCAAGATCATCGAGGCCGGTCCCTCGCCTGCTATCGCTTCCTTGCGCTTATCGAAAACGGAAGCGACATCGCCTAACGAGACGCCCAGCTGTTTCTCGAATCCCATCTGGCCTTCGAAAATCGGGGCCGGCCCGGTCATGCCGGCGCGCGCGAGCAACGCCGCGTAAACGCCGTGCCGCGCGGCGTTCGCGAACGCGACGCCTTTCCAGTGCGAAAGTTCGCCCACGCGCGCCTGGCGAAACGCCGCGCAGTTCACACCCGCGATGTTGACCGCGTGGCGCGTCCGCTCCGGATCGAGTTTCATTAACTTCGCGCAAGCCAGCGCGGTCGAGAAGGCGCCGTAAGTCGGATGGTCCCAGCCCCGCGCGCGAATGCTGGCGGCATCGCACAACCGGCATTGGACTTCGTAGGCGATCGCCGCCGCCAGGATGATTTCCTTGCCGGTCGCTCCCACGCTTTCACCGATCGCGAAGACCGCCGCGAAGTTATCGCTCGGATGCGCCGGTTCCTTCGAGAGATAGGTGTCGTTGTAATCGAAATAGCGGATGCAACAGCCGTTGACGAAAGCGGCCCAATCCGGCGGCGCTTTGTGCGATGTGCCGATAACCGTCGCGCCGCTTTTGGCCGAGAAATCGGAAACAACATTTCTCGCGATTGTGCACGGCTCTTCGTTCCAGGCACCGAGGGCGCAGCCTAACGAGTCGATCACGCGCCGTTTCACCTCGTGCACGACGTTCTTGGAAAGATCTTCAAACTGGAGCGAGCAGGCGAAATTGGCGAGTTGATGAGCGAGTGTCGTGGTCATGGAAAAGTGAAGCTGCAATCTGCCGATGAATCGCGTGGCGGCAAGTTGCGCGATCCGGAGAGCGCACGCTCGCAGCGTGCTGGCGAAGGCATTCTGCCGAGCGAACTTTTTGGAACGCATCAGCCGCAGGGGCACGCGGAGAGATCTCACTGCGTGCAGAGGAAGTTCGTCTCCGCAGAATGCGGAGACCAGCACGCTGCTAGCGTGCGCTCCCCGGACTGGGGAATTCATCCGTGCGCATTCGCGTATTCCGTGGTTAAGATTCTCTCCACATGAGCAAAGTCTATCTCAACGCCAAGGCCGCGCTTGACGGCCTGCTTCACGACAACATGACGATCGCTGCGGGCGGGTTCGGGCTCTGCGGCATCCCGGAGAATCTTATCGTCGCCTTGCGCGACAGCGGCGTGAAAGGCCTCACCATCGTCGGCAACAACGCGGGCGTGGACGGCTTCGGCATGGGAGTTTTGCTCACCACCCGACAGGTAAGAAAGGTGATGGCTTCCTACGTCGGCGAGAACAAGGAGTTCGAGCGCCAGGTGCTCGCGGGTGAACTCGAACTGGAACTAATTCCGCAAGGCACACTCGCCGAGCGGCTGCGCGCGGGCGGTGCGGGCATTCCGGGTTTCTACACCCGCACTGGCTTCGGCACCAAACTGACCGAGGGCAAAGAGACCAAAGTTTTCGACGACAAGGATTACGTGCTCGAGCCCGGCATCAAAGCCGAGGTCTCGCTCGTCAAGGCGTGGAAGGGGGACAAATCCGGCAACCTCATTTTTCGAAAAACGTCACGGAACTTTAATCCGATGATCGCTACTTGCGGCAAGGTCTGCGTAGCCGAAGTCGAGCAACTGGTCGAGGTCGGCGAGCTTGAGCCGGACCAGATCCACACCGCAGGCATTTACGTCGATCGCATCATTCAAGGGGCGACCTACGAAAAACGTATCGAGTTCCGCACGGTGCAAGGCAGTGCGGCCGCGAAGAAAGAAAATCCAATTCGCGATTTGATGGCAAAACGTGCCGCGCAGGAATTGCGCGACGGTTACTACGTCAATCTCGGCATCGGCATCCCGACGCTCGTGGCCAATTACATTCCCGAAGGCATGAACGTCACCCTGCAATCCGAGAACGGCCTGCTCGGCATCGGCCCGTTCCCGACCGACGAGACGGTCGACGCCGACTTGATCAACGCCGGCAAGCAAACCATCACGGAGATGCGCGGCTCGGCCTTTTTCTCCAGCGCCGATTCGTTCGCGATGATTCGCGGCGGGCACATCGATCTCGCCATTCTCGGCGCATTCGAGGTTACGGATTCTGGCGACATCGCTAATTGGATGATCCCCGGCAAAATGATCAAAGGGCCAGGAGGCGCGATGGATCTCGTCGCGGGCGTGAGGCGAGTGGTGGCGGTGATGGAGCACACTTCCAAGGACGGCAGCCCGAAGATTTTGAAAAAATGCACGCTGCCCATCACAGGCTTGGGAGTCGTCAACCTCATCATCACCGACTTGTGCGTTTTCGAGGTGAAACAAGGCGGTGGCTTGGTCCTCACTGAGCTGCACCCAGGCGTCGCGGTCGACGACATCCGGGCTAAGACCGGCGCCCCGTTCGAGGTGGCTCTCAAGAGCTGACTCGCACGGCAATGGATCGGGCGAACATGAATCGCGTGATTTACTGCGTCCTTTCAGGGCATGCGCTCGTCTTTGAAGGTGGAAAATAGTAAGGCCGATGACAGCGAGATGACACGCGCAAGAAGAGCTTTGACGAAGCGAGTAGCAGACGGCTTCGCGACGACCTAGGCTGTCGAGTTGCCAAGCATGCCAACAATCACGCAAATTTCCGAGGACGCCAAGCTGCGCGTCGACGAATCAGCTTGCCTGTGGCGTTACGTCAAACTCAGTACGTTGTTCCTCAACCTGTCAGGAACCGTTTATTTGCCTACAATCGCGCAGTTGCAGCAATCTGATCCCAAAGAAGGATTCTCTGCCGTCTCCGCCAAATGGAGATTCGGCTACCTTTTGGATCACGAGCCCGACACTGTTAAGAAGATAATAGAAGCGTTGCCGCCGGATAAACAAACACTGATCGGTGCCGGCGATCCTTCAAATTGGGGGGACATGATGCAGAATTCGCAAATCATCGCCGATTTTTACGATGAGCAGCAGTCAAAATCAAAATGCGCGTGGTGTTGGCATTGTTCGTCACATGAGTCTGCGGCAATGTGGAAACTGTACGCCGATTCAGGCGTTGCGATTCAGACGACGCTACACAGAATCGCTTCCGCTCTACCGGATGTTTGCTTTGAAGCTGCAAGGATCCAGTATGGCAACAGGGAACCCGGCCAGATAGATTCTTTCAATCCCGAAGCGCCGGGAATAAGGGACATCCTCGCACGAGCTTATCTTTTCAAAAACAACGATTACGAGTTTGAAAAAGAAATTCGATTCGTCACGGACGCATCAACTCCTGGCTGTGGACGCACCGTCACCAATGTGTCAGCAAACCAGCTTATCGCGCAGATTGTGCTTTCGCCATGGACCGAACTCGATGAGTTCGAAGCACTACAACAGCAGCTTCGCCCGTTATGTCCAGACGCGGTAATTACTCGTTCTCCGCTAATCAAGAATTTGAATGATGAGAGGACGCTGCGCGCCATGAACAGGTTGATGCCGTAGTAATTGACGGTCTGCTTTCACCTCGATTAAAGCCATGGTTACCGGCACTCTCAGGGCTCAAAGATGTACATCATTCGGCGTCTAGTTGGCGTTGGCTTTTTGGTCGGGATTTATCTGATCTGTGCTGGCGCGTACGACGCGTTTATTCAAGCAAGCGCCCGACGAACCCCAGAAACCATTTCCATTTCTGAACTCCAGAAAAATCTTCCCAACAATAGACATTTAATCATCACGGGCGGAACTGCGGTGGTGGATAAAGCGGTTGAGTACTACCAGACGCGCCACGGCGTGCGAGTTCCGAATTCGGAAATCTATTTCATCCCGATTCAAGATTCCGCACTACCAGCGTCCGTTTCTGCAATACCGCCCGTTCTTGTGAAGATGACGAAGGATCAATTGGACAAGGCAAAACGCCAAAGCGGATTCGACACCAGCGGAATCGAAGGGGTACGCATGACGCATTGGGATTTGGAGTCGAAGGCTAAGGATTATTTGGTGGCGTCTTTCGGGAACTCGGGAGTCGAGAAGATGATTATTCTCGATTACCAACGGGAAGTTGTCGGGATATGGCGAGGATTGGGTCAGTTGCTTGGTGGATTCGCTTTGTTAGGAGGTTTATTGCTCGCTTTCGCCAAGCTGGGTCAGCCTCGACCCGTAATCCAAACACCTGCGCCGCTGCCGTCCGCTCCTTCACGACCGGCCTCGCCGTCACTCCAAAAAACTAGACGTGTCGGCAGCAACCGAAAACGAATGGCAGTTGTAGCTGCGGCGGCGGTCGTGCTGCTGCTGCTGTGCGTTGCTTTACTTCCGAACTGGAAACAGGTGCTCCCCAACACTGTTACTACATCCGGAGACGAATGGCCCCAATGGGAACTCCCAATCCGACTCGGCGACAGCATTGAAACGGTGCGTACAAAGCTCGGACCAGAATCACTCGATGGGAAAACGCTTCACGAGAGATGGGCCAAAAAACATCATCTGGACCATTACAAACCAATAGACCAGGATTGGACGAAGTTTGTCACGTCGTACTGGCAAGACCGGGGTCTGCGCATCTCGTTTTCGAATGGCCGCGTGCGAGAAATCGCGGTCTTCATGATGAACCAACCCGAATACAATGCGCGTTCTGCCAGCGAAGATGACGAACCGAGCGTGACGAAGTACTCGGGGTCGATCGTAGCTGGCGTCATCCCCGACGACGCTCTTCCGGAACTGACACGTAAGCTTGGGACACCATCGACAGCTTCGCCATATGGTAAATTCCCGAATTACGAGTGGCGGCGCGGGACTTGTCGAATTAAGGCGCGAATCGCGAAAGAAGATGTAATTGAGAATGGAGTGCGCATCGGCAGAGATCGAACTCTCCGGTTGGTCATTGAAGATACTGCTCCTGAAATTGAGTTCGAGCAGCAACAAAAGCGCGAAGAGCAGGTCCGACGTGAGATTGCCGACAAAGAAAAAGCACTAGTTGCTCTATCCGGTGCAGAACTTAGTCCGAAGGAGATATTCCAAAAATACAGCGGACGTGTTGTTGAGGTTCAGGCGCTGAACAGCCGAGGCGAGATCGTTTCAACCGGCACTGGATTCATGTGGCGCGGAGACGAAGTTCTAACGAATTGCCACGTTATAGAGAAAGCACGCGCGCTCAAGATTGCGCGCGCTGCGGGCACGGAAGACGCATTTTTCGCAAGTCTGCGTCTCAGTGACGGCAAGTTGTCACACTTCTCGGTCGAACAAGATTGGGTGCAGTTGTTCCTGTCTGTGTCGAAAGGCCACGACCTGCCGCCAGTCGTTTCAGCTGCGGACCTTCCCGAAGTCGGCGAGAACATTACCGTGATTGGCAATCCGGAACGTCTAACGAACAGCCTTTCGACAGGTATTGTCGCCGGCATTCGAGAAGTCGAGGGCAATAAGTGGATTCAAATTACTGCCCCAGTTTCACCAGGATCGAGTGGTTCGCCGGTATTCGATTCTAAGGGCCGAGTCATCGGGCTTGCGACGATGATGATGATCGATGGTCAAAATCTGAACTTTGCCACACCCGTCAGTCAGATCACATCTGGCCTTGTCACAGAACCAAAACGCGGGCTAACGCCGTTCAAAACTATTGCGAACGACAAGACATTCGAGCAAAAAAAGCGGGCGTTGCTATCTGGCCGCCACACACCTGGAGAAATCAAAGCTTTCGCCGAGGAATTCGGAAGCAGGTATCCGGATCCTGAGGATCAGGCTCGAATCTTTTACGCTGTTGCCGACACGTACGAGGCACAAGGTGAATTTCGCGATGCGGTCAAGATACTGCAGAAGAAAAGGGAAAGACTCGGCACCGACCTAGATGACTATTCACGTGTTGCCGATCTTCTCGATGAAGCGGGCGATGTTGTTGCGATGAATCGGGAGCTGCGCGAAGGCATCACGACCGGAATTCGCAAATTCGCGAAGGAGTACCTGCCGGATAGCCGCGGAACCGCGGCCACCATCGCTTACATGCTCGACAAACTTCAGGATCGAGAGATTGCCGCGCGCTGGTTCGACATTCATTTACTGTTGGTTCCCGACGCCGAATGGATTCTTCCGAGACTCCCGAAATGGTATCAATCGGAACGCGCCGCTCGCGAGAAGGTAGAAACAGACTTCGAGCACCTCGCTCCAAAAGATGCGGACGAATACATCGATACCCTCCGACAACGCTGGCGTTCAAAGGCTGACGCACAAGTTGTCGCATTGCTGCGCACCTGGGGACTGTCCGAGGAGAAAGGCAAACAGCTACTGCGGATCGGCATCGACTCGATGCCTGCAGCTTACTGGGAGGAGCAAATCCGCCCCAAATTGACGCCAGATCAGTGGTTGCTCCTGCGAGCAAGACTCGACGAAAGAAAATCATTATAACCTCAGTGCCGCAGCGGGTGGCCGAGAAGCTTTTGAATCTGGCATATCTTAGGATCGGGGCACTGAGGCCCGCTCCCGGGGCCAGAGCAGCACCAGCACTGATGCGATCGTCCAGCACACGATCATCACGACAAATCCGGCGTCGAACGAAGCGGTACGCTGGCTCAGGTCGCCGATGATCTTAGGACCGACGAACCCGCCAATGCTGGCTGTGCAATTGATGAACCCGACCTGCGCGCCGTTCGAGGTGGCTCTCAAGAGCTGACTCGCAAGTCGTCGGCCCTAAGAATCAAAATAGAGTGGATAATGATTCGCGCAGCCGGGATTGAACCGCCGGCGACAATGCAGACAAACTGAGTTGCAATCGAGATATTCACGGATGCTTAATTGATGTCCGCAACCGCCGCACAGAATGGCGGCCGCGTCGAATTCTTCCTTGGGCCAAGGCACAGCCGCGTGCCCGGCCAGTTCGGCGTGGCATTCGTGACACGGGAACCAATCGCCGCAGCACCTGAACTTGATCGCGATGACGTCGTCCTCGCCGTGGTAGTGAGCGCAACGCGTTTGCTCATCGACGTTCAAACCGAGGACGAGAATGTTGTGAATGATCCGTTCCATGCCGGCGGACGTGAACTAGGCCGCCCGCTCGCGCGGACAAAGCAGCACGAGAACGGAAGCGATGATCCAGCACGCGATCATAAAGATGAATCCGCTGCGAAAGCTGCCACTGCGCTGGCTCAATTCGCCGATAATCTTCGGACCGACGAAGCCGCCGATGCTCGCGGTGCAGTTAATGAATCCGACCGCCGCGGCCGCGCCGGAGCTGGCGAGGAATGAACTGGGCAGCGCCCAGAACGCGGGCAGGTACGCGATCGTCCCGAAGACAACGAGCGAAAACACCGCGACCAACAGGACATTGGAAGACGGCAGGAAAAACCACGCCGCCAGCGCCGCGGCCGCGGTCAATTGCGGGACGGCAAAATGCCAGCGGCGTTCATGTGTGCGATCGGAATTCCAGCCGACGATCAGCATTCCGATGAGGCCGGCGATGAACGGGATCGCGCCGATCCAGCCGACGCGTTCCACGCTCCAGCCGGTCATCCGTTGCAACATGGTCGGCATCCAAAACCAAAAAGCGTAGCCGCCGCTGTAACAGACAAAAAGCCCGGCCGTGAGGAGAAGCACCGCGGGCTGGCGCAGCGCCTGTCCGATCGTCAACTGCTCCATCTGCGCTTTCGCGCGCCGCTCCTCCTCAAGCCGAAGCGCGAGCCAATCGCGCTCGTTAGGCGGCAACCAACGGACTTCGTGAGGCCGATTCGGCAGCACGAAGAGGGTCGCGATTCCGAGCACGACCGCTGGAATTCCTTCCAGCAAAAAGAGCCAGCGCCAGCCGGGAACATTCAGCCAGTGAAGGCCCAGGATTTTTCCGGCGATGGGTCCGCCCAGGATGTAGGCAATCGGAATCGCGGACATGAACCGCGCCACCGCCTTGGCCCGATCTTGCGGAATGAACCAATGCGAAAGATAGACGATCACGCCGGGAAAGAACCCCGCCTCGGCCGCGCCCAGGAGAAAGCGCGCGCCGTAGAGTTCCATAGGCGACCGCACGAAACCGGTCAGCGCCGTCAGCAGTCCCCAGGTAATAAGCGTGATCGCAAGCAGGCGTTTCGCGCTCCAGCGTTCCACCAGGAGCGCCCCGGGAATTTGCAGACCAAGATAGCCGATGAAGAAAATTCCGCTCGCGGTGCCAAAGACCGAATCAGTCAGGCCAAGGTCGCCTTTCATCCCGAGCGTCGCGTAGGCGATGTTCGTGCGATCGAGATAGTTCGCGACGTAGAGGAGAAAAAGAAACGGCAGGAGCCGGGTCGCGATTCGACCGCGCGCAGTTGCCCCTGCCTCTGATTGCGGAGAAGCCATGATTGGGCGAAGCATAGCGCACCGCGCGTGACGCTCACAATCTGAATCCCGCTAGTCGGCTCGTTAGGTCTGGCGCGAAGGCGTGCGCGGCTTCATATTTCGCCATGAAACCTGTTTGCTCTTTTCTTCTCGCAGCGTCGTTAACGATACTCGCTGGTTTCACTGTCCAGGCTGCCGACTCCGGTTGGGCCGGGCAATATGCCGACAAGAAATTCCTCGGCGGGAAAGCGGTCTTTCAATTGACCATCGAGCAATCCGGGAGCGCCATCCAAGTGTCTTTCGATGCCGCTCACAACGATGCCCACGGGGCGGCGCCGGAAGGTCAGGGTGCGGCGAGAGTTTCCGGCAAGGACACGCTGGAGTTCAAATTCGAAGACAGCTTCGGCAACGCCGGCACCGGAACGATCAAGCGCGCGGGCGACGACATTATTCTTTCGATGAAAACGACGCGGGTGAAAGAGGCGCGGTGCCTGGTCTTCTACCAACAGAACATGCGTCTGAAGCGGGCGGGAAAGAAGTAGGTATTCGTCGCACCTATACCATCGGCCGGAAGCGGCCGACGACTTCCTGCAACCGTCCGCTGATCTGGCCTAACGAGCAGACTTCCGCGGCTTCCAATAACGCCGGGAAACAATTCTCGTCGGTCTCCGCCACGGCCGCGAGGCGATCGAGGGCTTTCGCTGCCTTCGCCGCATTCCTCTTCTTGAACTGCTTCAGCCGATCCACCTGGATCTGTTTCTTTGCTCGGGGCGTGCGCACGAGCTCCACCTTTGGCGGCTTTTCGTTCGCGTTCCGGTATTTGTTCAATCCGATAATCGACCGCGTGCCGTCGTAAATCTGTTCCTCGTAACGATGCGCCGCGTTTTGAATCTGGCTCCGTTGATAACGATGCTCGATCGCAGCGACCACTCCGCCCAGCTCTTCAATTTGACGGAACTCCTCGAGAATCGCCGCCTCCACCGCGCGCTCGACCGCCTTCATTCCCGGCGAACCGCTCAGCATGTTCATGGTGTGTTTGAAGATGCCGGATTCATCGAGCAGGATGGCCTGCCCGTGCGCGGAGAGCCTGATCCATTCTTCGCTCGGCGTCGTGAACGGCTCGTCGGCGCTATTCGAATGGCACGAGTTGGATCCGTTCATGTAAGCGAGCATCAGCTCCGCGGCCGTGCGGGTAAGATTATTCTTGAACTCAGCCGCGACGAGTGAGCGACCGCTCGTCTGCGTGTGCAGCTTGAACATCTGCGCTTTGGTTCCAGCGCCGAAAGCGTCGCGCATTCCGATCGCCCAAATCCGTCGGGAGACGCGGGCAAGCGCGATGTACTCGACGTCCAATCCGCAATCGAGGAAGAAGGAAAGTCGCGGACCGAACTGGTCCACGTGAATGCCGCGCGCCGCCATCATTTCCGCATAAGCGAAACCGTTGGAAAGAGTGTAAGCCGCTTGCTGCACCGGCGTGGCGCCCGCTTCGCCGATGTGATAACCGCTGATGGAAACCGGATACCAGCGCGGCATTTCGCGCGTGGTGTATTCCATCATGTCGGCCAGAAATCGAAGCGACGCTTCGACCGGGAAAATCGTTTCGTTCTGCGCCTGAACTTCCTTGAAGATGTCGGCCTGAATGGTGCCGCGGAGTTTCGGCACGACGCTCGGACCGAAGCGGCGTTTCGCTGCCGCGATGTACATCGCCATGATGATCGGCGCCGGCCCGCTGATCGTCATCGACGCCGAGAAACTCGGCGCTCCCATGTCGAACCCGGCATAGAGCCGTTCCATGTCTTCGACGGTATCCACCGCCACGCCACCCTCACCGATCTTGCCGAACACGCCGGGCGCGTCGCTATCGATTCCATAAAGGGTGAGACCGTCGAACGCGGTGCTGAGCCGTTTCGAGCGCTGATGGGCGCCGAGATAATGGAAACGTTCGTTCGTATCTTCCGCCAAACCCATTCCGGAAAACAACCGCGTCGGCTCCTCCGTCTCCGCCAATTTTGCGACGCCCTTCTTACCGTTTTTCGAATGTCCGTTTTTGCCGTGGCCGTTTTTCTCCTGCTCGTTGCCGTAACTGCCCTCTTCGCGCAACGGCTCGAGATACATTTCGCGGTAGGCGCCGTTCAGATACGGAAATTCGCCGGGCAAACCGTCACCGAGGAGATAGCGCGCGATCTCCCCCGGCTCGTCGATTTCGGGAAGCGCAAGGCGCGGCAGCGGCAGGCCGGTCGGCGCGCGACCTATCGGTGTGTTGGCCTTGATCCGGTTCCAGCGTTCGAGCAACTGCTGGCCGAACTTCGTCTCCGTCCGCGCCCGCCTGACTTCATCGAGCACGAACCGATTGTAATTCTCCACCGCCTCAACTACGCGTCCCAGCTTGCTCATATCACTGCCTCCACTTTCATTTCTTCTCGGTCAACAAATCACAAAGTTTGTCCACGCCGCGATCGCGATGCCGTTTCGCCACCGTCGAGATTAATTTCTGTGGCCGTTTGTTTTGCTCCAGCCGCCGCTTAATTTCAAGCGCCGCCGTGCGCGCGCGGTCCTGGTCGCTCTTATTCACGACCACGATGTCGGCCAGATCGAGCATGACAATTTTTTGCAACTGGAGACGCGCGCCGTAATCCGGATTCATGACCAGCACCGTTTCGTCGATCAGTTTGCTTCGGAAAGGCATCGCTTCCTGTCCCGTCCCGACCGTCTCGATGATCACGTAATCAAAGGGCGACTCCGCGAGCAGCCGCAGACAATCCTCCGTGGCCGGCGACAATCCGCCCGCCTGCCCGCGCGTGGCCATGCTGCGCATAAAGACTCGCTCATCCTGCGAATTAATCATCGTCGCGCGATCTCCGAGCAACGCCCCCTCACCCACCACGCTCGGATCGTGCGACAAAATCGCGATGCGCGTTTTCGGCTCCCGATGCAACAATCGCAAGACCAACTCATCGATCAGCGTCGTCTTCCCCGCTCCACCCGGCCCGGTAAATCCAATCACCCGCTTCCGATTATTCTTTCCGCTCCCCTGCTTTCGGTTGGACGTTAAGCGTTTGGCGTTAGGCGTTGGGCGTTTCTTCTTCCCCTTCGCATACGCGTCCTCAATCTCCGTCAGTTTCCGCGCTAGTTTCATCTCTGCCGTCGGCGCCTTCTTTCCTCGCTTCGCCTTCCCGTAGCGATCATGGACAAACTCCACCATCTCGCTCAGCGGCGTGCCCGCGAAAAAAATCTTATCCACGCCACGACGCTCCATCACCTTCTGGTCTTCGTGCGTGATCGTTCCCCCGCCGCCACCGAAAACCTGGATGTCATCCGCGCCCTGCTTCTTCAGCAACCGGACAACTTCCGCGAAGAATTCCACGTGTCCGCCGTTGTAACTGGAGATGCCGATCGCGCGCACATCCTCCTGGATGGCAGCGCGCACGATGTCCTCCGCGTAGCGATGGTAACCGAGATAGACCACTTCGATCCCGTGCCGGATGAACTCGAGGTTGATCGTGTTGATCGCGCTGTCATGTCCGTCGCAAATTGGAACAGCAGTGAGAATGCGGATCGGAGCGGCCATGGAGTTCGAAATCTTAACGGCAATCGCTTGTGGAGCAACGCCGTTTCCACCTAACGTCCCCGCATGAGCGCCGCACCTCCTGCTTCGACACCCGAGAAACCACGCGCCGTTCGAGCCCTCGCGTTGGCCACTTTGGTTGCTGGAGTTTTGGACATTAGCTCCGCGTTCGTGCTTTGGGGAATGAGAGGCATTGGACCAATCCGGGGTCTGCAAATTATCGCCACCGGCTTCTTCGGGCAGGATTCCTTCAATCGCGGTCTGACCAGCGCCGCCCTGGGTCTCGCGGCCCATTTTCTGATCATCTTCGTTGCCGCGTCCCTCTTCTATTTGGCGAGTCGAAAACTCCGCTTTTTAACCGAGCAGGCAATCATTTCCGGATTGGCCTACGGCATCGCCGTTTACGTTTTCATGACCTGCGTGGTGCTGCCGCTGGCTTCAGTCCATCCGAAACACTCCGTCTCCGAAGTGGCGAGGAGCATGATCATTGTCATGGTTTTGGTGGGACTCCCGATCGCTCTCATCGTAAGGCGATTCGCAAACGAAGAAATTAGACAGGATTAACGGGATTTTCAGGATTGGGGAAAGCAGAGTCCTTGTGATTTGTCTTCTCCTCAATCCCCTCAATCCTGTTAATCCTGTCCAACCAAATGAACGATCCTCTCGATTTTTCCGGCAAAGCCGTCCTCGTCACCGGCAGCTCGCGCGGGCTCGGCGCGGAGATGATCAAAGCCTTCGGTGCGCGCGGTGCCCAATGCGTCGTCAACTACGTCGCCGATTCCGCGGGCCAGAATAAATCAGACGCGGACGCGGTGGCAAAGGAGTTGAAAGACCCGCTGGTCATCGAATGCGACGTGACCAATCCCGAGCAGGCCGAAGCGATGATGAAATCGATCGGCGAAAAATACGGTGGGCTCGACATCTTGATCAACAACTCGGGCATTATCCGCGACCGCACGATCAAGAAATTGACGCTGGACGAATTCGAAAGCGTTCTGCGGGTGAATCTCGCCGGCACTTTTAACGTCACCCAAAAAGCCGCGGCCATTCTGCGCCAGGAGGGCCGGATCGTGAACTTGTCATCGGTCAGCGGACAAATGGGCCTCTTCGGCCAGGCGAATTATTCCTCGAGTAAAGCCGCGATCATCGCGCTCACGAAAGTCTCCGCGCGCGAGTTCGCCCGGCAAAACATCACGGTGAACGCGATCGCGCCGGGCTTTATCAACATCGGCATGAGCAAAGGCATGTCTGACGAAGTGACCGCAAACTTCACGAAACAAATCCCGCTCGGCCGTCTGGGCGACGCCGAGAACATCGTCGATGCCGCTCTGTTTCTCTGCTCGCCAATGGCGAGCTACATCACCGGCCACGTCCTGAACGTGAACGGCGGTTTTTACATGGGCTAGGGGCCAAACCAACCACCCAACTATTCGTCGACTGTCTTGATGGAGATGTTTTTGATCGTGATCTCCTTGGCGTTCTTCGGCGGCGAACGCCTGCCATCGGTCGGCGGGCCGACCGGCACAATCGTGACTGAAAGATTCTTCGGGTCGTAATTGCCGGCTTTTTTTGCAGCGGCGAGAGCGTCGGTAATATCGAAGGTCTCGGTGCGTTCGCTCCCGTCATTTCCATGATGACCATCGAGCGATTCGAAAAAGGCGAGGGTCCCGACATATTGCGGCGTGTTGGAAGCCACTTTGTGATCCGCCTTCGGGAAGTTGAGATAAACCTTGTAAAGATTCTTCGGCGGTTCCGTGAAGTCGATTCCTTCGAGGCTAAGCAAAACCCGCTTCCTGGCTTTCTTATGATCCATTTTTGGCGCGAGCATGTTGTGCTCAGGTGCGACGGGCTCAGTCATTATTTTTACGGTCAGCGGCTTGGCCACAAGGCTGATCGGCTTGTCCTTGGGCGCCGTGGCGAGCACGACCTCCGGCTTGGTTGGCTCTGGAGTTGGGCTGGCTTCGCTCACTGTAGGTGAAGGTTCCGCTTCGCTGGGCGACGGACTCGCGGACGCGGCCGCCATCGGGTGAGCGGGCGGATGCGGGCTGCTCGCGAGCTGCACTTGCAGATTGGTTCGGTCGTAAGTGTAACCAAGCTTTTTCGTATCGAACATATCGGCCACCTTGTGCGTGACCGGCTGTCCGTTCACGCCCGGCAAGGTGAACGTCTCGTTGGTGAACGCGCCAGCCGGATTCGTGTGGGGACCGTTCTTGATCCAGACCTCCCACATGCGATCGATGTTGCAATGGTGCACCCAGAAGATCGGATCTCGCGCGGCCGTCGCGGGATCGCCCATCAGACCACCGATATCCACATGGACGGTATTGTGCGGGTTCTGCTCCATCCGGCCGCGTTTGGAAAAAGCGCCGCTGATCGTACCGCTGGAGACCGACGCGCCACCGAAGCCGCCAGCGAGGATGCTGCCGAGATACTGCATCGCGCCAAAAGTTTTCTGCAAATCGATGGCCTCAAAGCCCACTTCGCTACCGTTGCGATTCGATTCAAAGAGCGAGCTGGTCGTTTTCTTGAAAGCCGGCGGGATTTTGCGCTGGCCGGCATCGAGATAATCCCAATAGGGAAGGCGGAAGGTCGGGTCATTGATCGCGGCTTGTAACTGGTGTTCGAGTTCGAGGACATAGGCCCGATGCCAGGCCACGAACCACCAGTGCGCGTGACGGCATTGGTTCCACTCGGGGTTCGAGGCGCCGCTGACTCCATGGATGTTGGCCCAGTAAGCCCAGCTCGTCTTGTCGCTAACCGGTCGAGCTTTCATCACCTTCACCGCGTCATTGAATTTTTTTAGTTTGGTAGCATTGGCCGCGAACACTTGAAAACGCTCGCGCGGAAACGTGGCCGGGGACGCGGCGGGCGATGGCGTGGCCGACGGCGCGGGCGTTTGGGCATTCAGTGGGCAGAGACCGAAGAACGAAAAAACGAAGGCCGATAAGACGGCGGCCAGAGAGAATGATGTTTTCATGGGCGGATTGCTGGTGGAGTTACGCAAAGAAAATTCCAGTCACAGAGCGCGGCTCGGTATCGGTCGAGGCACGGAAAGCGTCGGAGTTCCAGGGGTGGACCCACACGGTCATGCCTAACGATTACGCCGTCGCCGGGAGAGAGTGTCAAGCTTTCGCTCGCCGCCAGCGGCAAAGCAGTTGATGATCACAGCTCCACTTCGTCCACACCCGTCGATGGCAAAAATTCCAGGGCATCGTCGTTTCCTTCTCCTGCTTGCCGGCGCGGTCGCGCTGGCTATGGGCGCGATCGCCTTCGGCGCGCGGCCTGCGATCTCCGAAGATCGCGAGTTGAAAGAGATCGATTTGAAAAGCTGGGATTGCAGCGATCGACTGGAGGGAAACGCCAAGACTCCCGACGGAGCCGAACGCAATCGCCTGAAGAATCGTTCCGCGCCCAATTTCGCGGGCCCGATCATCAAAGCGATGAACACCGCGTCGTTCCTGCAGTACGTGGCGGCATTCGAGGCAAAAGCCAGGAATGCGCGCCGGAAAGATTTGATTGCGCCGCAACGGCAGCAACTCGACCCGCTCGAGAAACAGATCGTTTCATTCGAAGGCTACCTCGTGCTCGCTTACGCCGGTCCGCCCGAAACCACGAACTGCGCCAGCACCGATTTCCACGACTGGCATCTCGAGCTTTTCGAGAAGCCGCTCGACCATGCGCCGGTGATCGGCGATCCGACTCCAATCATTTGCGAGATCACTCCGCGAACGCAGAACGCCATCTTCCGCGACAACATCCGAATGCAAGCGCTGGCCGGTTTCATTCGCGCCCCGGACTTCACCATCGAACCGACCGGGCATGCCGCACGGAGGATTCGCGCCACGGGTTACCTCGTATGGGACGACGAGCATAATGGCACCGCCGACGTGGGCCCCACGATCCTCTCCATCGGCGAGAACAAATATCATCACCCCTGGCGCTCCACCGCGTGGGAGATCCATCCGGTGATCAAGATCGAGGCGCTCGAAGGCGCGCTGGTCTTGCCAACCGCGAGCCCGTCGCCCACGCCGCCGGTTTCGGCGGCATCACCGAAAATAATTCCGTCCGCTGCCCCGAGCGCGTCCTCACAGCCACAATTCGTCACCATCACGCAACCGGTGAAAATCAAAATCCCGTACGGCGAAACGGTCCTTCAGCGCGGCACAAGACTCTCGGTCCTGTCTCACGACGCCAAAACAGTGAGGGTTCGTTACCTCGACGCCATCTACGCGATTCCGATTACCTCCACCGATTTCCGGTAAGGCAGTTACTCGATCGGGTGGACGATGTAGGTGCCTGCTTGTTTGTCGCCCTCGAGTTTGAGCAGGCCGCGCTTTTGCGCTTCGAGCAGCAACTCGTTGAAGGCGCGGAAGCCGTAGGCGCGTTCGTTGAAACCGGGGTTCCGGCGTTTGATCGCCTGCTTCACCAGCGAGCCGCGGATCGGATAATCTTCCCCGCGCTCGGCCCGTAATGCCTCAATGGTTGTCGTCAAAAGATCGAGCGCGCGATCCATCGAGGGGCCGTGGTCGTTTTCCGGGGCAGTCTTGGTCGCGGGCACAGGCGGGCGCGCGTTACCTCGCTTCCGCGCCGGCTGGACCCGCACCAGGTCGTCGTAATAAATGAACTCATCGCAGTTGCTGATGAAGAGATCGGAAGTCGATTTCTTCACGCCGATCCCGATGACGGTCTTGGCATTTTCGCGCAACTTGCTCACGAGCGGCGAGAAATCCGAGTCGCCACTGATGATGACGAAAGTGTCGACGTGACTCTTGGTGTAACAAAGATCGAGCGCATCGACCACCATCCGGATGTCGGCCGAATTTTTGCCGGACTGCCGGATGTGCGGGATCTCGATTAACTCGAAGGCGGCTTCGTGCAACCCGCGTTTGAACGCCTTGTAGCGATCGAAATCGCAATAGGCTTTTTTGACGACGATGTGGCCTTTGAGCAGCAAACGCTCGAGCACTTTCTGGATGTCGAAGGCGGGAAACTGCGCCTCGAGCGCGCCGATGGCGATGTTCTCCAAATCGAGGAACACCGCCATAGTGGCGTCGGAATCGGGCGAGCTCACGGATGTACGTTAGCGGGTAAGCGGTGATGAAGGCAAGCGACGCTGTGGTCACGCCGTTTTGGGATGGGGTACTCAAATGAACATTTGACCTCTGTCCGACATTCTGTCACCGTTCGCCTTAGAGGCTCTCTATGGACTTCGTCTTCGACATCGATAAGGCCGTTGCCTCTGCGGCGTATCTCACGAAGAGAAATGGGGGCGAAACGTCTGTTTTTGTTCTCATCAAGAAAATGTATGCGGCAGAACGCACCGCTTTGGCGACATGGCATCGCCCCATCACAGGGGACTCATTTGCGTCGATGAAGAAAGGCCCCGTGTTGAGTCGCACGTACAATTTGATCAAGGGGGAAGTCTCAAGCACCAATTCAGACATGGTGAAATGGGCGAAGCACTTTTCGCCGCGAACTGAAAACACCATCAAGTTGATTTCCGATGCCGACTTGGATTTTCTCTCGGCCCGAGAGATTGAAGCTCTGGAGAAATCTGCACGTGAAATAGATGCATTGATCGAAGAAAAAGGCCTCATTGCAGATATCCTTCACGAAAAGTGGCCAGAATGGCAAAATCCCGCCGATTTTGGCTGCGGTTCAATGCCATTAAATCTCGAAGACGTGCTCTGCGAGGTTGTCGAAGACGAATCGGAAATCGAAAGAATTGTTTCTGAAGTTCGCGCCGTAAGCAGCGCGAAAGCTGCCCTTCAAGTCAGTCACGCCTAATTGTCGTGACTATTGGTGACACGTATGTCTGGTGTCCTCAGGGTACGGTCAAAGACCATCTCTGGATTGTAATTTCTGACCCCGCGCAACACGGCGGCGCATGCGTCGTGATTAACCTAACGGATTCGTCACACGGCGAGCACTCCTTTGTTCTCGTCCCGGGTCAGCACAGGTACCTCTACAAGGATTCCGACGTAAATTTTGGAGATGCTTTCCTGACATCCGACGCCGAATTGCAGTTGTATGTCAAATACGGCGCCGCAAAACCACATGACCCGATGGATGGCAAGATTGTAGAAGAGATACAACGACGAGCCAAAGTCCCTCACCCGGCATTCCCCCGACACTTGCTGAAATACCTACCGTAATCTGTGGTTCAAAACTGTAGCATCACCCGTTGCAGTTGCCGCCAAGGCGGCGGTTGCCACAACAAAAAGCGCGCTTGTTTCCCGCGACCGTCCCGCTAGCCTCCAACTCCGGTCATGGAATTTTCGCGGCGTTTATTTCGAGCAGGCTCCGCCGGTCTGCTGGTTTCGCTTCTCCTGGCGAACTCCAGTTTCGCGCAACTCTCCACGGTCCCGAAACAGGGCATCCGCGAGAATGATCCCCGGCTTCACGCGCTGACCAATGCGCGGATCGTGACCGCCCCCGGAAAGATAATCGAAAAAGGGACGATCCTGATCCGCGATGGCTTGATCGTGGAAGCGGGGCCGGATGTGAAAATCCCGCCGGAAGCGCGCGTGTGGGATCTCGCCGGCAAAACGATTTATCCCGGCTTCATCGATTCGTATAGCCGGCTTGGTTTGCCGGAAACTCTCCAGCCGGAACCGGTGCGTTCCGATGTCGATCCGGACGATCCGAACGCGAAGCCGAAGGAAATCCCGCGTGAGAGCGCGAAAGGAATGCATTCGTGGAATCCGCGGGTCACGCCGGAACGCAAGGCGGCCGATCATCTCAACCTCGACAAAAAGGCGACGCGCAAATTTCGCGACCTCGGGTTCACCAGCGCGCTGGTAGTGCCGGGCCGCGGAATCTTTCGCGGGTCGAGCGCCCTGATCAATCTCCAGGAAGCAGACGTCGATAGCATGGTGGTGGCGCCGTTGGTCGCGCAACACATCGCTTTCGACTTCGATCGCGAAGGAGATCGCGGTTACCCGAATTCGCTCATGGGCGCCATCGCCCTCGTCCGCCAGAGCTACCTCGACGCATCGTGGTATCAAGCGGCGCAGGACGCCTATAAGAAAAGTCCAGCCACAACGGAACGGCCCGAAACAAACGCGAGCCTCGCCGCGCTGGCCGATCAATCGCAACATAATCCCGCCATCTTCGAAACGGAGGATGAGCTGGATTTGCTGCGCGCGTTGCGCATTGCCGACGAATTCAAATTGAAGCCGATGCTGCTCGGCAACGGCTACGAATACCGTGTGCGGAAAGCGCTCGCGGAAAAAAAGACGCCAATCATTCTGCCGCTCGATTTCCCGAAAGCGCCGGAGATCGAACGACCGGCCCAGGCCTTGGAATATCGTCTCGATGAGCTCCAGCATTGGGACCGCGCCCCGAGCAATCCGGCCCGCCTGGCCGAAGCGGGAATCCCATTCGCCTTCACCACCCAGAAGCTGGAGAAACCCGAGAAAGAATTCTGGTCGCGCGTTCGGCTCGCGGTGCGCCGCGGCTTGAGCAAAGACGCCGCGCTGGCCGCGCTGACCACCACGCCCGCGGAAATGTTTGGAGTGGCCGACAGGCTCGGAACGATTGCACCGGGCCGGATGGCGAACCTGGTCGTCGCCAGCGGAGATCTCTTCGGTGAGGAAGCGCGCATCCTGACCACGTGGGTCGATGGACATTATTACGATGTCGAGCAGGGAGCCGATCGCGATGTGCGCGGCACCTGGGAAATCACGGCCGAAGGAAAAACGCTGCCGCTGATCGTGGAAGGCAAGCTCGAGAAACTCGACGCCAAACTCGGCGGCGAAAAAGTAACGCTCTCGATCAAGGAGGACACTATCTTGCTGATCGCGCCGGCGAAATTATTCGGAAAAGGCGAAGGTTCGATCCGTTTCACCGGCCAGATTATTTCCGAGACGATCGCTGGGAACGGCGAAGCGGCGCCGGGCACGAATCTTCGCTGGAGCGCAAAGCGAACGGCTGCTTACACGCCCACGAAAAAACCAGACGAGAAATCGTCGCCGCTGGATAAGGCGCTCGATTTTCCCGAGACCTTTCCAGCCGGCGCTTTCGGACGAGCCGCGCCGCCTGAACAAGCAAAGACTGTGTTGATTCAGGGCGCGACCATCTGGACTTCCGGCCCGCAAGGCACATTGCAAAATGCCGATCTGCTCGTGACCGCGGGTAAGATTACCGCAGTCGGGCCCGGCTTGAAGGCGCCGGGCGTGACCGCCATCGATGGCAAAGGCATGCACGTCACGCCGGGCATCGTCGATTGCCATTCGCACACCGCGATCAGCAAAGGCGTGAACGAGTCGAGCCACGCCGTGACGTGTGAAGTGCGCATCGGCGACGTGATCGACGCGACCGACATCGGACTTTACCGCGAGCTCGCCGGCGGCGTGACGACGGCAAACGTTCTGCATGGATCGGCCAATCCGATCGGCGGACAAAACCAAGTGATCAAGTTCCGCTGGGGCGCGCTGCCGGAAGAATTGAAGTTCGCCGACGCGATGCCGGGCGTAAAATTCGCTCTCGGCGAAAACGTGAAGCAGGCCAACTGGGGCGACAAATTCAAGACGCGTTATCCGCAGACGCGCATGGGCGTTGAACAAATCATGCGCGATCGGTTCCGCGCCGCGCTCGAATACGATGCCGCGCTGAAAAAGAAGCAAGCTCTGCCGGTGCGGCGCGATCTTCAGCTGGAAGCACTTTCAGAAATTCTGAGCGGAAAGCGGCTGATCCATTGCCATTCGTATCGGCAGGATGAAATCCTCGCGTTCCTGAGTCTGGCGCGCGAGTTCAAGATCAAGGTCGGAACATTGCAACACATTCTTGAAGGTTACAAAGTCGCCGACGTCATGGCGAAGGATGGCGTGGGCGGTTCGTCGTTCGCCGATTGGTGGGGTTACAAGTTCGAGGTTTACGACGCCATTCCCGATAACGCCGCGATGATGAATGGCCAGGGCGTCCTGACCTCGGTCAATTCCGATAGCGCCGATCTCGCGCGCCGGCTGAACACCGAATCGGCGAAGTCGATGAAATACGGCGGCCTCTCACCGGACGACGCGTTGAAGCTGGTCACGATCAATCCCGCGCGGCAGTTGCGGATCGACGCCAGGACCGGCTCGCTCGAAACCGGCAAGGACGCCGACTTCGTTATCTGGAACGGCAATCCCCTCTCCAATTACGCCAGCGTGCAACAGACCTGGATCGATGGCCGGAAATATTTCGATCGCGCGGAAGAGATCGAAGCGCGCAAAGGTTTTGCCGCGCAACGCGACGCGCTCGTCCAGAAAGCTCTGGTTGAACGCTTGAAAGAGATTGGCTCCGGCGACGCGGACAAGAAGGGCGACGACAAGGAAGCGCCGCCGAAAATTTCCGCGCACGAAAGCCACCGTGAGCACGAACTCCAATCGCTTTACGGCGACGGCTCCGACAAGCACACCTGCATGGAGGATGCGCAAAATGAATAGGCGCCTTCTCGTCGTTGGAGCTTTCATTTTGTTCGGAGCGCTGACGAACGCTCCCGCTTCGGATACGATCCCCGCGCCGCCGCAAACGAAACCGATCGCGCTAAAAGGCGCCACGATCCATCCGCTCAGCGCCGCCGACATTCCCTCGGGCACGATCGTTTTTGAAAATGGAAAGATCACGGCTGTGGGCGCTGATGTGCCGGTGCCCGCGGG
>QHBM01000031.1 GCA_003244145.1 Chthoniobacterales bacterium
GCGGCCGACGGCTACCCCGGCATTCCTGGGATCGGCGCCAAAACCGCAGCCGAGCTTTTGAACCGCTACGGTCCGATTGAGAAATTCCCGTCGGACATTCTTGGCAAACAGCGCAAGCTCGCGCTGCTCTTCAAGAATCTCGCGACCCTGCGCACGGATGCGCCACTTTTTAAGAAGGTCGAGACGCTGCGCTGGCGCGGTGCAACGCCGGCGTTCGCGAAGTGGGCGAAGCGGATAGAAGCGCCGCGGCTGCTCGAGCGCTGCGAAAAAGCTGCGGCCCGATGACGATTCGCTATTAGCAGCGACGGGACCCAACTTCAAGACGCTAACGTCGACGCCGTCTATCTCATTCGATTCCCATCGGCTCCATCATCGAGCAGAGGTGCGTTTCCCGTTCGGCCAGACAACTGGCGACAACCCGAGCTTGCGGTTTTCGGCGCGGATCTTGCGCGCAACACGACTGAAAGCCCGTTCCGCGCGGGCAACAAAGTCGGGAACCTTCTGCTTACCATTCGTCTTTCGTTTCGTTTTCATGATTCGATCAGTCGCCGGACGACCTCACTGCTTCGCCGTAGAGGCGTTCGAAGAGGCGGTGTCTCAGTTCTAGTGTCGGGATATCCTTCGGGAGTGAGGCAATGACCATCGCTCGCGCGGCGTCGAACATCGCGGCGCCCATGATGAAGCGGGTGGCGTTTGGCAGCGACATGAGTCGTTCCCTCACCATTTCGGCGATCTCGGGCGTGGTGTCGTTCATGGTTGCGCCTGCTCCCAGAGGTTGGACAAGCCGAGCTCCTTTGTCCACTGCTGGATGTAATCCTGGTCGTAGCCGGTGGCGAGCAGGTTCTGCACGTCGCGCATTTGGAGCTCGGAATGAGAGTCCTTCGCCCAATCCAGTTTGGAAATGATCAGGTCCTCCTTGGTGGCAATCCAAGTGGAGAAGTTGTCGATCTCGATCCGACGCCGGCGCTCGAACTCGGCCTGTCGGTAGGGAGTGTCTTTGCGCACGACGCAATCGACTTTGATGACGCTTTCTTCGTGAATAAGGTTGAAGATCGATTTCGTCGCAATGGACTCGCGGACGGCTTCCTCCGAGACGTAGTAGTCGGGACGAAAAAGATCGACTACGCGGTTGGAATCCTCAAGAACGAGCGCGACGACCAGATCGATGTCGCGGGTCATGCGCGGCTGAGCGTAGTAGTTCATCGCCATCGAGCCGGTAAGCATGTAGGCGATGCCTGCACGATCGAGCCGCTCGGACACGTCGCGGACGATATCCAGCTCGTTTTGCATCCGCCTTTACGTCCTGGCGTAAACCTCTGAGCCCTTTTCGGTAAACTCGCCGGATTTCGCAGCCATCCCTTTTTCCAGCGCTTCCTCTTCAGCGATGCCTTGTTCGGCGGCGTACTTGCGCACGTCTTGACGAGCGTTGACTTCCCTCAAAGCTCGCCCTCCGGGCAATCCTGTTGATTGTCTACCCAATCGCGCCCCGTTGCGCGATCGTGTTCAGTGATTTTCATGCTTTTGAGTAAAGCTCTGCTCCCGCTTCGGTGAACTCGCGGGATTTTTGTTCCATTCCTGCTTTTATTGCATCGTCCTCTGAAAGTTGTTGTGCTGCGGCATATTTTCTTACGTCCTCAGTTATCTTCATGGAACAGAAATGCGGGCCACACATGGAACAGAAGTGTGCGGTCTTCGCGCCTTCTTGCGGCAAGGTCTCATCGTGAAACTCCCTCGCGGTTTCGGGATCCAACGAGAGGTTGAATTGGTCCTCCCAGCGGAATTCGAAGCGGGCCTTCGAAATGGCGTTGTCGCGGTACTGGGCGCCGGGGTGGCCTTTGGCTAAATCGGCGGCGTGGGCGGCGATCTTGTAGGCGATGACGCCGTCCTTCACGTCTTTCTTGTTCGGCAATCCGAGATGTTCTTTCGGCGTGACGTAGCAAAGCATGGCGCACCCATACCAACCGATCATGGCCGCGCCGATCGCGCTGGTGATGTGATCGTAGCCGGGCGCAATGTCGGTGGTGAGCGGGCCGAGGGTGTAGAACGGCGCTTCGCCGCACCACTCGAGTTGTTTCTCCATGTTCTCCTTGATCATGTGCATGGGGACGTGGCCCGGGCCTTCGTTCATCACTTGCACGTGTTGTTTCCAGGCGCGCTGGGTCAGCTCGCCTTGCGTGTAAAGTTCGGCGAACTGTGCTTCGTCGTTTGCGTCGGCGATTGAACCGGGCCGCAAACCGTCGCCGATGGAGAAGCTGACGTCGTAGGCGGCCATGATCTCGCAGATCTCGTCCCAACGGGTGTAGAGAAAACTTTCCTGATGATGCGAGAGGCACCATTTGGCCATGATCGAGCCGCCGCGCGAGACGATGCCGGTGGCGCGCCGTGCCGTCATGGGGATGTATCTTAATAGGACGCCGGCGTGGACGGTGAAGTAATCGACCCCCTGCTCCGCCTGTTCGATTAACGTGTCGCGATAGATCTCCCAGGTCAGTTCTTCGGCGCGGCCGCCGACTTTTTCGAGCGCCTGATAAATCGGCACGGTGCCGATGGGCACGGGCGAATTGCGAATGATCCATTCGCGCGTGGCGTGAATGTTTTTGCCGGTGGAAAGATCCATCACGGTATCGGCGCCCCATTTCGTGGCCCAACGCATCTTCTCGACTTCTTCCTCGATCGACGACGCGACGGCGCTGTTGCCGATGTTAGCGTTGATTTTGACGAGGAAATTGCGACCGATGATCATCGGCTCGATTTCCGGGTGATTGATGTTGGCCGGGATGATGGCGCGGCCGCGGGCGACTTCTGCCCGGACGAATTCGGAGGTTATTTCTTTGGGAATATTTGCTCCGAAAGATTCGCCGGCGTGTTGATGGGAGAGCGCGTTGCGCTCAGTTATCTGTTCTTGGTTATTGGTTAATCGTCCGTTTTCGCGGATCGCGATGAATTCCATCTCGGGCGTGATGATGCCCTGCCGCGCGTAGTAGAGCTGGGTCACGGCTTTGCCGCGCTTCGCCCGAAGCGGGCGTCGCGCGGGCGAGGATGGAGAATGGAGGATGGAGGATGGCTTTCCATTTTTGCCGTTCGCGCCGGCGGCATGCGCATTGGACAAGTATCCGTCGTCGATTGGCGTGACGGCCCGGCCTTCGATCTCTTCGACATCGCCGCGGTCGCGGATCCATTTCGACCGGAGAGACGGCAGACCTTCGGTGACTTCGACGCGTTGATCGGCGTCACCCCACGGACCGCTGGTATCGTAAACGCGGACCGGCTCGTT
>QHBM01000118.1 GCA_003244145.1 Chthoniobacterales bacterium
GGTGGTGCAGCCGTAGCCGACGACGTTGAATCCGAGCTGATCGAGATATTTTTGGAGGCCGGTCTTGTCGAGGTAATCGGAGACGACACGCGAGCCCGGCGCCAGGGAAGTTTTTACCGCCGGATCAATCGTTAGGCCGCGCTCGACCGCTTTCTTCGCGAGCAAACCGGCGGCGAGCATGACGCTTGGGTTGCTCGTGTTCGTGCAACTGGTGATCGCGGCGATCAGAACGCTGCCGTGCCCGATTCGGCTCTGGCCATGAGCAAAGATTTCGCCCGGCTTGGCTTCAATCTCCGCGACGGAATCGGGCGTGGGACGATTGGCGATCATCTCCACCTTGTTCCGCTCGTCGCCGGGCTCGATCCCCTGGTCCTCCTTGTCGCTCGAGGCCATGTCGCCCTGCGCGGGTGGCGTGCCGTTGAGATTGACGAAATGCAGTTTGCCGAGCTCGCTGTTCTGTTTGCCGTAACCGCCGTCCTTGACCGGCTTCTCCAGCAGCGAACGAAAAACGCTGCCGAGCTCCGGCAGGTTTACGCGGTCCTGCGGGCGTTTTGGTCCGGCCACGCTGGGTTGGACATCGGCCAGATCGAGATCGAGATCGACGCTGTAATCGATCTCGCCTTTGCGCGGCATGCCGAACATTTTCTGGGCGCGAAAATAATTCTCGAAGGCGGCGCATTGCTCGTCGGTCCGTCCCGTCGCGCGCAGATAATTGACCGATTCGATATCGACCGGGAAATACCCCATGGTCGCGCCGTACTCCGGCGCCATGTTGCCGACCGTGGCGCGGTCCGGCAACGGCAGCGACGCTGCGCCCGCGCCGTAAAATTCCACAAATTTACCCACGACTTTTTGCGCGCGCAGCATTTGGGTGATGTGGAGCGCGAGATCGGTCGCGGTGACGCCCTCGCGCAATTGTCCGGTCAGATGCACGCCCACCACTTCCGGCGTTAGGAAATAAACCGGCTGCCCGAGCATGCCCGCTTCCGCCTCAATCCCGCCCACGCCCCAGCCGACGACGCCGAGCCCATTGATCATGGTCGTGTGCGAGTCAGTGCCGACCAGCGTGTCCGGATAAAAAATTTCTGACCTCTGATCTCCGACCTCTGACTTCTGGCTCAGAACTCCCTTCGCAAGATATTCGAGATTAACCTGGTGCACGATGCCGATTCCCGGCGGCACGAGTCCGAATGTTTTGAAAGCCTGCTGGCCCCATTTCAGAAATTGGTAACGCTCGCGGTTGCGTTTGAATTCCATTTCCATGTTCAGGCGGAGCGCTTCGGCGGACCCGGCGAAATCGACCTGGACCGAGTGGTCCACCACCAAATCCACCGGCACGAGCGGCTCGATGATTTTCGGATCGCCGCCGAGTTCTTTCACCGCGCTGCGCATCGCGGCGAGATCGACCACAAGCGGGACGCCGGTGAAATCCTGAAGGACGATGCGCGCCACCACGAAGGGGATTTCGTCGTTTGCCGGTGACTTGGCGTTCCAGTTCGCCAGCGTCTCGACGTCTTTGCGCCGAACTTTTTTGCCATCGCAATTTCGCAGCACCGATTCGAGGACGATCCGGATGCTGACCGGCAGGCGCGAGATCGGGCCTAGGCCCTGCACTTCCAGCGCGGGCAGAGAATGGAGCGAGCCTTCCCAGCCATTCCCGGCGTCGAATTTTTTGAGCGTCTTAAATTCGTCGTTCACTTAAGTTCCGCCAGTTTCGCTTTGATTTTGTCGAAATTCGGCAGCTCACGCGCGTCGTCATTGCTCTCCGCGTATTGGATCACGCCGGCGCGATCGATGATGAAGGCGGACCGCTTCGGCACCCCGCCCATTCCGAGATTCATCTGAGGCAGGAACGAATCGTACATCACGTCGTATGCCTTCGCGATCTTGTGCTCGTAATCGCTCAGGAGCGGCACGGTGATTTTTTCCTTCTGGGCCCAGGCTTCCTGCGCAAATGGGTTGTCGCCGCTGATGCCGTAAACGGTCGCGTTGAGCGCAGTGTATTCGCTCAAACCGTTGCTGATGCTGCACATTTCCGTCGTGCACGTCCCCGTGAAGGCCATCGGGAAAAAGAGAATAAGCGTGTTGGTTTTCCCGAAATTTTCATTGAGCTTAATCTGCTTCGGGCCCTCCGCTGTCTTGGTTGCGAGCGAAAAATCGGGGGCTTTGGTTCCAACTGAGAGTGCCATAAAAAAACTCCTGTTTAGGTTGAGCGGGGGAGTTCAAGTATAGAAACGGCAGGGACATGGTCAAAAGGTTTAGAGAACGAAGCGGCGCTCGCGCCGTGCGCAGTATCAAGCGATGGAATTGATCTGGTGGCTCGTCGCGATCGTCGTGATGGCGATCGGCCTGATCGGCACGGTGCTGCCGGTTGTTCCCGGCACGGCCATCATTCTCGCTGCCGCGATCGTTCACCGGATCGCGCTCGGCCCGGAGAAGAGCCTGGCGTGGTGGAATATCGCCGCGCTGGTTTTGCTCACGTTGATTTCTTACGCGGTCGAATACGCCAGCGGCTACTTCGGCGCGAAACGTTTTGGCGCGACGAAATGGGGCGTTTTCGGTGCAGTCGCCGGCGGGATTGTGGGCCTGTTCTTTCCCTTTCCCGGATTGTTGGTCGGACCGGTCGTGGGCGCGATCGCGGGAGAACTCGTGGCTGGCAAACGCCTGGTCAAAGCCGGGCGGGCGGGCTGGGGGACGTTGCTCGGCAACCTCGCCGGCATGCTCATTAAGATGATTATCGGCCTGGTGATGGTGAGCTGGTTTCTGCTCAGCGTGCCGACGCCATTCGCCTGGTGAATGAATCTGGAAACCAGGAAGCCAGGAAATTTTCCAGAGTCTCATTTCTCATCCTGGTTTCCAGATTCATTCGTTTCTTGTTTTCGAAGCCGTGGTAGAATGCGCGCGATGGCAGATGATCGCTCCGAAGAGATTCGGAGAGGAAAGTCCGAACACCATACGGCAGCATGCCGCGTAAAACGCGCGGGCGCCGCAGTTGTAAAATTGCGGTGACGGAAAGTGTCACAGAAAACACACCGCCGGTTCTTTGGCAACGAAGGAGAGGCAAGGTTGAAAAGGCGAGGTAAGAGCTCACCGCTCGCGGAGTAATCCTCGAGGCACGAAAAACCCCATGTGGTGCAAGACAGAACAGAGGCAGGGCAGCCGGTCCGTTGACCCTCGGGTATCGTCGCATCACGAGTCCGCTTCGGCGGGGTCGGGCGGCTCACGCAAGTGGGCTGAGATAAATGATCATCAGGGTTGAGCAATCAGCCGCACAGAATTCGGCTTATCGCCATCGAAATGGAGGGCGCTTTCGGAAACGAAGGCGCCCTTCCTCTTTTTGGATCAAAGACAATCATCAAGGCCTGCGAGCAAATGCGAAACTGTCTCCTCGGTTTCGTCGCCCATGTTGGAGAGGCGGAAGGTTTGGCCTTTAATCTTCCCGTAGCCGGGGTCGATGATGAGGTGGTGTTTTTCCCGGAGATCGCGCGTCAGCTTGAGAACGTCGATGCCGCGGCTGTTTTTTACGCACGTCAGCATCTTTGATCGGTAGCCGTCTTCGGCGAAGAAATCGAAGCCGCGAGCGCGGACCCAATCGTGCACGAGCGAATTGGTCCGCGCATGGCGAGCGTAACGCGCTTCGAGACCTTCCTCGAAAATCTCGTCGAGCTTCGATTGCAAGGCGTGGATGTGGCCGATGCTCGGCGTGCTGGGTGTCATCCAACCGGGTTGCTGGTTCTTGAATTCGAGGAAGTCGAAATAGTAGCCGCGATCTTTTTGTTTTTCGGCGCGAGCGAAGGCTTTTTCGGAAACGGAGAAGAGAGAAAAACCGGGCGGCAACGCGAGGGCTTTTTGCGCGCCGGTCAGCAGCACGTCGATGCCGAGGGCGTCCATGTCGATCTTGACGGCGGAGAACGATGAGACGGTGTCGACGATGAGAGCGACGTCCGGATACTTGGCCAGGACGCAGCAAATCTCCGGCAGCGGGTTCATCACGCCGGTCGAAGTCTCGTTGTGGATGAGTGTGACTGCATCGAATTTTCCGGACGCGAGTTTTTCGTCGATCGCTATGTGGTCGATGTGTTTTCCCCAATCGACCTGGAGGGCCTCGGCGCTTTTGCCGCAACGGCGCGCGACGTCGAGCCATTTGTCGGAGAACGCGCCGCACATGCAGCAGAGCACGCCGCGATCGACCAGATTGCGGATGGACGCTTCCATCACGCCCCAGGCGGAAGAGGTGGAAAGAAAAACCGGCTGCTTCGTGCCGAAGAGCGTTTGCAGTTTCGGGTGAATGTCGCGGTAAAGATTTTTGAAATCCTCGCCGCGATGTCCGATCATCGGCCGGGCAAAGGCGGCCAGCGTTTTCGGAGAAACCTCGACTGGGCCGGGGATGAAAAGTTTGTCGTGGGAAGGCATGAAGACAGAACCCTCCTCCGCGAGGCTACGGCGGGCAAGCTCCTCCTCCAGACGCGCGCTAGCTTCCTTCCTGATGAAGGAGATGTCGCCGCTGCCTTCGACGCGAGCGACCCGCACGTTTGCAAGTTCGTCCTCGCCATCGAGGCGCAAATCTTCGCAGACGTCCGCCACATGCGGCTTGCGCAGATTTGGCCGGATGAGTGGGCCAAAGGACCTTCTCGCGCTTGCGCGGTAAACCTTCGCGTGGCATAAGAGCAAGCTTCTCGCTCCGCTGCCGTGCGGAGTGCGTAATCTTCAAATCATGCCGACTCTTTCCTCACCCGATCCCGTGCCGGAGAGCCCGGTCTTCTGGGACCGCTACAAAAAGGAAATATTCGCGGTGATCATTATCGCGGTCCTGGCGTTGGCGGCGTTCGCAGGGTACCGGCTTTACATGGATCGGCGCGCTAATGCAGCGGCCGAGATGCTCGGGAGCGCCAAGACCGCGGCTGAGTTTCAGAAAGTAATATCGGAATATCCGGGAACTGCCGCCGGCGCATCGGCCTATTTGTTTCTGGCGAGCGCGCAGAAGAACGAAAAGAAATTCGCCGAAGCAAACACGACGCTCCAGACATTCCTGGACAAGAATCCGAAACACGAAATGGCGGGCACGGCCCGGCTGGCCATGGCCGCAAATCTGGAGTCGCTCGGGAAAAAGGATGAAGCGCTGGCGACATATCAACGTCTGGTTACGAGCGAGCCTAAATCCTTTGCCGCGCCGATCGCCTTGGTTTCGCAGATCCACCTTTTGAAGGAGAAGAATCAAATCGAGGAAGCGCGTCGCGTGTGCGAGACCGTCATGACGCAATATCGCGATAGCGCCAGCGCGTCGGAGGCCACGATGCAGCTTCGGTCGCTCAAGCCGTCCAATGAACCTGCGCCGCCTGCGATCCAACCGACTGTGGCAGCGCCGCCTGCGCCTGCGCTCACCGCTTCGCCTGGTGTTTCGCTGCAACCAGCGGCGCCTCCGGCCCCCGCTCCGAAAGCTCCTCAGCCATCGGCCGCACCGCCGAAAAAGCCGTAGTGGTTTAAGCGCGCTCGTCGCGAACGAGCGATGTCTTGTCGATCAGGCGCTCGGTCGAATCGTCCCAGCAGCGGAGCGAAAGTCCGCTTAGCGTTTCGAGAACTGGAAGCGTTTCCGCGCGCCGGGCTGCCCGGATTTCTTGCGTTCCTTCATGCGCGGATCGCGTCGCAGCAATCCTTCCGCTTTGAGAGTTCCGCGAAGATTCGCATCGACGAGCAAAAGCGCGCGCGAGATGGCGAGCCGGGCTGCGCCGGCCTGGCCGGTCGCACCGCCGCCCGTGGTGTTGATCGAGAGATCGTAGGAATTGGTCAGCTTCACCACCTGGAGCGGCTGAAGCACCGTGTTCTGCAGGGGGACGGTCGGAAAATAATCTTCGAAGCTCTTTCCGTTGATATCGATCTTGCCGCTGCCGGCGGTCATGCGAATGCGCGCGACGGATGTCTTGCCGCGGCCGGTAGCGATGAATTCCTGAGGTTGAGCCATGAGAAAATTTCTAGACTGGGAGCGAGACCGCGGCGGGTTGTTGCGCGGAGTGAGGATGCAAATCGCCGCGATAAACTTTCAATTTCCGGTAAACGGCGCGGCCAAGCTTGTTGTGCGGAATCATTCCGCGGATCGCGCGTTCGACCAATAACTCCGGATGCCGTGCGCGCCGGGCCCGGACGTTTTCCGTTTTGTGCCCACCGACGAATCCGGAAAAACTCATGAAACTTTTCTGCTCTTCTTTCTTGCCGGACACGCGAACTTTTTCTGCGTTGATCACGACGACGAAATCGCCGGTGTCGACGTGCGGGGTGTAGATCGCCTTTTCTTTGCCGCGCAAAAGATTGGCTGCCTTCACGGCGACCTGGCCGAGGATCTGGTCCTTGGCGTCAATGATCCACCACTTGCGCGGAACTTCGTTGGCTTTTGCGGAAAACGTCTTCATCAGAGCGGAAAGGGCACGGAAATTACGGGCGGGGCGCGGAGGTGTCAACTGCTGTTCGGCGGCATTTTTGGTCATGGTCGCAAGTGCGTGGCGGCCGGAGGTGGCACCGCAGTTGCTTATAATTACCATAATGCGCCTTTCCTCTTCCCTCGTGGTTCTTCTCGCTGTGGTAGTACATGCAGTCTTCGCCGGTGAAGAAAATTCTAAAATTAGCGACGCCGCTTCCGGACGGGCCGTGATCCGGGAAATGAACCTGGCGCGCCAGAACCCGGCCCTCTATGCAACGTTCCTGCAGGAACTGCGCGCCCGCATGAACGGCAACGTCCTGGTGCTTCCGGGAAACACGAGAATCCGCACCAAAGAAGGCACTGCGGCGGTGGATGAAGCGATTCGATTTCTGCGCAGCGCCCAGCCGTTAAAGCCGTTGATCGCTTCGCCGGGAATGTCGCGCGCCGCGAAAGATCATTGTGTCGATCAAGCCGATGGAGGATTTGGTCACGAAGGCCGGGACCGGAGCCATGCCGGCCAGCGGATTGCCCGCTACGGAACTTTCAGCGGCAGTTGGGGCGAAAATATTTCCTACGGGAAAGCGACTGGGCGTGAAATCGTGCTCGCGCTCATCATCGACGACGGCTTGCCGGCGCGGAAGCATCGCCAGAATATCTTCAACCCGAGCTTCAATTTTGCCGGCGCCGCGTTCGGACGGCACGCAAGATTCGGGACGATGTGCAGCATGGATTTCGCCGGAGGCTACGCCGAGAGTGGCCGCCCACCCGCCGAAACGCTCGTGGCGAATTTCTGAGCGGCGTAGTTAGTTTTTGTCGGGACGCTGCGCGCGCATTTTATCCAGGATCGGCCCCACGGAAGGATCCGCCTTTAGCAGCGCAGGGCGCATGATCTCGCGAAATTCGCGCCGAGCCTGCTTCAGTTTTTCGCGCGCTGCCTGCACTGCCGGATCGGCCATGGCCGTCTGATGTGCGGCCTTCAGTTTCGCCCGTTCATCTTCAGTCAGGCTTTCCCAACGGGCACGGCGCTCGGCCTGGAATCGCCGATTGGGCCGGTCGGGTGCCTGCGCGAAAGTGGCCGGCGCCAATTGCAGCGTCGCTGCCAAGGTCGGGATAAGGAGGAAGGACAATTTCGATTTCATGATGATGGAATATAACCCGGTCGCGGAGGAAAGTTGCGACCACCTTCTCAAATGGCCGCTGGTCATTTCATTTTCGCAAGCGTAATTTTCCCGCTTTCTCGCATGGCTAACCAAACAACTCCAGCAAAGACCGCGATCACACCCCGGCGCGATGAGGATTTCCCGGAGTGGTATCAACAGGTCATTCGCGCCGCGGAAATGGCGGAGCCATCGGATGTGCGCGGCTGCATGGTGATCCGCCCATGGGGTTACGGGATCTGGGAAAACATGCAGCACCAGCTCGATGCGATGTTTCGGGCAACGGGACACCGCAACGCCTATTTTCCGCTGTTTATTCCTCTAAGCTACATGGCGAAGGAAGCGGCTCACGTGGAGGGCTTCGCTAAGGAGTGCGCTGTCGTTACCCATAGCCGGCTCGAAGTAGACGCCGAAGGGAAGCTGGTTCCAGCGAGTCCGCTGACGGAGCCATTGGTCATTAGGCCAACTTCCGAGACCATCATCGGTGCGAGCTACGCGAAGTGGGTCCAAAGTTATCGCGACCTTCCGATTCTCATCAATCAGTGGTGCAACGTTGTGCGCTGGGAGATGCGGCCTCGTATCTTTCTGCGCACCACCGAATTCCTCTGGCAGGAAGGACACACCGTTCACGAGACCGAGGAGGAAGCCCGCGCGGAGACGAAGCAGATGCTCGATGTCTACGAAACGTTTGTGCGCGATCATCTCGCGATCCCAGTTTTCAGCGGCGAAAAATCCGAGAGCGAACGTTTTCCCGGCGCCGTCCAGACCCTTTGCCTCGAAGCGATGGTGCAGGACCGGAAAGCCATTCAGGCCGGCACCTCGCATTTTCTCGGGCAAAATTTTGCACGCGCGAGCGGGATCCAATTTCATTCGCGCGCGGGAACGCAGGAATTTGGCTGGACGACAAGCTGGGGCATGAGCACCCGACTCATCGGCACGGTCATCATGGCGCATGCCGATGATGACGGCCTCGTGTTGCCACCACGCATCGCGCCGACTCATGTCGTCATTTTGCCGATCACGCCGAAGGAAGAAACCCGCGCTCAAGTACTTGCTGCCGCGGACAAACTCGCGGGCGAGCTGCGCGCGTTAAACTTTTTCGGCGCTCCGATCGAGGTAGAAGTCGATCGGCGCGATCTGGGCGGTGGCCTGAAGAATTGGGAATGGATAAAGAAGGGCGTTCCGTTGCGGGTGGAATTAGGGCCGCGCGATTTGGAATCGGGCAACGTCGCGGTGAGCCGACGCGATCAACCCGTGAAAGCCAAGGAGCTCGTGCCGATGGCGGAACTGGCCGGCCGCGCTGTTGCGCTGCTGGAATCGATTCAGGAAAATCTCCTGGCCCGCGCGAAACAATTGCGCGACAAGCACACGCGCGTGATCGATTCGAAGGAAGAGTTCTACCGCTTTTTCACGCCGGAGAATTCCGCGAAACCGGAAATCCATGGTGGCTTCGCCCTAGCGCATTGGAATGGGACAGGCGAAGTCGAAGAGCAAATCAAAAAAGACCTGAAGGTCACGATCCGCTGCATCCCATTCGACGATTCGCAGAATCCGCCGGAGCCGGGAGTCTGTCCCTTCAGCGGACAGCCGAGCGCGCGGCGTGTGGTTTGGGCGAAATCGTATTGAAGTGGTTGGGTTGACGAGTCGGGATGGGTTCGTTTATTTTCCCAGGTGGCGACCGAACTCACACTCTACAGCCGTGAATGGTGTTCCTGGTGCGTTGACGCCAAGGACTATCTCACTGAGCGCGGCTACGATTTCACTGAGATCGATGTCGGCCGCGACCGCGACGCCTACAAGGAAATGACGGAACTCTCCGAGCAAACCTACGTGCCGACGCTGGTGGCCGGTGATGAAGTCCTGGCCAATTTCGATACCGAGCAATTGGAAAAATTCCTGAACGTGCACGGAATCGAGCCTTAATGCTGTTTGGCCTTTTTCTTACGCTCGGCGTTGCCGTGCTTAGCGTCGCTCTGCGGAGCTACCAGACTTCTTTCGCGCAAAAGGCCGGCGCCATCGGCATTCTCGCGTCCACCTTTCTGGCGGTTTATTTTTTGTCAGGGAACTGGGCACTGGGTCTCGCGGCGGCGCTGACCTGGCTATTCCTGCCGTGGCTGGAAATCCTGACCCGCATTCGCGTTTTGCGTTTGCCGAAGGAAAAAGCGCTGCGGCCGAAGAGCCCGCCGTCGGCTGAGGTTTTTCCCACCCTGGAAGAAATCACGCGCGAGATTCAGAACGAAGGCTTCGCCCACATCAACGACGCCGGCTGGGATTGGGAAGATTATCGGCAGTTCTTCCGGCTTTTTTACAAGGAGGAAGATCGCGCGCAGGCGACGATTTGCCTGAACGAGCAGAACGATTTGTCGTTTTATTATCTCCGCATCTCGTCGCGGGCGAACGACGGCATCATCTGGACCACGTGGAATTATCCGCTCTCCTACGGATTAAAATTGACGCCGCAGTTCAGGATCAACCGGCAGCGGCCCGACCAATCGTTCTGGCAGCTCTACCAAAGCCACCGCGAATTTTTGCGGGTTCACCAGGTCGAAACCAGCGTGATCGACCCGATGGATGAAGACCGCATCCAGCTTGAGGTGGAGAACGATCTGCGCGACCAGATTGCGCACAACATTAAGAAGGGCGTGCTCAAGCCCACCCCGGACGGCGAGGTAAAATATTCCTGGCGCGGGATGGTTTATCTCTGGTGCCAGTTTCTCTTGGATCTCGTCAGGCTCTGACGAAATCCAGATGCGGGATACGAGATGCGCGATACGGGATGACGATCATCTCGCATCCCGTCAGATCTTCATGACCTCGGCCTCTTTGCGCTCGAGGTGGTCATCGATCTCTTTCACGGATTTGTCGGTCAGCTTCTGCACATCGGCTTCCAAATCGCGCAGCCCGTCTTCGGTTAACTCGCCGGCTTTTTGCATTTTGCGTCCGTCATCCACCGCCGTGCGCCGGTTCGCCCGCACGCGCACGCGCGCTTCTTCGGCCATCTGCCGCAACGATTTCACCAAGTCTTTTCGGCGTTCCTCGGAAAGTTCCGGAATCGGCAGGCGAATAATTTTCCCGTCCACCAGCGGCATGATCCCGATCTTCGATTCCTTCAGCGCCTTCTCGATGTCTTTCACCGTCGCCGCATCGAATGGTTGGACGACCAGCAGCCGCGGCTCCGGCGTGGTGATGAGCGCGAGCTGCTTCAGTTTCATGGCTGAGCCGTATGCTTCCACGTCCACATTTTCGACCAGCGCGGGCGATGCCTTGCCGGTCCGCACGCTGGAAAATTCGTGCACCATGTAATCAACGCTTTTCTCCATCGAGACTTCAGCGTCGAACAAAATTTCTTCAGCGGTCATTGGTTTGAAAGGGTGGAGGGCGAGAAGAAGAAACCTGCTGTCGGGGCAATGGCAATCGGGAAATGGTGGTGGTGTTCCTACTCGGAGACGGTGGTTCCGATTTTCTTGCCGAGCACGATGTCGGTGAAATTGCTCGGCTTGTTCATGTCGAAAACGACGATCGGGATCCTGTTGTCCATGCAAAGACTGAAGGCGGTCGAGTCCATCACCTGAAGCCGCTTGGTCAGCGCTTCGGAAAAGGTGAGGTGGTCGAAACGCTGCGCGGTGGGATCGGTGGCCGGATCGCGATCGTAAATCCCGTCCACCTTGGTGGCCTTCAAAATAATGTCAGCGCGAATCTCGCTCGCGCGGAGCGCAGCGGTCGTGTCCGTGGAAAAATAGGGGTTGCCGGTGCCGGCCACGAAAATGACCACGCGCCCCAGTTCGAGGTGGCGAATGGCGCGGCCGAGGATGAAAGGCTCGGCCACGTTTTTCATTTCGATCGCAGTCTGAACCCGCGTTTCCACTCCGATTTGGACGAGCGCGCTTTGCAAGGCGAGGCCGTTGATCACAGTTGCCAGCATTCCCATGTAATCGGCGGTGGTGCGGTCCATTCCCCGATGGCTGGCCGCTAACCCGCGCCAGATATTGCCGCCGCCGATCACGACCGAGGTTTGGACGCCGAGCGACTTGACCTCTTTGATGCGTTCCGCGATTTCGCGCACGATCTGCGGCGAAATATTCTCCTTCGCGCCGCGTTCGCGCAAAGCTTCGCCGCTGAGTTTCAGGACGATGCGCTTGTAGGCGGGCGCTGGAGAATCGCTTGGCATGGCCGGCAATGATCAACAGAACGCCGGAGCGTTGGGAAGCAAAATGAATGTGGGAGGGGCCTCAGTGCCCCGACTCGCTTCCACGCGTTAACATCGCGGCACTAAGGCCGCTCCCACATTCAAGTGAGACGCAGCGGCGCAGAATGCCCTCGCAGAAACTCTTCCGCGCTCATGCGTCGTTTGCCTTCGAGCTGCACTTCGCCTAACGACAAGGCGCCCGCGTTTGCGCCGATGATCAAATTCGAGCCGTCGCGTCTAACTTCTCCCGGCGATAAGCTCGCCGCGGCCATGACTGTCGCGCGGAAGATTTTCAATTTCCTCTCGCGACCCGCTTCGTCGCGCAAGATGGTGAATGCGCCCGGCCACGGATCAATCGCGCGAATCTTTCGCTCGATGACCGCCGCCGATTCCGACCAATCGATGCGACCGTCCTCGCGCTCGAGCTTGCCAGCGTATGTTGCCGCCGCGGAATCCTGCGGCAGGCGCGGAGCTTTGCCCAGCTGAAGCAACGCGAGCGCTTCATGCAATGCCTCCGGCGCCAATTGCCCCAGGCTGTCATGGAGCGAGCCGCCGGTTTCGTCCGCGGCAATTTCCAATTTCGACTGGAGCAGGATGTCGCCGGTGTCGAGTCCTTCATCCATGTACATTACAGTGATGCCCGATTCGCGATCGCCAGCGACAATGGCCGCCTGGATCGGCGCCGCACCGCGATGCCGGGGCAGGAGCGACGCGTGCAAATTCAGACAGGCCAGTAGCGGGATCTCCAGCACGGCTCGCGGCAGGATTTGTCCGTAAGCCATCACAACGATTACATCCGGCGCCAGCGCACGGATTTCCGCGATGGCATCCGGATGTTTGATCCGTGCCGGTTGCAGAACCGGAGGCTGCCGACCCGCCATTGCCTGCTTGATCGGCGGCGCTTTAATCGTTTGCGCGCGGCCCACCGGTTTGTCCGGCTGCGTGACCACGCCGACGAGCTCGTGCTCCTTCGAGTTCAGCAGCCACTGGAAAACCGGCACGCCGATTTCCCCCGTCCCGATGAAGAGCACGCGCATCGCGCGTCAGAGCTGGGTCCGTGGCGCGGGCGCACGGCGACGCGGACGGCGAGGGGCCGTTCGTTGCGCCATCAGTTTATCGCCCGCCGTGATTTCGCGCTGGCCGACCGACGAAGCGCAGCCAGTGCAAAGGTAATCGTAGATTTCCTTGTCGGGCAGAATCAGGAGAAGCCGTTCGCGCACCGGCATGGCGGCCTTGCACTTCTCGCAATAGAGGCTCGAGGCGGTGAAATTCTCAAACTGCTGCTGGCTCATGCGCCCCGTTCACCCCGTCGTTCACGCTCTCGAGAATGTGAAACAAAACCTTCGCCGGCGGCTCGGTCGCGTCGATGCAGGTGATCCGATCCGGGCCGTAATAACCGAGGACCGGTTTGGATTCTGTTTCGTAAAGAGCCAGACGGCGCTGGATCACTTCTTCGTTCGCATCGTCTAGCCGGTTGTCTTTCAGCGCCCGCTTCTTCAAACGCGCAAAGAGCGCGTCCCGGTTCGGGCAGGAAAGATGAAAGACCTTCTGCACGTCGATCAGCTCGTCCATGATCTTGGCCTGGCCCACATTTCGCGGAATGCCATCGAGCACGAGAGTGTCGATGTCCGGTTTGAATGTGTGCGAATTGACGGCTGCATCGATCTGCGCTTTCCAGAGTTGGACGGTAATTTCATCCGGCACGAGCTGGCCTTTGCTCGAGTAATCGAGAAAAGCGGCGCCCACCTTCGTCCGCGTGTCGATCGACCGAAACACATCCCCGCAGGCGCAATGGAAGAAACGCGGAATGCTGCCAAGCGTGCGGCCCTGGGTGCCCTTGCCGCTGCCCGGCGCGCCGAAGAGGAGATAGGTATGGTATTTCATGAGCAGATTTCTCTTGTATCGCAAAAGCGCGGCGCCGCACAACCTATTCGCGGCCGGCTGGGAACGAGGATGGAAAGAAAGCTACTTCGCGGCGACCGGCTCGACGTTGACCCGGCGCCCGGCGCGATCGAACCGCACCTGCCCGTCGACGAGCGCGAAGATCGTGTAATCGCGGCCCAGCCCGACGTTCTTGCCGGGAAGAAACTTCGTCCCGCGTTGCCGGATGATGATATTGCCGGCGACGACCACTTCGCTGCCAAATTTTTTCACGCCCAGCCGCTTGCTGACGCTATCGCGGCCGTTCTTAACGCTGCCCTGTCCTTTTTTATGTGCCATGAGATTAAGCGGATTTCTCGGAGTCGTCGGCCTTGGCCTTCTTCGCCTTGGAAGTCTTTCCACTGAGGCTGATGCCGGTGATCTTGATGCGCGTCAGCTTGCGGCGGTGGCCCACCGTCCGGTGGTATCCCTTTCGGCGGCGATATTTGAAGGCGATAACTTTCTTGTCCTTGCGCTGCTCGACCACTTCACCGGTAACGGTGGCGCCTTCGATGAGCGGGCTGCCGTGGGTGAGCTTGTCCCCGTCGCCGTGAAAGAGGACGTCGCCGAAGATCGTTTCCTTGCCCGCATCGCCTTCGAGAAGATCGACATCGATGATGTCACCCTCCGCAACGCGATGTTGTCTGCCGCCTGTTTTGATAATTGCGTAAGCCATACGAAAAGGTGAATGCCTAGGGGAAAAGCCGCGCAAACTTCCACAGGTGCGCCGCTTTGACAAGCATTAATGCGCGCCGCTAATCACCAAAGTGATCTCCCCCTTCGCCGGACGCGCCTCATAGTGCGCCAGCAATTCGGCGGCGAATCCACGCCGGAATTCCTCGAACTTCTTGGTCAGCTCCCGCGCCACGCAAAGTTGCCGGTCCGGCATGATCGCCGCGCAAGCCGTCAGCGTTTTCAGAATTCGGTACGGCGACTCGAAAAAGATCGACGTCTCTTCACTTTCCGCCGCGGCGCGCAACTCGCGTTCGCGTTGCCCGCTTTTAACCGGCAGAAATCCGCGAAAGCAAAACTTCTCCAATGAAAAGCCTGAGCCGACGAGCGCAGTCAGGATGGAAGACGGACCGGGAATAATTGTGAATGGCAAATCCTGCTCGATGCATTTGCGAATCAAGCGCGCGCCCGGATCGGAAAGTCCAGGCATGCCGGCATCGGTAATGAGCGCCACGTTTTCCCCGGCCGCGAGCCGCTCCGCCAACTCCTGCGAGCGCATCGCTTCATTATGCTCGTGATAACTGACGAGCGGTTTCCGGATCTCGAAGTGTCGGAGCAAATTCCCCGAATGCCGCGTGTCCTCCGCCGCGACCACGTCCGCCGCCTTCAACGCTTCGAGCGCGCGCAACGTGATGTCGTTAAGATTGCCGATCGGCGTCGCGATCACGTAGAGCATCGAGTTGTGATACGCGTTGCGCGGCCGCTAGTGAATTTCTGCGCCAAATGATGCGCGGAATTCCGGCGTGGTGTCGGGGGCAAAGCCATGGCGCATGATGTTTTCGGTGAC
>QHBM01000150.1 GCA_003244145.1 Chthoniobacterales bacterium
ACAAACAAACGCATCGACATCGCCGCCGTGTGCCAGCCGCTCGCGACCAAACCTTTGAAGACACTCGTTTGCGCCGCATTTGCGTCTAGATGAAACGCCTGCGGATCGAAGTCACGCGCAAACTCGATGATCCCGGCTTCCGTAACCGAGAACGTATCGGACTCAAAGGTATCGCCGACATGAAGGTCTTCGAGATACTTGCCGGTCATTGCGGTTTGTAAGAAGTGCCAGAGGGGAGAATCGAACTCCCGACCAAGGGCTTATGAGTCCCCTGCTCTACCGCTGAGCTACCCTGGCATTAATACTGATTATCATCGCCGAATTTCTTGCGATCGACCAACCCCGAAAGCCTTCGGGGCTGCTCTACCGCTGAGCTATCCTGGCGACGCGCGACAAATTGAACGCTACCCCTTCAAAGTGTCAACGCCGAGGTCGAGCTCGTTAAGTGTCACTGCTTTTTCTTTTCCAGGTACGGCTGGAGATCGTTTTCGCGACCGCGGATCGCGGCCATGAAGCAAACGCCATTGCGTTGCGTGACCGCGCCAGTCCAGCCTTCCAATTCCACAAAACGCCAATCGGAAAAGTCGGTCACACTTCCATCCTTCGGATTTTTCTCGGCCGGGAAGAGAAAGAACTGCATTCGTTTCTCCACCGCCCAGATTTGGGCCACGCGAAGAACTTCTTCGTCATCAAAGACGCGAGTGCCGAGAACTTTGAAATCGGCGAACTCCGCCGGCACGTCGTAATGTTCAAGCCGGTGCTTGAGGAAAAAAAGATCGCTTAACGTCCCCGCATCGGTTTTGAGCGGGTCGAGCAAGACCGAGCGCGTCGAGGTCGCCACCGCCAAAAGATGTCGCGCCTTCTCCGCCCCGGGGAAATCCCGCAAATGTTCGTGGATGCGATAAGCGAAAACCCCGCCGATCACGGCGAGAGCGAGAGCGATCGCCAGCACCGCCGGGTTGAGCAGAATTTTCTTCCACCGACGGCGCACCACCGGGATCAGATTTTCGTTCACGAACCATTCCGCGACTTGCGCATCCACGGGAATGGCGTGGACGAGCTTGGCCACGGCGGCGTCAAACGCCTGCTGATTCGAGAACCCGATCGCCTTTTTCCCGCGGCGCGCCTGCTGGATCGCGACGCGCATGGCGCGGTCGATGCCGGGCTTTTCCGTGATCGGCGCGCAGTCGAGAAGCGTCTCAGGTTTCCTGGGCATCGAAAGGTTCTCCGTCGTAGGGCATGGTCGCGTCCAGCCAGGATTGAAACTGGCGACGGCCGCTCCCGATCAGAATCGCAAACTCGGGTGCCTTCATTTCCAGGAGTGAAAGCATCTCGCCCAAACTGAATTCATCGAGATAGTAAAGCGCGAGCGCGCTGCGTTGCGGTTCGGACGCGGCGGAAATCCAGACGCCCAGTTGATCGGGGTCGAGTTGCGCGATCTGCATGGGCGCGACCGGAGAAATGTCTGCTTCCTCCATCATGCCCGGTTCGGCTTGGAGCCCTTCCTCCGTAACGGCCAAACAACGCCAGCGGGCATCGCGAAAAAACCAAAGACGGTCCGGCGGTGGCTCGTCCCGGGCCGAGCGCAAGGCGGCTTCCCGCACTGTATTTTGAAATGCTTCCTGTGCCTTCGTTGCGTCGCCTGTCATCAGGAAGCAAAAGCGATAGAGCTGTGGGAGATTTTTGGTGGTGACAGACACGTTGAGTTTTTCCGACGCGCGAAATTTACCTGCCTCGTCTGCGAGGAGCAAGAGCGGAGGGGTGGATCCCCTTCAACGTTCCTGCCGCCGGTGGTGGCGGCGGCTACAAGTTCCCGAGGCGGCGCGCGACCTCTTCCGCGTTCTCGCGGCTGTTGAAAGCGGAGATGCGAAAGTACCCTTCGCCGCACGAACCAAAACCGCTTCCGGGCGTGATTACGACATTGAGCTCGTGCAACATGCGGTCGAACAACTGCCAGCTCGTTAGGCCGGCCGGGGTTTTCACCCATATGTAAGGAGCATTGACGCCGCCGTAAACTTCGAGGCCGGCACCCGCGGCCGCCTCGCGCAGGATGCGCGCATTTCCCATGTAGTGATCGATCAACTCGCGCGTTTCCTTTCGCCCATCCGGCGTGTAAACCGCTTCGGCGCCGCGTTGCACCGGGTAGCTGACGCTGTTCGCCTTTGTGCTCCAGCGGCGATGCCACAACGGATGGAGCGGCAGCTTGCGCCCATCGCTCGTGCGCGCGTGCAGACTTTTCGGCATCACCGTAAATCCGCAGCGCACCCCGGTGAAGCCGGCGTTCTTAGAGAAGCTGCGGAATTCGATCGCGCATTCGCGCGCGTCCGGAATTTCGAAGATCGAATGCGGAACTTCCGGATCGCTGATGTAAGCCTCGTAGGCCGCGTCAAAGAGAATGATCGCTTCATGCTCGCGCGCGTATTCGACCCATCTGTTCAATTGCGCGCGCGAAGCGACCGCGCCGGTTGGATTATTCGGAAAGCAGAGGTAAACGACGTCGACTGCTTCGCGCGGCGGCTCGGGAGCGAAACCATTCTGCGGTCCGCAAGGCAGATAAGTGATCCCGTGGTAACGGCCACCCTCTCCGGCCGCGCCGGTGTGCCCGGCCATGACGTTGGTATCGACGTAAACCGGATAAACGGGATCCGTGATCGCGATTTTATTCTGGTCGCCCAGAACATCGAGGATGTATCCGCAATCCGATTTTGAACCTTCGGAGATGAAAATTTCGTCGGCGGTCATCTCGACGCCACGGTCGCGATAATCCTGCTGCGCAATTTTTTCGCGGAGACTTTCGAGTCCTTGTTCGTGGCCGTAGCCGCGAAATGTTTCGCGGACGCTCTGCTCGTCCACGGCATGATGCATCGCGGCAATGACCGCGGGCGGCAACGGCTCGGTCACGTCGCCGATACCGCAACGGATCAGGCGCCTGGCCGCCTCGGAGTTTGCGTCGCAAAACTCCCGCACCCGCCGGGCTATCTCGGGGAAAAGATAGCCGGCCTGGAGCTTGAGGTAGTTGTCGTTGAGGTAAGCCATTGGAGGGACGCGCGCGGTCGCGTCCAGCGAATTTCAGGGACGACACAGAGGTCGTCCCTCCAAATCGGAAGCTCGTCGCTTAGTAATTCTTCGCGACGGCGTCCCAGTTCACCACGTTCCACCAGGCCTTGATGTAATCGGGCCGGCGGTTCTGATAGTTCAGGTAATAGGCGTGCTCCCACACATCGCAGCCCAGCAACGGCGTGTTGCGGTCCATGAGCGGACTGTCCTGATTCGGGGTCGAGATCACTTCGAGTTTTCCGTTTTTGTTTTTGATCAACCAGGCCCAGCCGCTGCCAAAGCGTCCGGTGCCAGCAGCCGCAAATTTTTCCTTAAAAGCATCGAGGCTTCCGAAGGTGGCTTTGATATCGTCGCCGAGTTTGCCGGAAGGCTCGCCACCGGCGTTCGGTCCCATGATTTTCCAAAAGAAGGAATGGTTCGCGTGTCCACCGCCGTTGTTGCGCACGACCGTGCGAATATCTTCCGGGACAGCGTTGAGGTCCTTGATCAAATCCTCGACCGATTTGGCGGCGAGTTCGGGTTTGTCCTTGAGGGCGTTGTTGACGTTGGTGATGTAAGTCTGGTGATGCTTCGTGTGATGGATTTCCATTGTCCGCGCGTCGATGTGCGGCTCGAGCGCATCATAGGCGTAGGGTAATTTCGGTAGTTCGTAAGCCATAATCGGCACTGTCTGGCGGGTAACGGCGCGCGTCAATTCTTCAAAGATTTGTCGAGATGGCGCTGCTGCCCGACCTGATGTATTTCGTGAAACGCCCGCACGCGTGAGATTGGTTGCAATTAGCAAACTGGCGCCCGCAATCAGGACAGCGCCACATCTCTCCGCGCTTGTTCGCGGAGGCGGCGCTCATTATTCGCAGCGGTAGAAGCTCGGATAGTGGCCGAGCCCGCTTCGATAATTGATGTAGGTCGCGAGCGCCAGGAGCGGGAAATTTTGCCGGTACATATCGTACTTCAAATAGAAGACCCGCGGGAATCCGGTCCCGGTGATTTGCGGCTCGTTCCAGGCGCCATCCGGCCGCTGAGTCGACAACAAATAGCGGAGTCCGCGTTGCACACTCGCTCGATCCAAGTCGCCACAGGCACAAATCCCCATCAGCGCCCACGCGGTTTGCGACGCCGTGCTTTCGCCTTTGCCCTTGAGCACCGGATTTTCATACGACGCGCAGGTTTCGCCCCAGCCGCCATCTTCATTTTGGCAGCTCTCGAGCCAATCGCGTCCGCGCAAGATCCAATCCTTGGTCATGTTCTCGCCGATGGCGCGCAGGCCGCGCAACACCTGCCACGTCCCGTAGATGTAGTTCACGCCCCAGCGTCCGTACCACGAACCGTCGTCGTCTTGCGTATCGATGAGGTATTGCACCGCGTCACGCACGGAGCGCTGCTTGCCGTCGTAATCGATATAACCGAGCAGCTCCAAAGTGCGCGCGGTCAAATCGCTGCAGGTCGGATCGAGGATGGCGTTGTGGTCCGCAAACGGCATGTCTTCGAGCCAATGCTTGGTCACTTCCTTATCGAACGCCGCCCAGCCGCCGTCGCGACACTGGAAGCTCATTTGCCATCCGATTGCGCGCTGGAATAAGCCGTCGAGCGCGTTCGGCTCGTTAGGCCGAATCAGCCGCAACGCCATCAAGACCATCGCGGTGTCGTCGGTATCGGGATAATAAACGTTGTTATATTCAAACGCCCAGCCGCTCGCTTCCGGGTGCGGATTGTTCACCGTCCAATCGCCGCGGACCCGCACCTCTTTGCTCACCAACCAGTCCGACGCCTTCCGCAAGGCCGGGTGCTCGGCCGGCAGCCCCGACTCGGCGAGCGAGATAACGTTGATCGCGGTGTCCCAGACCGGTGACAGACAGGGTTGAATGCGAAAATCTTCTTCGTCCTCCACGAATAAGCCGGCGAAATCGCGCTGGGCTTTTTCGTAAACGGGATGTTGCTTCGAATAACCGAGCGCGCGCAAGGCAATGAGCGAATTGAGCATGGCCGGGAAAACCGTGGCTAGCCCGTCGCTGCCTTCGCCGATCCGTTCGACCATCCACCGCTCCGCTTCTTCCAAGGCGCGCCGCCGCATCGGCCGCCAGCCCAGCTTGGAAACAATCTTGAGCGCGTGGTCGCCGCGCAGGAAAAAATTTCTCCAGGCAAAAAAGCGCGGATCACGCGGCAGGGTGAAATCCTTGTGCTCGGTGCCGAGCGGATAAAGCTCGTGCACTTGCTTCATCCCGGGCAGTTCGCGGGTGGGCTTGAAATGATTGATGATCGCGAGCGGGATCAGCATCGCCCGGCTCCACGACGACATTCGGTAGATGTTAAAGAACGACCATTTCGGGAGCAGGATCATCTCGACCGGAATGGACGGGAGATATTGCCACGGGAATTGCCCGAGCAGCGCGAGGTAAAGTTTGCTGAACGTGTTCATCTTCGGAATGCCTCCGAGACGAAGAATGTTCGCGCGCGCTTCCTGCATGAACGGCAGATCAGCGGAATGTCCCGCCAGCTTGAGCGCGAAGTACGCTTTCACCGATGCGTTGATCTCGCTCGGTCCGCCGTAATAAATATTCCAGCCGCCATCCGGCAGCTGGCGTTTCATGATGTGACGAACGCAGCGTTGTTGCAGGGCGTCGTCCACTTCGCCGAGCCAATGCTGGAACAGAATAAAATCGGAGCAGAGCGTGCTGTCGACCATGAGCTCGCCGCACCAGTGGCCGTCGGGGCGCTGCTGCCGTAGGAGATTTTCCTGCGCCCGCGCGATCGCACTCGCGATCTCCACGTCCTCGGCGGCATACGCGCCGGAGGAATCGGGAACGGCGCTCGGCAGCGCGATGAGATTCGCGGTGTGAGGCATCGCCGTGCTAAGAGGCTTGGGCAGCAACCTGGGCGCGCTTCCCGGTCAAATGGCCATTGCCGGAAGTGACGCCGTTATACGCCGTGATCTCGTTGCCTTTACCAGTTGGCTTCGGCTTCGCACCAAAATTGAATCGGATATTTTTCCAGGTATCACCGCTTTGCGCGTTCAGGCCGAGGCTTGCGGTCGGCTCGTAGCCGCAATGGACCATGCAGTTTTCGCAACGGCTGTCTTTCGCCACGCCGTTGACCACGCCGTATTTTTCCCACTGCACTTTCTCGAGCAGCTCCGCGTAACTGGAATAATGCGCGTCCGTCATCAAATAGCAGGGGCCTTTCCAGCCGCGGATATTGCGGGTGGGAATGGCCCAGGCGGAGCAGCTCAGATCGCGTTTGCCCGCGAGAAATTCAAAATAGATCGGCGTGCCGAAGAGCGTGTATTTGCCCATCCATTCCTCGATCTTCTTGAACTTCTCGATCGTCATCTTGCGGGTGAGGAAAAAATTCTCCGGCTGCAAATTCAGCCGCTTGATCATGTCTTTCTTCGCGGCGTCGTACTCGTAGCCGGGAGAGATGGTGTGGCCGTCCACGCCGAGATCGGAAAGGAAATCGAACATCTGCTCGATTTCGCCCATGTCGGTTTCCTTGTAGATGGTGGTGTTGGTCGCGACCTGGTAGCCGAGCAGCTTCGCCATTTTCATGGCCAGAACGCATTCCTTAAAAACGCCCTCGCGTTCCACGATCAGGTCGTGCGTCCGCTCCAGGCCATCGAGGTGCACATTCCAATACATCCAGCGGCTCGGACCGATCGCCGGCTTCGCTGGATCCTTCGGGCCTTGTCGAACAACGTCCGCATCTTTTTCGCTGACCAATCCAGCGGCGAGAAGCTCTGAAAGTTTTCCTTCGACGAAAGCCGGCCGGCTGGAGAATTGCGTGGCGAGCCATTCGCGCATCTTTTTGCGCATGAACATCGCGTTGGTGCAGATGTAGACGATCCGCTTTTGTTCGAGCAGCCCTTTCACCAGCGCTTCGATTTGCGGATAAATGAGGGGCTCACCGCCGCAGATCGAGATCATGGGCGCGTTGCATTCCTGGGCCGCGCTCAAACAATCCTCGAGGGGCAGGATGTCCTTGAGCGAGGTGGAATACTCGCGAATCCGGCCGCAGCCGGTGCAGGTCAGGTTGCAGGTGTGCAAAGGCTCCAGCTGCAGGACCGTGGCAAACTTGTCCGTGCGGCGCAGCTTCTGGGTGATGATGTAAGCGGCGATTTTAGTGGTCAACGCCAGAGGAAACCTCATAAGGACGAGATGGTAACAAGGGGGCACCCGCTGTCAACCCACCCCGGGCCTGAGCCCAGACGCGAACCGGGCTATTCGGCCCAGCGCGGCGGGCGTTTCTCCAGGAAGGCCGCGATGCCTTCCTTCGCTTCGGCAGATTCCCGAGCTTCCAGGTGATGGCGGAGCGCGACTTCGATGTCGTCACGAACCGACGTTGACCAGAGCTCCTCCATCAGGCGTTTTGAATTCGTAATCGCACCAGGGGCACCTTGCAGAATCGAAGCGGCGATCTTGTTTGTTTCGACCTCCAGGTCGTCCTTCGGGACCACGCGATTCACCAAACCGATATCTCGCGCGCGCTCTGCCTCGATCAATTCGGAGGCGAGGAGCAATTCGCGGAGATCGCGCTCGCGCAGCTGTCGCCGAAGAAAAATCATGACGAGGCCCGCGACTAATCCGCGTCTGACCTCTGGGTAACCGATCTTTGTCCGCTCCGCCGCGACGACGAAGTCACAGGCGGACATGACGCCGGCACCGCCGGCGACGGCAGCGCCGTGCACCATCGCGATCGTGACCAGGCGCGTTTCCGCGAGAGCGAGCAACACCCGCGCGACCGCTTCCGCCGTCGCGTGCGGCTCTTGTTTCGCCGCTTCCTCCAGATCGAGACCGGTGCAAAATGCTTTGCCGGCTCCGCGCAAAATCAGGATGCGCTGGGTTTGATCCGCAGCCGCGTTCTCGACCGCCGCGGTCAGTTCGGTCATTAATTCAATCGTGAGCGCGTTGCGGCGCTCGGGACGATTGAGCGTGACGAGCGTTATCTGCGGCGTTTGTTTTTCGATCAGAACGACTGGCATGAGTTACAGTATTCTGTCAGTAACATCCGTCACGATGGAATCCGTCAAGCTCATCGAATGTCCGCGCGATGCCTGGCAAGGCCTGCCGCGTCAGATTCCGACTGCACGGAAGGTGGAATATTTGCGCGCCCTGGTGGCGGCTGGGTTCCGGCACATCGACTCGGTAAGCTTCGTCTCACCAAAAGCGGTACCGCAAATGGCGGACAGCGAAGAGGTGCTGGTGCAACTTGGACGGCTCGACGGGGTCGAGGTCATCGGGATCGTGGTCAACGAGAAGGGAGCAGAGCGCGCCATTGCCACCGGCGCCGTGACGACGCTCGGTTATCCCTGTTCCATCTCGGAGACGTTTCTGCGCCGGAATCAAAATCAATCGCCGATCGAAAACCAAGCGGTCCTGCAGCGGATCAAAGAAATGGCCGATGAAAGTGGGTTGCAGATGGTCGCCTACATTTCGATGGCGTTCGGCAATCCGTACGGGGATGCCTGGAACGAAGAAAAAGTCGTGGAAGCGGCGGCAGCGATCCGGCGATTCGGAATTAACTCGATCTCGCTGGCAGATACGGTGGGAGCCGCGGAGCCGGAGTTGATTCATGGCGTGATGGCGGCGGTGTTGGGCGAATGCAAGGAATCCGAGATCGGCGTTCATATGCACAGCACGCGCGCCGGTGCCGCGGTGAAAGTATTGGCCGCGTTCGATGCCGGTTGTCGCCGTTTCGACTCCGCCATTGGTGGACTTGGCGGATGCCCCTTCGCCCAGGACGATCTCGTCGGAAATATTCCGACGGAGGAAGTCTTGCGCGCGCTAGAACAGCGCGGGGTGACTCTCCCTATCAAAGGAGTTCAGCCAGTGATCGCGCTGAACTCGGAGATCGCCCGCGAGTTCGCCGCTCGTTAGGTCTGGACGACGCCGGTGTGGAATCGCGCCTTCGGGGTGGGGCGCGAAACATACTGGAGCAAGCGCGAAAGAACTTCGCGGGTTTCGTGCGGCTGAATTATGGCGTCCACCCAGCCGCGCGCGGCGCCATAGCGGATGTCGGTTTGCTCTTCGTAATTCGCTTTCACCGTCGCGCGCAATTGTTCGAGTTCTTCCTGCGATGATTTCTTATCACCGCGATCGCTAGCACGAGCGAGGATGCTGAAGATGGTGTCGGACGCCTGGGCCGCGCCCATGACCGCATAACGCGCGTTCGGCCACGCCAAAATAAAACGCGGATCGTAAGCCTTCCCGCAAAGCGCATAGTTGCCCGCGCCGAACGAACCCCCGACGACAACGGTAATTTTCGGAACGGTGGAATTGCTGACCGCGTTCACTAGCTTCGCGCCGCTCCGAATGATGCCGCTTTGTTCCGCGTCGCGACCAACCATGAAGCCGGTCACGTCCTGGAAAAAAATAATCGGCAGCCCAGTTTGGTTGCAATCCATGATGAAGCGCGCGGCTTTGTCCGCACTGTCGGCGTAGATCACGCCGCCCATCTGGATGCCTTCCTTTTTCGTACGCACTTGCAGCCGCTGGCTCGCCACGATCCCCACGGGCCGGCCCCCGATTCGCGCGTAGGCGGTGATGAGCGTCTTGCCGTAGTCGGCCTTGTATTCGTCCAGCGAATTAGCATCGATGACCGAGGCGAGAAGATCGCGCGCGTCATACGGTTTGTGGCCATCGAGACTGATCAAATCGTAAACGGCTTCCGGCTTTTTTGCCGGCGCCGTGAGTTCTTTCTTCGGCGCGCTCTTCGCCGCTTCCGCTTCGGGGAGCAGCGCGACCAGGGAGCGCAATCGTTTCAAACAAGAGGCGTCATTCTTTTCGTAGAAATCAACCGTGCCGCTGACCTCGGCGTGCATTTTCGCGCCGCCCAATTCCTCCAGGTCCACGACCTGACCGATCGCTGCCTTCACCAAGGACGGTCCGGCGAGATAAAGGCCGCTGCCTTCTGTCATCAAAATTTTGTCGCACAAGACGGGCAGATACGCGCCGCCCGCCACACAATTGCCCATAATCGCGGCGAATTGGGGAAGACCGGCCGCGGAGATGACGGAGTTGTTGCGAAAGATCCGGCCGAAGTCGTCGTCGTCGGGAAAAATTTCGTCCTGCATCGGGAGGAAAACGCCGGCGGAATCGACGAGATAAACGAGCGGCAGCGCGGACTCGAAGGCGATGCGTTGCGCACGAATGATCTTTTTCGCTGTGGCGGGAAAAAACGCACCGGCTTTCACGGTCGCGTCGTTGGCGATGATCATGCAGGAGACGCCGGCGATGTTACCGATGCCGGCGACGGCGCCGGCGGCGGGAATTTTGCCCCACTGCTCATACATTTTG
>QHBM01000011.1 GCA_003244145.1 Chthoniobacterales bacterium
GCTGCGCCGCCACCGCCGCGCTCGACCATTTCAGAGCCGGTGCCGCCGCGTTTGCCGATTGCCGAACCGCCGCCGCTGATACCTCCGCCTGTTCCACTACCACCACCACCGCCGCCACCGGTTTCGAAGCCATTCGATTGGGAAGCGTTCTTCGGAGTAAAGCTTTTCGCCTGGATCGGCGGCTTCGTTCTTTTTCTCGGCATCGTTTTTCTCGTTAAATATTCCTTCGAGAACGATCTCATCACGCCCGCGATGCGGGTGGCAATCGGCACGGTCCTTGGCCTCGGTCTCATCGGCACCGGCTGGTTCACAGCGACGCGGCGTTACCGCGTTTCCGGCCAAAGTCTCTGCGCGACTGGCGTCCTGGTTCTCTACGGAAATATTTTCGCCGCGCACGTTTTCTATCACCTGATCGATCTCGTACCCGCGTTCGCTTCGATGGCGGTGGTGACGGCCGCGGCCTTCTTCCTCGCCGTCCGCATGAACGCGCAGGTCATCGTCGTGCTCGGTCTCCTTGGCGGATTTCTCACGCCGGTGCTGCTCTCGACTGGCGTGGATAATCCCACCGCGCTCTTCGGTTACATCGCTGTGCTGAACATCGGCGTCGCCGCCGTCGCATTGCGCAAACGCTGGGATTATCTGGTCCTCCTCGCCGCGGTCGGCACCGTCATCATGGAGTTTGGCTGGGCCGCTAAGTTTTTCGAATATCCGAAAGCGAATACTGCGTTCGCTATCTTCCTCGGCTTTGAAGCGCAGTTCCTTGCGATCTTCGCGCTCCAGCGGCGCGCGAGTCCGCCGCAGAATTGGACCGCGAGCGCAGCGATCACAGCCGGTTTCGCGGCCATTGCCTGGGCGTTCTGTTTTCTGAGCTATCCGCAGTTGGGCCGACAGCCGGGCTTTCTTTTCACCTTCGTCTTCGTCGCCGAACTCGGCTTGCTTCTTCTGCCCGTCCTGTTTTCGAAAGGAACCCCGCTCGCCCCCATCAGCGGCGCTGTCGTCTTCTTTTTCCTGGTCGCGTGGACGGGAAATTACCTGACCGACTCACTCCTTTGGTGGGCGCTCGGCGGCTATGTGGTCTTCGCGATCCTGCACGCGATTTTCGCGTTCTGGCCGAAGCCAGGTGATCCGGCGCCGAAAGGTGTTGCGTGGCAGAGTTACCTTCCGCTGTTGCCGCTCGCGCTGATCTGGGTCTGCGTCTCCAACAACAAGACCTCGTTCGCGGTTTGGATTTGCGTTCTAATCCTCGACTGCGTCGCCATTGCCGTTGCCTTCACGCGCCGTTCTGTTGTCTCCATTGTCCTGGCCCTCGTTGCGACCATCGCCGCCGCTGGACTCTGGATTTCCGTCGCTCCGTCCGAGATCGATTTGCTCGGCTTCCTGATTGTCGCGGCCGGCTCCGGCACTTTCTTTTTCTCCGCGGTACTCTTCGCGGCCCGCAGATTTTTCCCCGACTCGGAGAATGTTCGCCGAAACATTCCCGCGCTCGCGGCCGCAATGCCGTTTCTGCTTCTGCTCATGGCGATCGCGAAACTGCCGGTCGTAAATCCCACGCCGTTTTTCATCACGGCATTTTTTCTCGCGGTGCTTCTGCTTGCGCTCGGAGTCGTAACCCGCACAAGCTGGATTGCGCTCAGCGCGCTCGTTTTCACCTGGACGATCGAGCGGGAATGGCAGGCGTTGCATTTCACCAACAGTTACGCTGCGCTCGCAGTCGGCTGGCAGGTCGGGTTTTTCCTGGTCTTTCTCGGCTATCCTTTTTTCTCGAACGAGGAACGCAAGCCGTTGCCCTGGGCCGTCGGCGCGCTCTCCGGACCGCTTCATTTCTGGCTCATCTACGAAATCATCTTCACAACATTTCCCAACTTTCGGAACGGCCTCATCCCCGCTGCGTTCATGGTTCCTTATGCCGCCGGCACGTTCTTTCTCGTCCGGAAAAAACAGGCCGACCCCGCTTCGGGCGACGCGCGTCTGGCCTGGCAGGGCGGCGCTGCGCTCTTTTTCCTCAGCCTCATTTTTCCAATCCAATTCGATCGTGAATGGATCACGCTCGGTTGGGCCTTGGAAGGGCTCGCGCTTGTCTGGCTCTTCCGCAAACTGCCGAATCGCGGCTTGCGCTACGTCGGCGTCGGTTTGCTTTGCTTCGCTTTTATCCGGCTCGCGCTGAATCCCGCCGTGCTCGAATATCATCGGCGGACCGAGACCCCGATTTGGAATTGGTACCTCTACGCCTACGGCATCACCATCCTCTGTCTCTGCCTGAGCGCCTGGCTTTTCTCGCCGCCGCGACAATCGTTTTTTGAACGGCGGGCGCCCACGCTTCTCTACTCGTTAGGCGCGCTCCTCACCTTCCTCCTCCTCAACATCGAGATCGCCGATTACTTTTCGATCGGACCGACGCTGACCTTCTCGTTCTCCGGCAACTTCGCGCGCGACATGACCTACTCGATCGCCTGGGCGCTTTACGCTTTCGCGCTTCTTCTCGTCGGCATGCGTCAGAAAACGCGCTGGGTCCGCTATTCCGGCGTCGCGCTCCTCGTCGTCACGCTCGCCAAACTTTTTCTGCACGACCTCAGCAGCCTCAACCAGCTTTATCGCATCGGCGCTTTCATCGGCGTGGCCATCATTCTCATCGTCGCTTCATTTGTTTATCAGCGTTTCCTGGTGCCGAAAGTCGAGAAGCCCGCGCCGCCGGATCCCTGATTTCGCTTTCGTAACCGGCGACTCCGCTGTTCTGTTGCCTCCGTGACCGAGCCGCCGAGCCCGAACCAACGCGTCAGCGCGCGCGCGACCGGCATAGTCGGCATCGCCATTTTGTGCAGCCGCCTTCTCGGTTTGCTTCGCGAAGTTGTCTTCGCGGCGCTCTTCGGCGCTTCGCGCAACATGGACGCGTTCCTGACCGCGTTCCGCGCGCCCAACATGTTGCGCGATCTCTTCGCCGAAGGCGCGCTCTCCACCGCTTTCGTCACGACATTTTCCGNNTTTTCCCGCCGCATCGCTACCGACGGCGACGCCTCTGCCTGGCGTCTCGCAAGCAAAGTCGCGACCCTTACATTGATTTTCATGAGCGCGCTGACCGTGCTCGGGATCATCGGCGCGCCGGCTCTCATTCACATTCTCGCGCCCGGATTTCCGGCGGAAAAAGCGGCGCTCACCATCCAGCTCACGCGGATCATGTTCCCGTTCATCCTGCTGGTGTCGCTCGCGGCGCTCGTGATGGGAATGTTGAACGCGAAAAACGTCTTCGGCCCCCCGGCAATGGCTTCGAGCTTTTTCAATCTCGGCTCGATCGTTGGTGGCGTCGTTTTGTGTTACTGGCTCGACCCGCAGGCGGACTGGCGGCATCCGCATTTCGGTGAACGTGGTCTCATGGGTCTGGCCATCGCCACGCTCATCGGCGGATTGCTTCAGCTTCTCGTCCAATTGCCTTCGTTAGGCCGGGTTGGTTTCCGTTTCCGGCCGGATTTCAATTGGAGCGATCCCGGCGTGCGCACCATTCTCGCGTTGATGGGCCCGGCCACCATCGCGGCCAGCGCGGTGCAGGTGAACGTGGCGGTGAACAGCGGTTTCGCTTCCGCGCTCGGCGACGGCCCGATGACGTGGCTCAACATCGCGTTTCGGCTCATGCAATTGCCGCTGGGCATTTTTGGAGTCGCAATCGCGACCGTCACGCTGCCGCTCGTTTCGCGCAGTGCGGCCCTCGGGAACACAGCGGAATTTCGGGGCGCTCTCGCGCATGCGATGCGGCTCGTCATGTTGCTGACGATTCCTTCGGCGATCGGCCTCATCATTTTGGCGGAGCCGATCATCGGTTTGATTTACCAGCATGGCCGGTTCACCGCCGACGCCACCGTTCACACCGCCGAGGCGCTTCGGTTTTATGCGATCGGACTCGTCGGCTACTCAGCAGTCAAGGTTCTCGCCCCGGCGTTTTACGCGCTGGATAAACGGAATTTGCCGATGTTGGTCAGCCTTCTCTCCATCGCTGTAAATTTCTGTCTGAACTGGTTCTTCACTTTTCATCTGCAACTCGGTCATCGTGGACTCGCGCTCTCCACGAGTCTGGTGGCGATCACGAACTTTCTGATCCTTTATGCGATGATGCGTCGCTATACCGGCCGGCTCGAAACCGGCGAGATGATCAAGACCTTGGCGAAGTTGCTGATCGCCGGCACACTCCTGGCTGCGATCTGTCTGCTCGCGCAGCACTTCATCTTGTTCGCGGAGATGGGTGCGAGTATCTGGCGAAGACTTTTCAGTGTGGTGCTCACGATCGCAGTGGGCGCCGCCGCCTTTTTCGGCGCCGCTTATCTCCTGCGCGTGGCCGAATTGCGCGACGTTGTTTTACTCGTCCGCGGCCGGCTCAGCCGCTTGCGCAGTTAGCGTCCTAATCATTACTCTGGGGAGCGCACGCTTGCAGCGTGCTGGCGATGGCGTTCCGCCGTCGCGAATTTTCTCCCTCTTAAGCACCTGGCGCTTAAAGGAAGTTCGTTTCGGCCAGGAGACCGAAACCAGCACGCTGCAAGCGTGCGCTCCCCAGAAATCAGAGTCGCTTACCCCAACGCCTCCGCCAAATCCTCGATCAAATCATCCGGGTGCTCGAGCCCAATGGAAAGCCGGAGCAACCCTTGGGGCGTGCGCGGATCTTCGCCTTTGATCGTGGCGCGATGCTCGATCAGACTTTCCACTCCTCCCAAGCTCGTCGCGCGAATAAAAATTTCCGTCTTCGCCGTGACACCGAGCGCGGCTTCGCGGCCGCCGCGCACCTCGAACGACAGCATCCCGCTGAACGCGCTCATCTGCCGCGCCGCGATTTCATGGCCTGCATGCGAAGCAAGTCCGGGATAGTGCACCGCCTCCACACGCGAATGATCGGCGAGCCAGTTTGCTACCTGGAAGGCGTTCTCCGAGTGCGCGCGCATCCGCCACGGAAGTGAGCGCATCCCGCGCAGGATCAGCCAGCAATCGAAAGGCGAGGGGACGGCGCCGCAGGTCGTTTGGATTTCGCGGACGCGCTCAAAAAGTCCGGCCGCTTTTCTCGCGATAATAGCGCCGCCGATTACATCGGAATGGCCGCCGAGATATTTTGTGGTCGAATGCATCACAAAGTCCGCGCCGAAATCCAGCGGCCGCTGCACGATCGGCGCCAGCGTGTTGTCGCAAATGCAACTCGCGCCATTGGCATGAGCACCTTCGGCGACGGCGGCGAGGTCCGTGATTTTCATCAACGGGTTGGAGGGCGTCTCCATCCAGACCAATTTTGTTTTCGGCGTGAAGGCCTGCCTGACCTCGTCGATTTTCGTAAGATCGACGAAACTCACCGCGAGCCCCCACGGAAGATAAATCTCGCGCAGCAACTTCGTCACGCCGTGGTACACATCGGTCGGCGCGATGACATGATCGCCGGGCGCGAGCGCCTGCAGGATCGCGCTCGCAGCCGCCAAGCCGGAACCGAACGCGGCCGCATCCTCGCCTCCCTCCAGCGCCGCGAGCCCTTCTTCGAGCGCGTGACGATTGGGATTCGCGCTTCGTCCGTAAACGTAGCCGTGCGGATAATTGCCTTCTGCGTCGCGCTCGAAAGTCGTCGATAAATGGATCGGCGCCGCCACCGCGCCCGTCGCGGCGTCGACGGCATGGCCGGCGTGCACCGCCAGTGTTTCGATCCGCATTTTACGACCGGTTTTCATCGCGATCCTTTCTCTTACTGTAGCCGCCTCGCTCAGTCGAGGCGAAGAGGGAACGGCGACGGAGCGCCGTTGCTACAGCACCTGTTCGAACGGCACGGCTGATAAAAATTTGACGGCCCCATTTCTCCGGCGCAAATAGCACCTGAATTTCATGCCGAGGCATTCTACCTTCCGGGTTCTGTTTTTATGAGCATTTACAACGACGAAGTCTTCCAAATGGCCTGTGACCAGTTCCAAGTCATTGCCGACTATCTTCAGATTAATCCTAATGATCGCGATCGGCTCATGCTCCCGAAGCGCGCCATGGCGGTCACGTTGCCGGTGCACATGGACGATGGCAGCACCCAGACTTTCCAGGGTTACCGCGTCCAACATCACCTCACGCTCGGCCCCACTAAAGGCGGCACTCGCTTCGCGCCGACTTTGTCCATGGGCGAAACCGCCGCGCTCGCGATGTGGATGAGCTGGAAATGCGCGCTCGCTAATTTGCCTTACGGCGGCGCCAAAGGTGGCGTCGCGTGCGATCCGACCAAACTTTCGCGGAACGAGCTCGAAGCCGTCTCGCGCCGTTACATGCAGGAGATGATTCCGTTCGTCGGCCCGCACACCGACATCATGGGACCGGACATGGGCACGAACGAGCAGGTCATGGGTTGGTTCATGGACACCTATTCCGTTTATCAGGGCTACTGCTGTCAGCGAGATCGTTACCGGTAAACCCGTCTCCATCGGCGGCACCGAAGGCCGGCGCGAAGCGACTGGACGCGGCGTCGTTTATCTCATCGAGCGCGCCATGGACGTGCTAAAAATCGATCCCGAAAAATGCACCGCGATTGTGCAAGGGTTTGGCAACGTCGGTTCTGTCGCTGCGTTATCGCTCGCCTACAAGAGCGGCGTGAAGGTGGTCGGCATCAGCGATGCGACCGTCGCGCTCTACAATCCAAAGGGCATCGATGTGGCGAAAGCGGAACAGCACGTGATCAAGAAGGGGAACCTGCGCGCTTTCGATGAAGCCGATCGGATCGATCCGAACGAGATGCTGACGATGCCGTGCGACGTGCTGGTGCCGTCGGCCGTCGATCGCGTGATCAATGCTGGCAATGCTGCGAAATTGAAATGCCGCATTCTCGCGGAAGGCGCGAATGGCCCGACGACACCGGAGGCCGATCTCATTCTCAATGAACGTTGGGACGAGCTCTTCGTCATTCCCGACATTCTCTGCAACGCCGGCGGTGTGATCGTTTCCTACTTCGAATGGGTGCAGGGTCTCCAGGCGTTCATGTGGAGCGAAACGGAAGTGACCGATAAACTCTTCCGCATCCTCGAGCATTCCTTTACGCAGGTGATCAAGCGCGCGAAGGCGCACAAGATTTCGCATCGGACGGCGGCGATGGCCATCGGAGTCGAACGCGTTATGAAAGCGAAACATGCGCGCGGTTTGTTCCCTTGATGCGTGAGCAAGTTTTCGCATCGCGAAGATAAACGAGATAACCGTCTCCTCGATGTTCTGACGGACGAAGAGAACGGGCTTCGTCTTATCGTTTCACGGCTCGGCGCCGAATTAATCAGCGTCGCGAAACAGGATGTCGAGGGCGGATGGATTGGCTTTCTCAATCGCGACAACGAGATCGCTCCGCCCGCGAAAGGCTGGGCGAATCACGCCACGGTGATGGGTTACTATCTGCACCGGATCAAGAATGAGCGCACGTTTTACCGCGGTCGGGAGATTCGCGGCAGCACCCACAGCTTTCTCCGCGGTAAAGTGTGGCATCGCGTGGAATCCGATCGGGATGATTCATTGGTCTACCGCATCACGCCGGGGGATTTTTCCGCGACGGAATATCCGCTCAAGGTCTCGCTCGACTTGACCTACCGGATCGAAGGCCCGCGCCTTTCGGTCTCGTTCAAGTTCACAAACGACGAGCCGAAACTGATGGCGCATGTCGGCTTCGGTTTGCATCCCGGGTTTGCGGCGACTTCGTTCGAGTCGTTCCGGTTCCAAATGCCGGACGGGCTTTATCGCCGTCATTTTTCTCCAGATAACTATTTGAGCGGTGAGACCGAAGACATTCGCCTTGCCGGAGGCGAGATGCCGTTCGCGAAAGAAAAACTCCAAGGGTCTTACATTCTCGAATTGGTCGAAGTTCCGGATCGCACTTTTACCTATGTCGATCCACCGTCTGGTCGAACAGTTGTCATCGATCTGACCGGCGTTCCTTATCTGACTCTCTGGTCCGATGGCGGACCTTTCCTCTGCGTCGAGCCGTGCTGGGGCCTGACCGATCACCACGAGCAACGCGCCTTCGAGAAAAAGGAAGGCATCCAGCAGATCGCAGCGGGCCGGGAGCTCGTTACCAGTTTCAGCATCGAACCGAGACTGATCTAATTCTGGGGAGCGCAGGCGTTTCGCGTGCTGGTTTCCGCATTCTGCGGAAACGAACTTCAATTTGCGTCGCGCTCGAAGAAAAAGTTCGCGATGGCCGAGACGCCATCGCCAGCACGCGACACGCGTGCGCTCCCCAGATCCTGAACTCGCGTTACAACGCTACAAACGCGCGATCCAAAACCTCGAGCAGGAAATCCGCGTCCGCTTTGGTCACGCACATCGGGGGGGAGAACCGAATGGTCTGACCTTGCAAACCGCCTTTGCCTAACAAGAGGCCCATCTCCTTGCACGTCTCCAAAATCTGAGCGCACTCCGCTTTCGCGGGCTCTTTCGTCGCGCGATCTTTCACCAGCTCGATCCCGAGCATTAGACCTTTGCCGCGAACATCGCCGATAACGCTGTGCTTCTCCTTCAGACGATTCAACCCGGCGGAAAGATGACCGCCGATCTTAAGCGAATTTTCCTGCAGCTTTTCTTTGTCGATGATGTCCAGCACCGCCATGCCCTGAGCGCACACGATTGGGTTGCCACCGAAAGTGTTGAAGTGGATTCGTTGCGACAAGGCAGCTGCAATCTTCGGGGTGGTCACGACGGCTCCGAGCGGCGCGCCATTGCCGATGCCTTTCGCCATGCAGACGATATCGGGGATAACGTCCTGCGTTTCGAATCCCCAATAGTGTGTCCCGGTGCGTCCGAAACCGGCTTGCACTTCATCGGCAATACAAACGCCGCCGGCGGCGCGGACATGTTCGTAAACATGTTTCAAATATCCATCCGGAAAAACCACGCAGCCGCCGACGCCTTGAATTGATTCGGCGATGAACGCTGCGATCTGACCGGGCGTGGCGTAGTCGATCAGGTTCTCAACATCCGCTGCATATTTCTTTCCCGCCTCCGCGTCGTCGCGGCCCCAGACTCCGCGATACGGATCGGGCGTGATCGCGTGATGCACGCCAAAACTGTGCGGGACATTGAACTTCCAGGTGTGATGCGCCGTGAGGCCCATGCCGGAGGCGTTGCCGCCGTGGTAGGCATTGCGAAGAGCGATGACGTCATAGTTGCCCGTGTAAGCGCGCGCCATCAGGATCGCGAGATCGTTCGCTTCCGAACCGGAGTTAACGAAATAACAAACCTTCAAATCGCCCGGCATCTTCGCCGCCAGTTTCTCCGCGTAGGCTCCGATGTTCGGATGAAGATAGATGGTGGTGGAATGCTGGAGCAATTCGTTCTGCTTCCGCGCCACCTCGACCACTTCGGGATGACAATGCCCGACGCTGATGGTCACGATTCCGCCGAGCGCATCGAGATAGCGCTTTCCGGTTTCGTCCCAAACGTACTGCATTTTTCCCTCCACCAGCATGAGCGGCTTTTTGTAGTAGAGAAAAATCCCCGGATTCAGGAACTGTTTCCGCAATCGCAAGACCTCATCCGCCGACGGGCCGGCGTAGGGCTTGGGTTGATGATCAAATGGCGGCAGGTCTGGTGTTTTCATGTGGAGTAGTGGCGAAGCGCAAGGCGAGATATACGGCGAAGGCAATCGCGAAGCCAACGAACCACGCGTAATCGTAAAGCGCGACGAAAAAGTGGGGGACAGTGGACGCGTCCAGGAGTTTCACCTGTACCAAAAAACCCGGGAGATTTGGCAGCACGGCGAGGAGCAGCGCGATCATCGCCACGAAGCTAATGCCGTTGGTGTAGCGATAGCGGCCATCCGCGCGATACAGATCTTCCACGTCGAGCTGGCGCCGGCGCCAGACAAAATAATCCGCGATCATGATTCCTCCGATCGGGCCGAGGAGCGCGCTGTAACCAACCAGCCAGGTGAAAATGTAGCCGGACGGATCGGCCACGAGTTTCCACGGCATCATCACGATCCCGAGCAACCCGGTGATCAGGCCGCCGATCCGAAACGAAATGCGGTGCGGCGCGAGATGCGCAAAATCATTCGCCGGACTCACGACGTTGGCCGCGATATTCGTCGCCAGCGTCGCGATGCAGAGCGCAAGCATCGCCACCACGAGCACAACCGGGTTTTTGAAACGAGTCAACACATCGACCGGATCCCAGATCGTCTGACCGTAGATGATCGTGGTCGCCGACGTGACCGCGACGCCGATGAACGCGTACAACGCCATAGTGAACGGAAGTCCGAGTGCCTGGCCGACAACCTGATCACGTTGCGAGCGGGCGTAGCGGGAAAAATCGGGAATGTTGAGCGAGAGCGTGGCCCAGAAACCGATCATGCCGGTGAGTGCGGGAACGAAGAAGGCAAAGAACTGGCCGCTCTTTGGTTGACCCGGGTCGAAAGCGGACGGCTGCGAGAGAATCGGACCGAAGCCGCCGGCATTGCGATAGGCCCACCAAAGCAGGAGCAGCCCGAGCGCGATGAGCAGCGGTGCTTTGATGTTCAGCAGAATGCGGATCGAATCGATCCCTTTGTAAACGACAAACATGTTGATGCCCCAGAAAAAGAGGAAACAAAGAAACTGCGGCAGCGTGATGCCGAAGGCCGACGCCGCGCCCGCCGCCGCGATGGATGGAACGAAGACCGCGAGAATTTTGTAGATCGCGTTTCCACCGATCCACGTTTGAATGCCGAACCAGCCGCACGCGACGAATGCTCGCATCAGCGCCGGAACGTTCGCGCCGAAAGTGCCGAACGAAGCGCGGCAAAAAACCGGAAACGGAATTCCGTATCGCGTACCGGCGTGCGCATTCAAAATCATCGGAACCAGTACGATGAGGTTGCCGAAAAAGATGGTTATGATGGCCTGCCACCAATTCATCCCGCCCCCGATGAGCGACGACGCGAGCATGTAAGTCGGGATGCAAGCCGACATGGAAATCCAGAGCGCCGCGTAACTCGCCACGCCCCATGTCCGCCGCTCCGGCGGCACCGGCGCGAGATCGGCATTGTAAAGCCGGCTCTCCTTATTCTCGATCGTGCTCATGCTCGTGCTCGAATTCTTCTCTTACCGACTACCAGCGAACCAGCGCAGCGATTCCTTAACCAAATCCGGCCTCATTATGTGGCCGCCGGTGAACTCCTTGAACTCGACCGCGTAACCTGCGTCCTTCAATTTTCGCACGATCTGCTCGGTTAGATTGACCGACAACACCTGGTCCTGGACGCCATGCGCGATGAAGATGGACGGCTTGCCGTACCGGAGGGGCGCGGAAACGAACTCCGGCGAGTAGGCGATCACGTGCGTGAAAAGATCGCCGTTGGATAGGCCCACGGAGAGCGAGTAGGAACCGCCATCCGAAAATCCTGCAATAGCGATTCGGTGTGGATCGACCGCAACGTGATCGAAGGTGTAGGCAAGAGCGCGGTCGAGAAAATCGATGTCAGGCCCGAATGAACCTTTGATCCGATCCCAGGTGCGCCCGCGCGAATCTGGCACGGCGACCGCGATTCCCTGGTTGGCGGCTGTTTCACAAAACTTCTCCAGGCCCGCGCTTCCATTAGCGCCATGCAACATGAGGATAAATGGCAAAGGTTTCTCCGGCGTGTATCCCGCCGGGATCGAAAGGTACCCATCCCGCCCCGTGGCCAGGCCGAAAGAATGCCGGCCTAGTGTTGCCCGCAATTTCGGTTTCGCAGGCCGTGCTCGCAGTCGCGCCCCGCGTTTGGTTTGCGCCTGCAGCGTCGTTCCGGTTTGCGCGCAGAGCATCGCGGCGGCGCTCCAAAGTCCGAGGTCAACGAACCGGCGTCGCGTGATCGGCCGGTGCATCTCTAGGAATGGGTCGCTTCGCGAGCCAGCAATTTCCCGCGACCAATCGTGCCGACGAACTTCCCTTCGCGCACCGCGACCTCCCCGCGCACAGTGACCACGCTGGGCCGTCCTTCGATCTCCCAGCCTTCGAACGCGCTGTAGTCCACATTCATCGTCTGCGTCTTCGCCGAAATCGTGCCGCGATATTCCGGATCGTAGATGACGAGGTCGGCGTCCGCGCCGATCTGGATCGCGCCTTTGCGCGGGAAAAGTCCGAAGGTCTTTGCCGCGTTCGTGCTCGCGACGTTCACGAAGGTGTGCAGATCGAGCCGGCCAGCCTTCACGCCGTGCGTGTAGAGCAAGTTCACCCGATCCTCGAGAGATGGAATCCCATTGGGGATCTTCGTGAAATCGTCGCGGCCCATGGGCTTCTGCGTTTTGAAATCGAATGGCGCGTGATCGGTCGCCACGGTTTGGATTTCGCCGCTGCTCAAACCATTCCAGAGAACCGGCTGATTGCTTTTGTCCCGCAGCGGCGGCGACATGACGAACTTCGATCCTTCAAACTCGGGCCGTTCCGTGTCCGTTTTGTCGAGCACCAGGTATTGAATCAGGGTTTCGATCCAAACGTTTACGCCGCGATGGCGGGCCGCGAGCGCTTCGCGCAGAGCTTCGTCGCAACTCAAGTGCACGATGTAGACGTGTGCGCCGGTCAGTTCGGCGAATGTCATTAAATGATGGACGCCTTCGGCCTCCACGCGCGGCGGCCGGCTTTCGTGATGTTGCTCCGGTCCGGTTTTCCCGGTAGCCAGCAATTCTTTCTGGCGCTCGGCGACGAGTGTTTCGTTCTCGCAATGGGCCGTGACAATGACGCCGAGTTCCTTCGCGAGCTTCAGTGTTTGATAGAGCTCGGCATCGTCGATTCCAAACGCGCCCTTGTAAGCGAGGAAAATCTTAAACGAGCTAATCCCGGCAGCAACGATCTCGCGCAGTTGACTCGCGTTCTCGTCGTCGAAGCGGGTCACCCCCATGTGAAACGTGTAATCACACGCCGATTTTCCCGCGGCCTGCTCCTGCCAAAGACGGAACCCTTGCGCCGCGCTCATTTCGCGCGAAGGGCACACCATCTCGATCAACGTCGTCGTGCCGCCGACCAGCGCCGCTTTGCTCGCCGTTTCGTAGGTATCCTTTGAGAACGTCCCCATGAACGGGAGATAAATGTGCACATGCGGATCGATGAAACCGGGGAAGACATACTTCCCGCTCGCATTGATCACTTCGGCACCTGCCGGCGCCTCGATGTAGCGATCGATATGCGTGATGCGTTCATGCTCGCAGTAGATGTCTGCGATGTAGTGCTCCGTTCCGGTGACGATCTCGCCGCCTTTGATTAGAAGTGACATGAAAATTTAGCCACGGATTAACACGGATGGGCACGGATGAAGAAAGCAAATCCGTGTTTCATCCGTGTTAATCCGTGGCCGTTACTTCTTCCAGACGTCGCCGACGCCTTCGCCGAACCAGCGCGTGGTCACAACTTTCTGCTGCGTATAAAACTGCACTCCTTCTTTGCCCTGAATGTGCAGGTCGCCGTAGAACGACTCGTCCCAACCGGTGAAGGGGAACATCGCCATCGTCGCGGGGACACCGACGTTGATCCCGACCATGCCGGCTTTGACGCGATTCTTGAACTCGCGCGCGGCTTTGCCGGAGTTCGTGAAAATGGCGGTGCCATTTCCGTAAGCGGATTTGTTCGCGACCTCGATCGCGTGATCGAGATCTTCCATCCGCATTACATTCAGCACCGGGCCGAAAACTTCTTCGCGCGCCAGCGTCATGTCGTCCTGAATTTGGTCGACGATCGTCGCGCCCATGTAGAAACCATTCGGCGCCTCGGGCACGCGAACATCGCGGCCATCAGCAATGATTTTCGCGCCTTCCTTCTCTCCACTCGCGACGAGGCTGAACACGCGATCGCGATGCTGCGCGGTGATGACCGGTCCCATGTCCGGTTGTGTCTTCGCATCGGTCGGGCCCACTTTGATCGCGCGCGCCGCGGCCACGAGTGAGGGCAAGACGTAATCGGCCGCCTTGCCGACCGTGATCGCGGTCGATCCCGCCATGCAGCGTTCGCCCGCGCAGCCGAACGCCGCCGTCGAAAGAGCTTCTACGGTTCGCATCACATCGGCGTCGGGCATGACGATGATGTAGTTTTTCGCGCCGCCATTTGCCTGGACGCGTTTGCCGTGGTGCGTGCCGGTTTCAAAAATGTACTTCGCCACCGGCGACGAGCCGACGAACGAGATCGCTTTCACTTTCGGATGCGTCAGCAATGCGTCCACGCATTCGCGGCCGCCGTGAACGACATTGAGCACGCCTTTGGGCAGGCCGGCTTTTTCGAGCAGTTCGATCAGGATCACGACTGTCAGCGGAACTTTCTCGCTCGGCTTCAGGACGAAGGTGTTTCCGCAAACGAGCGCGAGCGGAAACATCCACATCGGGACCATGGCGGGGAAGTTGAATGGCGTAATGCCGACGCAAACACCCAGCGGCTGGTGCATCGTCTCGCAATCCACTCCGCGGGCCAGGTTCTCAAGCGTGTCGCCCATAAGTAACGTCGGCGCAGCGCAGGCGTACTCCACGTTTTCGATCCCGCGATAGACACTGCCGCGCGCTTCCGCAAGCGTCTTGCCGTGTTCGCGCGACACGCTCTCGCAGATGCGATCGAAATTCTCTTCGATCAGTTGCCGGTAACGAAAGAAGAGGCGCGCCCGTTCAATCGCTGGCGTATCCCGCCAAGCCGGGAATGCCGCCGCAGCTGCCTCGACGGCGTTGTTCACGACATCGGCGCCGCACATCGGCACTTCGGCGATGGTGTCGCCGCGTGACGGATTAAAAACAGGAGACGTGCCGACATCGCGAATGGCATCCCATTCGCCGTCGATGAAAACGGGGCAAGCGGTCAAAGGCATTGGCTACCCTCGCGCCAATGCGTCGGATTGTTTCACGAAATCGTCGCCGCTCCACTCGCCGTCGGCGGCCACCATCTTCTGCGGCGCTTCGGCGGCTGCGGCTTTCTCGGCGGCTGCCGCCTTTTCCTTCGCCTTGCGCTCGCCCTGCATGCGCACGAGCTCCGCGTGGGTGGTGAAATAATCGAGGCTCTTGCCTTTGAAATCGGCCAGGGTCTCGAACTTGTGTTTCTCCATGAAGGCGAGCAGCTCGTCGCACATTCGTTTCACCGACTCGTAGCCGAACTTCATCACGCCGGTGCAGACCTGGGTCGTGTCGGCGCCGAGCAGGATAAACTGGGCCGCATCGTCGCCGCTTTCGATTCCACCGATGCCGGACAGGCTGCGACCGGGAAACTCGCTCCGGATCATCGTCGCGATTTCCATCACCATGCGCAACGCGATCGGCCGCACCGCTTTTCCGGAGTAACCGCCCGGGGTAGTGAATCCCTCGACCGTCGGCTCCGGCCGCAGCGTTTCGAGATTCACGCTCATGATGCTGCGGATGGTGTTGATCGCGCTCACGCCCTGGCAGCCGCCGCGGAATGCCGCCCGACTCGGTTCGGCGATGCGAGTCACGTTCGGCGTCATCTTCGCCCAGACCGGTTTCTTCGCCACCGACATCACCCAGCCGCAGACCTCTTCGACGACCTCCGGATTTTCGCCCATGGCCGCGCCCATTTTTCGTTCGGGCAATCCGTGTGGGCAGGAGAAATTCAACTCGAACGAATCCACCCCGGCCCCTTCGCAGCGCTCGACGATCTCCGTCCACGCGTCACGATTGTATTCTTCCATGATGGACGCGATCAGGACCCCGTCCGGGTGCTGATCCTTGCATTTTTTGAATTCGTCCAGCCAGATGTTAAACGGGCGATCGCTGATCAGCTCGATGTTTTCCCAGCCGACGATGTCCTTGCGATCGAGCGCATGAAACTTCGCGTAGCGCGGCGCGACGTTGACGACCTTTGAAGAATCGAGGCTGACGGTCTTCGCGATGACCGCGCCCCAGCCTTCGCGGAAAGCGCGGGTAATGACGTTGAGATTCGTTCCCGGCGGTCCCGATCCGATGACGAATGGATTCGGCAGGTTCAGGCCATCAACGGTAGTGGCGAGTGTCGGCATAGTGCTCCTCTTTCTAGTGAACCTTGTTGTTTATTCGATTTGCCCGAGAAACTCGATAAAATTTTATGGGGCTTCCGGCGCTGTGGGGGCAAGGTGGATCGCGTGCTCCGTCGCGCGATGTTTTTCATTTCGCCGCCGCCACCACTTCATCGAGCGGTCCCGCGGTCGCGGGACTCGATCCACCGGATCGCTTTGTCGGCCTCGGCATGAGTTTCCCTGTGGGCTATTGGCTCGGCATTGCGCTGCTGTGCGCGAAGGGAAGTTCCGTCCAGAATGGTCCTACTCTACGTGATCCTGGCCCAGCTTCGTGAACATGCGCCGCTCCGCAATCGCTTAGCGTTCAGACAGCAGCCGCTATTTGGTCTGCTGCCTTCTTCTGCTTGAAATAAAGTACGTCCGCGAAATCTGCTCCGGCGTTGCTCAGAGAATCCCGCTCCGCCTTTCGCGCTTTCCTGACAGCTGTGATCGCCTTGTCTAAAAGGCCGGAAATCTTCGCGCGATTGCCATACGTCAGACCGATTTTCTTCTTCTCCGCAACCTTCTTGAGTGCAAAGAGGATATGATAGCTTGCGTACGCGAGCCAAGCTCGCTGCCCCGTGGCATTATGCGCGCGAAACGTTTCAATCTCGTCGAAAAGTTCGAATGGCAGCAATAACTTCTCCGCGTTCGTTGTTGAGCTAAAGATAGTGTCGTATTTTGCGCCGAAAATGATGCCTTTTCTGTTCTTCGCTTCTAAGGGCATGTCTTCATAAAATGCTAGATAGACTTGCCCGCACTTCTCCGCATCGACCCTCTTGTCTGCGGGCTTCCCAGCGTGTTGTGCTTTCTTTCGTTCATAGAACAGCCCGAGCGCCTCGAATTCTCGCTCGAGCGTAATTTGCTCAATATCTATCGAGTGAATATCGCGGGTAGCTACTGGGCTCTGGCTGTTAGTCCGTTCCGCGATTCGTGAACTGAGCTCGCGGTCCTTTGTCTCATAGATCCGGCAGAGGAGCTCAATCGGGGAAATAGCACCTTGATTCGTAGTGAATGCTTCGAACAGCGCGTGTAAAGTTTGTCCGCCGTTCACAACCTGAACGTTCTCCAAAGTTATGATGGGACCGCTAGTGTTTGTAGGGTAATCGAGTCGATCACACGTCATCGTCAGCCCATTGTTGAAGTAGAAGAATTTCGCATTCTCCGAAGAAAGGGCCGTAGCTTTAATGTTCTGATTAACCTTCGGCTTTTGCTTTAGGTAAATGCGAACGTTGTCATCAAAGGCGATCTCTTCCAGCTTCGAGGCTGCTAACGCGGTGAGGTCGGTATTTGATGGCTCGCCGCGAAGAGCAGCGTCAGCACAAAGGAGCCGCAAAAATTTGGGACGCTTCTGCATGCACGATGAGAGCGCGAACGTTGCCGCCTGAAAGCTCGAATAGGTTCTTGTGAATCCCTTTAAATTTTCCATCAATTTTGAATCGGTTTTTGTCCGCTAGGCGTGCGGCAATACTTGCCTGCGTCTCAATGGTGTATGAGAACGTGCTGAACTCTGCCAGGGTGCTCTTCAGGCGAGCCTCTTCATCTGGGGCGAAGCCGTCCGTGAGATTCGAGCAAAAATGAACAACAAATTTTGTCGGTCGATCGGCGAGTTCCGCCCAGATTTCGTGCACTTTATCGGTCAGCGCTTGGTTGGTGTCCCCGAGAAGAGACACGTCTTTCGACAGGACGGCGCGGATGAAGGCCACCACCTTATCGATTTCGGTGGATGGAAAGAACTTTCCAGTCTTCTCGAACGTAGAGGAATACTTCAGGTTGAAGAAATGGATGGTGGATTGCGACCCATCTGTGTTGATCACAATCGCATCCGTGCCGCGATCATGCCCACCCGGCTTCCCGCGAGCTTTCTGAAATGAGTTGTCGGTGATCGAGTCCTCGACTTCATCTTCTCGTAAATCTAGAACGAGCGGCAGGAGCACGAATGGGAAGGCGTCACTAAATTCTGGTAGACCGAAGCTCGCCTTGACGCGCTTAACGTGCTGATGAATGACGGAGAATTTTTGGAAGTTCGCCGGCATTAGATTACTCGAGGTAGCCGCTCTCGATACGTCGCGAGAAGCTCCGGTGTTACGTCGTCAGGCTTAACAAGTGTGTAGTGCAATTCGCCGCCACTCGCCATCTTCGGCCCTGCGGGTGAATTCTCGAAAATGAAGATCGCGATCCGCTCGTCAGCCATGAATTGAGCAGCGATAGCTCGGCAAATCAGGTAGGGAAACTTGCTCGCGCACAGAGCGAAGTCTTGTTCGATCTGGACAATATTCAGCCGATCACGACCACCTTTCGCTTGCACGGGCAGAACGTAGTGACTGCCATTCTTATCAACACCGACATAAAGCTCATCCGTTTCCACTTGTCCGATTTCTTTGATGAATGTGCGAAGGTGGTTCTGGATCGAGTAACACGTAATTCCCGTCGCGATATCAATTATGCGGTTATAGCGTAGTCTTGCGAGTAACGCCTGCTCGTCGGTCTGCGCGTATTTTTTTACGAGTCCGGGGGTCGAATCCGGGATCAGCGTTTCCGCAATCAGCGGATTCGGCGCGATGTCAACGCGCGGCGATAAACTGAAGCTGTAGAGTGCCTTTCCTTTCGGCCGGATCAGCCAATGAAAACCTTTCGGCGCCTTAGAAGCAATCGACGCGGGTAGAGCGACCCGATAACGGAAACTGTAGATAACGTCGCCAATGTTCTTCGGAAGGCGGATCTTCAGTTGTTTCGCAACGCGCTCGATCTCGGAGCGATTGAAACCGATTTCCTTAGCGCCAGCGACATAGCGATCGGCGAATATTCGTTCGATGATCTGCACGTACCTATTCGGCACGTCGGCGGCGGGTTCAACAGTGGCCACAACTTTCGCTATTCCCTCGTTCCTGGCCAACGTAAGACGACGACCTCTTCGCGAAGCTGTTCGCGGGTGGCGGTAGCCAACCGAGTTCTGAACAAATCAATACTCACGACTTCATAGCCTAACTGCCCAGCAAGCGACGCGAGAATCTGGCCCGTGCGGATCATGATGCGAAGGTACGAAGCTTGGTCGCCGACGACGTATGCGAGCTGTGCCCCGGGCCGGAGAACCGCACGCAAATCGGCAAAGTGCCGGGCCATACCGCCGAAATAAAGTTTGGTAACCTTCGCATACAGCCGCTCAAATCCACTGGTTTTCCCCATTTCGATTCGCCTCGCCTCAATCGCTGCGGCGATACGCTGAATCTCCGGGTGATCAGCGACGGAATGGTGGTCGGTGTCTTCCTTGTAAACGCCACGCGTGTTCGATCGAACCATCGTGCGCTTCAACGCTTGGAGTTCTTTCTTCGACGTGATGAAGCCGAGCAAGATCGTCTCAAGCCGCGTAGTGCGCGTGTAATCCTTCTCATTCGGATACGGCGGCGACGTAATCACCGTATCGATCGAATGCGGCTGTATGAGCTTCGCGATGTCTCGCGAATCCGCGTGGTGAACGTGGCTCGGCACATTCGCGCGAGGCTGGAGAAGACGAAGATCATCCGCCGTCTGGTTCACAAGACGCAACCATGGAGAAATGACGGGAGCGTCAGCCTTGGCCGGGCCAACGCCCACTTCCGGACCAAAATGAAGATTGCCAATTGAGCTCACAAGCGCCTTCGCCAACGCAAGCAGAAGGTGAGACTGGCAACGGTCACCGCCGGTTAATCGAATCGCGTCTCGCAGCACCAACGCTTTGTGGAGCGGGAGTGGGCTGATCGAATTCCTCAGAATCAGATTCTCCAACTCCGGCTGCAACGTACGGAGCTTAGCGCGATCCGGCATTTCCGCGATCAGCGCAGGGGATGGATCGTCAACAATTCGATCCTTTTCGAGTTCGCGAAGCGCAGCCGCGGCGACACGGCGCCCCGAGTCTTCTAGCTCATTTGGATCGACGGCCCAGTCAATCTTGGTCGAACTCGCGAAATGCGAGAGCGGGTGCGCTTCGACGCCAACGCTGCTAATGCCCAGTTTCTTACACTCGACGACCGTTGTGCCGGTTCCGCAAAACGGATCGAGCACCTGTTGCCCAGCAGGCGCTGGGAGGCGTTTCAGGTAGTCGCGCACCAAGTGCGGCGGGTACGAAAGAACAAAGCGATACCAATCGTGTGCGGCACGATCGTCATTGCCCAGCTTGTTCGCATCTGCGGAAATTCTACGCTTCGGCGCCGCAGAGGAGGTCGCGATTTCTTCGGCTGGAAATGCGTGAGCCATTGCGAAGATGATTACCAGAAGATCGGCTCAACGCGAACCGAAATGACGGCAGAAAGCGCTCGTCTCCGCATCTCTCTGCGTTCGGACGGCGACCGAACGTCTTCTGCAGCAGTCGCAGATCGCTCGGGTGCGCGAGTTTTTCTCGCGTCGAATCGGTCGATTTCTTCTTCAGCGCGCCGTGGCGAAGGTGGTCCGCACCGTCGTGGCGTAGCGCCTCATCGAGCGGTCCCGCGGTCGCGGGACTCGATCCACCGGATCGCTTTGTCGGTCAATCGGTCGAATGCTGTTACGGCTATCTCGAGATGCTCCTCTTTCGTGTCCTCGATCTTGTTGTGGCTGATGCCGTGCAGGCTTTGCACGAACATCATAATTGTGGGAACGCCCGCCCGCGCGACTTCGGCGGCATCATGCAGCGGACCGGAGGGAAGCCGATGGGGGGCGGCGCCGGTGTCGGAGATCGCTTCATCGCAGAGCGCGATCAGGTCTTCGTTAAACAAGATCGGTTCGATTTGCCAGAGCCGGTCCCACGAAACGGCGACGTTTCCTTCCTTCGCGAAGCGCTCACTTGCTTCCTTGGCTTCCAGTAACATTCGGCCAAGCGCTTCGCCGTCGAGATGGCGCTGATCGAGCGTGATGCGGCATTCTTCGACCACGCTGGTGACGATCCCGGGCTTGGTGGTGCAGGAGCCGATCGTGCAAACGCCGCCGTTCCGCTCCGTGATGCGATAAATTTCCGGACTCATTTTCGCCGCGGCGAGAAAAGCGTCCTTCCGTTTGTTCATCGGCGTGCTCCCTGAATGCGCGGCCTGGCCGCGGAAGGTAATCGCGTGACGCTCAACGCCGAAAGTTCCGAGCACCGTCCCGAGCGGCCGATCCAGATCGAGGAGCACGGGACCTTGTTCGATGTGCAGCTCGAGATAGGCCGCGGCGTTCGCCAGCTCTTTTCGGCATTCCTTCACTTTCTCGAAATCGATTCCGTTTTGCTTGAGGGCGGCGGGAAGAACGACGCCTTCTTTGTCTTTCAAGGCACGCGCTTCGTCCATGTCCAGATGACCCGAGCAAGCTGACGACCCGAAGAGGCTCTTGCCGAAACGCGCGCCTTCTTCATCCGCCCAATCCACCAGGCGCACCGTCACCGGAGGTTTGCCGTGGTATTGGGCGTTGATGCGGCGAAGAATCTCGACGCCGGCGAGGGTATTCAAACAACCATCAAGCCAGCCGCCGTTCGGCACTGAATCAATGTGCCCGCCAAGCAGAAGCGCTCGGTCGGATTCACCGCACAGAGTCGCCCAAAGATTTCCGGCCTCGTCCGTGTGGATCTCCGAAGAAAATTCTTCCAGCTTCCGCCGCAGCCAGGCGCGCGCTCTGGCCCATGTTTGGGTGAAGGCCACTCGCTGAGCGCCATTCTCGTCCCCCGTCAATTCCCGAAGTTCCTTGAGTTCTGCAATAGTGCGCTTCGGTTGCGTCTTCATTTGAAATCCGAGCTTATGCACCCGTTCCATAAATCACAATCGACAACCGAAGGTGCGATTTGAATTTACCAACTCACGGCTCTGGTTTAGACGACTGTGACCAAGGAGAACCTTCTCGATGACTGAGCGCAAACATGTGATGGGCAAGAAACCGGACCGCGTGATCCCCGCGGACCAGATTGGCAAGCTGGACCTGGCGCCGGACGAGGAGGCGGAAAAATCTCAGGAGGCGACCGGCCACGTGAGCCCATTCTGGGTGAAATGCTGGAACTGCCAAAAATTTCTGACCAGACCTTTGGCGCCCCCCAGTGAGCAAGCTTACACCTGCCCGAACTGCGGCGCGGTCAACATGCTCTAACGATCCGAGTATTTCGTTGCACGCGACCGGCTGCCTTCGTAGAAAGGCGGCATGGAGATATGGATTCATCGGAATGGGGCATTTGCAGGACGGTTTTCCGAATCCGACATCCGGGAGAAAATCGCTGTCGGCAGCTTCAGCTCCACCGATCTCGCCTGGAACGAAGCGAAATCTGCCTGGCAACCAATCTCCGAATTCCTCGCGGCGTTACCCGCTGCGTCGAAACCGACTGCGAGCGAGACGGCTTCATCGGAAGCGGTAAAGGAGAGCGGGGGTAATCAGGAACCGAAGACCGTTCCGCCGCGGTCGACACCGCCGCCTTTACCTTCGACGCCCGTTGCCGCCGCGGGCCCGCCTCCGCTGCCGACGGTTTCGCCATCCGGAGCTCCGATTTTACCCGGTCAGCCACCAGCAGGCGAAACGATCTGGAGCCCCTACATGGCTATTCTGGGCAGCCTCTTTCTTTCACCGACCTTCGGCGGATTCATCATTTGGAGAAACTGGCTCAAAATGAGGCGACGCCGTCGCGCCTTGATGGCGGCGCCGTGGTTCTGGCTCGGGTTCATCGTGGTGGGCCTGGTCTTCTATTCGCCGAACGGCCTCAGCTTTCTCATCTGGATGCTCTATACGGTTGCCTGGATAGCGTTCTCGGCCTTTCCGCAGATTCGTTACGTCGATACCACCTTTAAGAGAGAAAAGGCGCGGTGGGGCTTTCCGCTCCTGGCCGCGGTGGGTCTTTGGATATTGGGCTTCGTCGTCTTTCAAATCGTCACCCCGGGGACGAAGAAAACTTTGGAGCCCAGCCCGGAACAACCAACTACGACCACTACCACCCAGCTCTCTCAATCGCACGACCGCGTCTTCACCGCCGAGGAATTGCGCGACGTCTACAAGTCGTCAGTGCTCGAAGTGCGGACGACCTGGACAGAAAAGAAATCGGCCTTTAACAAGAAGGAGAATGGTGCGAGCGGCACAGGCGTCTTGTTGTATAACGACAGTGAGTACGGACTCGTGGCCACCAACTGGCATGTCGTTGAGTCGTCCGAAGCAATGACGGGCGACTACAAGTGCGGGATAAGATTTTCCCATGATAAGGATTTTGCCGACTGCCTGGTTGTCGCCCGCGCGAAGAACGAAGTCGACCTGGCCCTTCTTCTCGTTAGGCTGGAAGGGAAATGGACGCCGAATCAATTTCCGATCCGCCCCCTCGATCAGATCAAGGAGGGCGAGGCGTGCATCGCTATCGGTAATGCGCTGGGCGAGGGTCTTAGCATCACGTCCGGAATTATCTCGCGCTTCGACAAGATAAAAGAGGAAACGCTTATTCGCACGTCGACTCCGGTAAGTCCGGGGAATAGCGGCGGACCATTGATCCTGAACAGAGGTGGCGCCCTGGCCGGCATCGTCACTCTGCAATCCAGGATTACGAACGTGCAGAACGTGAACTTCGCCACGCCCGCCCAATACCTTCTCGACAAGGAGATCTGGGAATTCCAAGGCGATCAACCGCAGGCGGAACAGTTGCTCGACAAAGCCATCGCGCAGGCAACTAAGAAGTAGATGCACCATTCGGTGTAGCCACGGCGCTCTGTCGCCGTGCCTTAGAAGTCCCGGTTTAGTATTGCGTCAGGCTGCCGGTGCCGGCGCGGGATAATCGCGCAGCTTGGGACTTAACGAGATGGGCTCACCACCACGGCTAAGATAGAGGCGGTAGAGCTGCTTGTGCAGGTGGATCCAGCAGAAGTAAGCTGGCACGATGGCAAAATACATGCCCACGCAAAGAGCCAGGGCGCCGATGCAGACGAGCACCATGCCTGCTACCAGTTGGAAAAGAGAACTGAGCAGGATCTCCTTCCACATCAGAGTTACGAATCGCTTTATAAAGGCGAAGTTAAAGGATTGCCCAAAATCCTGAGTGATAGTGGCGCGCAAGGTAAGTGGAGTTAGGAGAAACATAATGGCGACAATCATGGCAAGATAGAAAACCACCATGAAGCCAAACATGAAAACCGCGGCGCACCCGCTTGCCTGGCTGTTATGGCCGGGGAGAGCCAGGCTGAATATCATCATCACCGGCACGATAACCACAGCCATAACCAGTCCTAAGACCAGGCTGCTCACCAGGGTCACGAGAAAAGGCCATAGCCCGCGCTCGAGGTATTTCCCGAAGTTGTTAAAATCAAAGTCCGGGAAGGTTTCGGACCGCTCCTCCTCCCGGCCCCAGAAACCGGTGATAAGCCATCCTTTGATTACGATCTGGCCGACGAATGGAATGAACACACAAACCCCGGCCAGGAGTGTATTCATCACCCATTTCGGGCTTTTGAAATAATCGGTGATGGAAGCGCTGTAGTTCATTTGACGAAACTCCGATCTGTTCTGCCGGGGATAAGCGGATGCTGGCCGCCCGAGATGCGGGTGTCAATCGCAAACAGTCAACCTATGGAGACGGCCTCACTGGAGGTTATAAACTTCGACCAGCGCGACGCCAGTTGTGCCATGCGCGCCGCGAACGACAGCGGTGTAGGCGCCGGGATTAAGGGTGACCGCCAGGGCGCTTTCCACCTGATTATTAGGAGCAAGGCTAACGGTTTGGAGCTGGATCGCCTGGGAAGAATTCTCCTGCCAGTTGTCATCCGCCATGACAAGGTTGCCCTGACTGTCGTGAAGCTCGAGCGCGGGATCAGCCAGAACGCCGGTAACACCAAGCGCGGCGAGCGAAGGACCAATCGCGCGCACGACGATCCTGGACGGACCGTTCCACAAGATAAAGCCGGCGATCATGACGTTATCTCCGGTTTGCACGCTGCCGCGCGTGGCGATGTTAGCCAAACGCGATGGCGCCGGCTGGTTATCGAGATCGTAAACCTCAACCAGGGCAATGCCGGTGCCGCTGCTGCTACCCGCGCCACGCACCAGGGCGGTGTAGTTACCCGGAGCGAGCGGTTCGACTAGCGCGCTTTCTCGTGGATCTTTGGGAGCAAGGCCGGTGGCTTGGATTTGCGCGGCCTGGCTGGCATCATCCTGCCAATTGTCGTCCGACGCCATTAGTTGTCCGTTCCCGTTGTATAACTCCAAGGCCGGATCAGCGAGCGTGCCCGATATTCCAACCGATGGCCCAACCGCACGGATAATTACTTCCTTAACGCTAGGTCCCTGAACAATGAGACCGCCAATCAAAACATTCTCGCCCCCGCCTACGATGCCGCGCGTGGCAAGATTCGCCGGAACGCCTGGGGAAGTGGACTTATGGCCGACAATGGATTCGACCGCGATTCTCGCGTCGAGGAGACCGTAACCATCCGTGGCAATAAAACCGCTGCCAAGGCGATTGCCGAAAGCTCCGTAGATAGCTTGGGTGGAATCGAGCGTCGCCCTCGCGCTCGCTCCGGCCAAAAGGTCGGCGGAGTTTCCGCTGGCCTTGGTGACGGCCAGGTCGCGATCGAGACCAAAGGAAATGCTTTTGCCTGACGTGAAGGTATTGCCGAAATCAAGAGTAAGTGTTCGAAGATCGGGCGAAAGCGTGGGCGAGATCGAAACGCCGCCATTGTTTCGTCCCACGGTAAAAGGAAAGCCCAAATCGGTTCGTGGATCGAAGATGAGCGGAGCGTTACTCAGGTCAATCGTTAGCTGATTAAGTGTCTCGCCACCCTGACCACTAAAGCCCGCGGTAAAGAAGGTAGGGCTGGTCGCACTCGCGTTGCTATCGTCTCCCGTGGCTGTCAGATCGATAGAAGCCGCTGCCGTCGTCATAAGGGCCCTGGAGTAATCCGGGTCCAGGTCGTGCGGATTGGTGGACTGTTGCAGGATGGCGCGCAATTGCGCGGGCGAGCGCGAGGCAGGTCCGCCCGCCGCTTCCAGGAGTAACGCGGCGAAGGCGCCGGCATTAGGAGCCGCGGCGCTGGTGCCAAAAAAATTGGGATAGCCGTCGTTATCGTAATCCGACCCGGCGTCGATCGGAAAAAACGAAGTGTCTACTCCATCGGCCGCGGCAAACTCCGGTTTGAGCCGGATGTCTGGCGAAGCGAGGCGCTGGCCTTGGGCGTTGAAGTAAAACGGCAGGCTGCCGCCTCTGGCATTGAACGACTCCAGCGCCGGTTCGTAAGGCCCGGGGGGCGGGTTACTCTTCCCGGGATTGTAGTTAGCTACGACATCGGGCTTGTTACTGTAAACATAAGCCGCCACCGCATTCGCATTGGCGGCCGCGGGATGACCGAAAAGCGAAATGACATTGTTACTGAAGTAAGGGCTTGTGACCGATCCCGCGCCATAAGAGATAAGGCGCAGGTGACGCGCGTTCGCCGGCGCACCGGAGCGCAGGCTAATGACAACCTGGTAGCTTGTGTCAGGACTTAGATCAACAAGCTCGATTGGCTCGTCGGTGGAGAAGCTGTTGTCGGTGCCGCTAACGGTCGAGAGGTAGTTACCGCTTTCGTCGAAAACAAGGAGGTTGTAGTCGCTGGTAACCGAGCCGGAGAGAAACGGATCGTCCCATTGGAAGATGATTTCGGAGGCCTGGCTATCTGTCGTGATAGGTATGACGATGACCGGTGTCTGATCCGAACTGAAGTTATGAAAGCCACCGGCATAGAGAGCGGATGGCACTGAGCCGAAGCGAAGGTTGCCGCGATAGGGTAGGGACGCGGCCGAGGAAATGATGTTAGCGTCGGCTGCATAGCCGCGATTGGTGCTATTCCCGGCGGCGGAGAAGTACGCTACTTTTTTTCCGGGCAGCGAATTGCTGGTCGCAACGTCATCGACGGCCTGCGCGATGGCTCCATCGGAGAAAAAAGGTTCATCCGGAAAACCGATGTCATCCACGATGACGTCGCAAAGGGTCTGCGGGTTGGTGCGAAGGTTGCGGATGCTGGCTGCCATCATGGTGTGAGTGTTGCCCGCGGCGGAGAAACAAATTTTCGCCGCCGGCGCAATATCGTGCACGATCTCCGCCATGGCCCGGCCCTCATCGGTAGAGGACGAGCTCGGATCGTCTTTCAGAACGACAACCGGCTGCGTATAACCATCGGGGTTGCCAGGACCGGGGAGATCGCCCGATGCCACCCCGACGCTTGCCCGCGGAACTCCAGTCGCGCCGTCGTAAGAATCCGAGACCAGACCAACGCTAATACCACGACCCAGGATACCCTGCGCCGTGACTGTGCCGGGAGTGTTAACTTCCGCGGCGTGTTCCATCGCGCTGCTTTCGGCTGTTACTACTCCAAGACGGCGGACCGGCCTCGGTGCGAGCATGACGCTGCGCACACCTGGCAGGTTCGCGGCCGTAATCGCCTGCGCCAGCGGCAGCCAGGCCGAAATGACTCCGCCGCGCCAATGCGGATCTACCGCCATTATCTCCAATCCCATCTCGGTCAGCTTCGAGACGACATCGGGCGTCGGAATTTCTCCAGTGAGATGAATGTTGACGATGATGCGACCGGAAGCGTCCGACATGATCGACCGCGGTGAAGCCATCCTGCTTTGGAGACCGTTTTGGTCCTGTTGGAAAAGCTCGACGAGCTGCATCAATCCGAGCCCGAGATTCTCGGGAACCGCGCTGGGATCGTTCGCAACCAAATTCTGGGCCTGCGCCGCAATTGTCAGGAACAGGGCGCAGGCGCTAAGGATAAATCGGTTCATCGCCACCTATAACTAAGCGCTTTCGGCGATTTCGCACGAACGGCGCGGGCGAAAGATTGAAGCTGACGAGCGAGCGGTTTGTGTTGTCTTGCGCGTCATGCATAAAGAGGTGCGCGCCGTTGGAAGCAGTGTGACGTGACAAAACCTGGCTTGCATTTTCATGCAGTACGGAGGATAACTCGTCCCGTGATCATATCTGCCGTTCGTTCGCCAATGAATGAGTCCCCGCGGCAGTTCCTACTTCGGAAGCTTTGATCCCGGTTGCGGTCGCAACCGCCGCCTGACCTCTGAAAAGCTCCCCGGAGCGAACTGTAAAATTAGAACTTATTTATGATGCGAAGCATTCTCCTTTTCCTCGTCGCGATGACATTTCCCGCTGCCATCGCGCTCAACGCGGCGCCGACTCCGACGCCCGGCCCCAAGACCAAGCGGGTTCGTAAGTCCAAACCCCTGGTTACGCTCTCTCCCGCCACTCCGCTGACCGAAGGCTGGTCGAACGTCAATGGTGTCTGGGTTCACTCCGACGGTTACAAGTATGTGAACGGTCAAGTCATTCGGGTCGGCACTCAGACTCACAAACGGCCGCCAAAACCACCTTCGAAGGAGCTGTTGAGTTCGCTTAAGAACAAACCCAAGACGCCGAGCGCGGCGGATGCGGCTGCGGCTAAAGCGGCGGAGAAAGAACGGAACCTTAGGCCGAGACCCGCCCCGCAAACGGGCACGAATTTGTAAGAGTTTTCTTCGTTCCTAAGCTCGATTTGAGGCTTGGGCGGCGCGCCGTTTCCGCCGGGCCAATTCCCGAACGTGACGCCACCGAAGCTGAGCGAGGGCCCTGCGTTTTCGCCAGCGGAAACGTTTCGGCATTCGTTTGAGCTGGCGCCAGTTTGCGAGAAACGCCTCGCGATCGCCGACGAATCGCGAGCACTGTGCGAAAGCGGTTTCGTAAACGCCTTCGTATAACTCGTGGCTGGCGATCCGCGTCGTCTCTGGTCCATCCCGGAGCGATGCGATGAGGCGCTCCAATTGTTCTAATCCTTCCGCCACATTCAGGCCGCTGCGAATCAAAGAGGAGCTGTGCCCCTCTTCCGAGACACGGTAGGCGGCCACGCAAGCGCGCGTGTAAACACATTGGCCGGTGCGCGTGAGTCGCCACCAATAGTTCCAATCGTTCACGTGCGAGAAGGTGCAGTCGAATTTGCCGGCGACTTCAGTCACGCGCCGGTTCAGGAGGACGCCGGCCGGATAAATCGGGTTGCGCACCCACAGCCGTGGATCGTAGGAGAGGCGCCCGCGTTCGCCCGGTCCAAGAGGTTGCGATTCGCGAAGAAACTCATCATCCGACGTCCTGATCTCGCAACGCGCAAAGACCGCGAGCGCATCCGGGAACTGATCGAGGCACAGGGAGAATTCCTCGTAGGCGCCCGACAACATGTAATCGTCGCCGTGGAGAATTTGGATCCACTCCCGCTCCGCGAGGTCGAGACAGGCGTTTAGATTTGCGCAGACGCCGAGATTCTTCGAATGCCGGTGAAATCCGACGCGGCCCGCCGTCACTCCGTGGACCACCGCCGCCGGATCGTCGCGGGTGGAGCAATCATCGACTACGACGATCTGAGCGCGCTCCGACGTACCGGCAGTCTGCGCCATCAAGGAGGCGAGTGTTTGTTTCAAATAGCCTGCGCAATTGAAGGTCGGGATCATGATCGAGAGATTGCTTCCCTGATCGCCAAGAGGTTTTGCGTTCATTCTGCGTGCGTGTAATCAGGCAACCGTTGCGTCCCTGAGACGCTCGAATTCCGCCAGCGCCATGGCCACTGCCTGATCCATGTTGCAGTAACGATAAGTAGCGAGGCGGCCGATGAAGCTCACCTTTTTTTCGGCCTCGGCCAGTTCTCGATATCGTTGATAAAGCGCTGCGCTTTCCGGGGCCGGGATGGGATAGTAAGGTTCCGCGTCCGGTCCGCCCGGTCGCGGATACTCGCGCACAATCGTGGTGTTTTCCGTCTCCTGTCCGGTGGCGTGCTTGATCTCCACGATGCGGGTGAAATCAAAATCGTTCGGATAATTCACCTGCATGGCCGGCTGCCAGAATCCCTTTTTCCCGGCGATCGATTCCCGGTCTTTCAACGCCTCCGGACTAAAGGACTCGGGCTGGAAACTCAGACTGCGATAGGGCAAGCGTCCCAGCCGGTAATCAAAGAACTCATCCACCGGGCCGGTGAAGATCATGTGTTTGAATTCCACCTGCGACAGGACCTCGCGGTAATTCGTGCGGAGCATTACGGAAACATTCGGAGTGGCCGCGAGCAGTTTTTGAAACAGCCGATGATAACCCGCCGCCGGTAGCGCTTGAAATTTTTCTGAGAGATAACGGTCGTCGCGATTCGTCCGGATGGGAATGCGGCCACATACACTCGCATCCAGCTCGGTCGCGGGCCGGCCCCATTGTTTGCGGGTATAATTCCGAAAAAATTTCTCATACAACTCCCGGCCCACCTGCGAGACGATGACTTCCTCCGAGTTCGAAGGATTCGAAATGGGCACGCGCCATTTCCGCAACGTCTGCTCCATTTCCTCCGTGGTGGATGGCCGTGCCAGAAGTTGTTCGAAGGTCTGGAGATTGATCGGGAACGACCAGTATTTGCCCTCGGTGAATGAGAGAATCCGGTAAGGAACCTGCCGCCATTCCGTGAACTGCGAGAGGTACTCGACGACCTTCGACGAATTGCTGCGAAAATAATGGGGACCGTAACTGTGGATAAGCACTCCGGCCGCGTCGTATTCGTCGTGGGAATTGCCGCCGATGTGAGCACGCTTCTCCACGATCAGGCAACGCTGGCCGAGCTGCGACGAAAGCCGCTCCGCCATAACCAGGCCACTGAAGCCGGCCCCCACGATCAGATAATCATATCGCTCCATCCGTATCTTTCGGAATGCACTTTGCCTGACCTGATCGAACCGGTGAAGTTCAAAGACCAGCCATGAGAGTATTCGGGGTTGGTCATCCGGGATCGGTCGTGATTTATTCGTGGTCGTGCCGGGCCTATAGCTCAGCGGTTAGAGCAGGGGACTCATAATTCAGAACAGGCGTTTTCGTGATTTTGCGCCGCTTTGCTCAGCCTGTGTTTTTGTAGGTGAGATGTAGTTTTGGTTTGCACGGCTTTGCGCCCAGACGGCGGAAATTTCATACGCGGTCGTAGAACGAAGTGTGAAATTTTACCCCTGAGGAGCTGTCGAAACTACGGGCTTCGTCAAATTCGAGTGAGTAACTCTTACGAAAATCTGATCGCAGCCCGCTTGTTCGAGAAGCTGACTGAAATCAGGAAGTTTTGGCGAGAAAAGTTGCTCCATCGTCGCAGCAATCTCGGTTTCAAGCTGACGATCAAGTTCAACACACAAATCGCGAACGTCCGGAATGACGATGCCGCGCAACCGCATTTCGTGGAGATTATATCCGAACGTGAATAGATCGCGGTCTTCCATCGCGCCCCGCTGCCTTGTGACCACAACGTCTATTGGCTGGAGGGCTTCATTTCTGCCCGTTGTAGAGGTCGAGGCAACGGTTGCGTCACTATGGGCATAAAATCGTTTGCGGGATTCCCAAAGCAGATCATGCGTCCTCTGGAGTCGCTCGTCAGAATGCTGCCGAAACTTGCTCGAAATCATTCCGACGCCTTGGTTGTCTGTGAATGGTCGTGAATACATCACGCAGATCGACGCAATAAGCGGGACGTGCATCGGGTGATTGTCGTCATCACCGACGTTGTCGAGATAGAAATCGCACGTCGTGAGCGCGTGAAACACTGCACGCTTCGCATGTGCGAGTTTCCAAAACGTCTTTATTAAACTTTCTTCGCGTTTTTCCGCTTTCATAAAGAAGCCTCCGACACCCTGTAGCCAGGCTCAAGAGGGGAAGGCTGGCATCAGGGCTGAGGCCTGAACGGGATTGACGCTGCCCATGGGACATGTTCAGATGAACATTATGCGTGCAGATCCGCTTTATGATTCTTTCCCAACGCTGACTGAGGCGATCCGCGAAGTCGAAAACGCTGTCGCGGCGATGAAAGCCGAGCACGACCCCCTCGCGTCGCACATCTTCGTTTCACGGCGCGACTACCGAACGGTGAACGACACGAAAAGCGGTAAGCGCCGCGAAGTGGCCGCACGCTTCAGCTACAGGACGGCCGAATTCCGAGCGGCGAAGGTTCGCTAGTGGTGCGAATCGAAAGTGACGATTTTCCCAAGTTGAGGAAAATGTGGGCGGGCGATCTCGTGATTCTCAACTTCAGGCACGCCGAAGGGCGGGAATGTCGTTGCTTTCGGAGAATCGGCCGGATAAAAGAGAATACATGCTTTCGTTTTTCAAGCGGGGGTTCCCCTGCAGCGCGATCCTATTTGTTCTTTTCGGGTTCGTTGCTGGCTGTGTGCGTACCACGACCGACCTAACACCGATTCAGGCCATTGTTGCCGCCGCCGAGCGGCCCGAAGGTGTGACGGCGACTTTTCAGATGGAAGTTCGACGGGGTGATCGCGAAGATGGTACGCTCTACCTCAATTCGGAAGAGGACTACCGCGATCAGCGATGTTTGACGATCGCACTAACCGGAGATGTCGCCTCTGAGCTTGAGCGGAAGGTCGGGGGCGATCCGGCCCTCGCGCTGAAGGGAAAGAAGATCCGAGTTACAGGCACGGCAAAGCGCAAAACGGTTTGGTTTTACTTTATGAAGGTGAAGAGCGACAAGTACTATTACCAGACGCACGTGCAGATCACGGACGCTTCGCAGATCAGCATCGTCCCGTAGTCATGATTCGATGAGCGATGCACCGCGCGTCGCCTGTTCCCGTTCCAGAAACGCCGTCAACAGCTCGTCAGAGCGCACGACGTAACGCCCGCGCAAATCTGCGCGGTGCGCGTCCACAACGAACAGCTTGGCCGTGTGCACGTCGCAAACAATCGTCATCCCCCCACGACCAGCCGGACGCGCTCAGTTTGTCGGCAATGATTTCCCAATACTTTTTCACTGTAGCGGTTCCTCACGCACGCGCGCGCGCTGCCCTCGCGTGCGCGCGCATAATGCGCGCGAGAAGGGTATGAACAGCATTCGTCTCAAAATCACTATCGACCTTAATCGTAATCATGTGCTTTCCTACGCAGATTTGAAGGCCCTAAAGCCCTTTGTAGAAAGAGGCGTTGCCGCCTCGTTGCCGGATAGCGTGGCTGTGGACACTATCAAGGTGACCAGCATTAAAGAAACGAGCACACGCAATCCGAGCGCGTCTGCCGAGCAAACGTTGAATCCGAAGGCTGCTGCACAATGACACCTCCTGGCGATGACGGAATCGTGATCCGAGAAGGTGCGCCGAATGGCGGGATGCAGTGGGTTAGCGTCATCCCACGCGGACACTTTCAGTTCGATTCCACGGCCGAGATCGCCGCTTGGGGACGGGCGATCTATGGCGTGATGTGGTTGCAGGGCCACTTCGACAATGATTTGCGGTTCATTGTCATGACCGACATTCCTGTTGGCATTCCGCGCGTCAGACAGAGGCAGTTAAACTTAAGCGCCGAGGCGATCTAGGGGCGACTTCATTATAAATACTAGACACAGTTCTCCGATTGTTGTTTCATCGGAAGCGAGACATGCAACCTAAACGCACAAAGAAGCTACAGTTCAGGACGAAGTCTGACGTTCGCAATTATCTCCAAAAGCTCAAGCGGGAGACCGGTAGCATGTATTCGCCGCTTTATAATCCAACGGGAAAGTCGCCCACTGTGTTCCTTCAGGAACGAGGTCTTTTGCCCATTCCACGGCCGGTGGCTGAATTCAACCGTCGCTGGACGCTTTGCGGTGCTCCTGGGCTACGGCAGACGCGGCGATAATTCCTTTCCCCACGCACCGCGCTTCGCTGCCTTTCGCTTCCGATTCCAACTCGGCAAGGTGCGTCAGATACGTGCGCGAATCGCGGCCATCGGGCAACGGTGTTCGCGTTCCGTAAATGCGCGCCAGTCCCGCAGCTGACAAGCAACTCGTTCAAATCGTGCCCGTCCGCAGGCGCAAGCGCTATGAAAGGTAATGCAAGGGCGACGACCAAAGAAACGCGCGGTCGAAACTGTCGTTGGCTTTTCGCTCCGCCGCAAGTAAGAGACCGTCTTGTAAAGCTGGGTCCTCATTTAACCATCTGCGATAAGGTGCTTGAGGAGACCGTGTCGCCGTGGCGTTTGTAGTAAGACCTCAAGAGCGACGCATCAAAAGGCGGTGCGTCCTTTCGGTAGCAGCCCGCGCGACACAAGATTGCTCGGAATCGGCGAATACAAGCAGCATCCTCGCTGAGCATTCGGATAGGACGACGAAGCGCCCGCTCTGCTTCAGCCAATTCCTCAAACGGGTTCTTACCCGCTTTCCGCCGCTGTTCCACAAATTCGGTTATTCGCGCTGCGAAAGTCTCACGATCCAGGAGAATTTGCATTGCTTCTGAAGCTCCTGCTTCGCCATAGAGGGCAATTAAAAATCCCTCTAGGACCGTTCGCGGCACGGGGAATCCAGGTCGCCCCATTTTTCTCTTTGGTTTCATTGTCCGTTTAAGCCGCAAGCTTCTGCGTCGCCGCCCGTCTAAAGCTGACCTTGAGCGCCGCTGCCGCGCTATGCTCGCGCCGCAAGTGCCCATAAGTCCGCATTGCCAAAGCGCCGCCGTCTTTGTGATTCAACCAGCGCGAGACGGTCGGAATGTCCACGCCTGATTCAATCGCGGTCGTGGCGAACAGATGCCGCAGGTCGTGGTGTGTGATGCGGGGCGTTCCGACTTTTTTGCAAGCATTGGCGAGCGCTTTTTGTGCTTCACGGACGCGGAAGACTTTTTCAGACTCTGATTCGTCGGCGCGCTCCGAACGCATCCGTGAAAATAGCTCCCGTGCGTCTGGTGTCATCGGGAGGCGGTGCACGCTCCAATTTTTCGTCGCTGTCTCAGCGTCGCCCCGCACGATAATTTCGCCGCCCTCAAAATCCAGGTCGTGCCATTCGATCTCGTTCGCTTCGCCTTTCCGCATTCCTGTGAACGCGAGTCCCTCGACAAAATCCGCAACATCGCGGGAGCACCATGCGCCTGCGCTGCGAATGGCATTGACCACTTTTTCAAATTGCGCGGCGCTCGGCAGCACAAGTTGTTTTTGCCGGACGGGAACGCGCTCCAATTTCTCGGCTGGATTAGAATAAATCAGCGCCGCCTCTTTCGCCACTTCAAGCACATGTCGCAGTCCCGCAATCGTGTTGTTGTAGCGGGTCGGGGAGGCGATAACGGAAAATCCCTGTGCCCATTGCTTGCATTCATACACGGCAATTCGCCTCACATCGCGCTCTGGCAGGTCCGGCCAGTTTTTCAGGAGCGCCCTGAATACCTGTTTCCAATAGTGAACCGTGCTCGGCTTCGTCCGCTTTGCCTGAACGTCATTCGCCAGCTTTTCCAGGTGAACAGCGAGCGCATCGGCAAACGTCATTTTTCCGCGCAGGAGCGCGGCTGAATTTGCGTTGTGCTCACGCTGAGTTTTCTTGAAGTCGGCAAGCTTGGATTCCGCAACTTTGAAGTTGGCGGTCTTTAATGCCTGCCAAATCTGTTTCCCATCCCGAGTGATACGCGCATAATAGAGACCGGATTTATGACGCAGGAGATTTGGAATGGGTGTTTTTCGCCACGTTTTCACAGCCTTGCCATCGCTTGCTTTTGCCTTCATTCCGCAAGTGTAGAACAGACATGTGAAATTGGCAATGAATATCCTTTTTGCCGCGTCATTTACCATCGTAATCGGGCCTATAGCTCAGCGGTTAGAGCAGGGGACTCATAATCCCTTGGTCCCAGGTTCGAATCCTGGTGGGCCCA